>CAZVWG010000022.1:0-19667 GCA_964630675.1 uncultured Ruminococcus sp.
CTACAGCAGCTTTTACAGCGCCTACGTCACCGCGTACCATTACAGATACAAGACCTGAGCCGATCTTTTCTGTACCGATAAGCTCTACGTTTGCAGCTTTTACCATTGCGTCTGCTGCTTCAATTGCAGCTACAAGACCGCGGGTTTCTACCATACCTAATGCTTCGAGTGCCATTTTTTTAACCTCCTTCTTTACAGGTTCTGCCACCGGAACAGTTTTTGGTGCCGCCGGTTTTGCAGTTGTTTTATTAGCAGTTGATTTGCTTGCGGTGTTAGTTGTTTTTTTGGTAGTACTCATTACTTAGCACCTTCTTTTTTCTTCATTCGGGACGCGCTGAGTTCAAGCAATCTTTGCACCTCTTCGTGAGGGCTTGCTATAACTGCGTGAGACACAGGTGTTTTTATTGCGTTTGCCATTGCGTTTTCTACAGCAGCGGTTACCGCTGACACCTGACCCTCAACTACAACAGTTACAAGTCTGCCGCCAAGCTTACGTTCCCAGGTTACAAACTCAACATCAGCTGATTTGCACATAATATCAAGGCAATCTACAGCCGCCGTTACGCCCGAAACCTCTATAAGTCCTATAGACTTCATATATTATTACCTCTTAAGATTTTAAGATTAGAATCTGGGAAGAATCTTTTCTACATCAGCATGGGGTCTTGGAATTACGTGAATTGCCACGAGTTCACCAAGACGGGAAGCGTTTGCCGAGCCTGCTTCTACAGCAGCCTTTACAGCGCCTACATCGCCACGTACCATCACAGATACAAGTCCCGAACCGATCTTTTCGGTGCCGATGAGTGTCACTTCTGCAGCCTTAACCATAGCATCTGCCGCTTCAATAGCAGCTGTAAGACCGCGGGTTTCTACCATTCCGAGTGCTTCTTTCATAATTATATCCTCCAAAAGTTGTTTTAGTTTTTATCAAAAGCGTTTAGCTTTAACATGGGTTCCGTGTCTTCTTCGGTTCTTGAAATAATGTGACTTGCAACCACACCCGTCACATTTTCAGCAGCCTGCTTTGCAGCTTTCATAGCTGCCTCTACCGCGTCAACCGAGCCGCGAAACTTTATCGCTACAATGAGTGGAACCTCTAATTCATCGGCATTGCCCGGCTTGTTCTTGTCAAAGTTTTCAACCGTAACGTCTGCCGCTTTGCAACCAGCATCGCAAGCAACAAAAGCCGCAACCAAGCCAAACACCTCAAGAATACCTGTTGCCTTACTCATAAGTTTTCTCCTTAATCATTAACGACTGCAATCTTAAGACCTTCCATTTTAAGATTTGTCTTAAATGCATCGTCAATCTGTTCAAGGGGATATTTGTGAGTAATAAGTTTTTCGATAGGAAGACCTATTCCCTTTGCGCGCTTTAAGAAATCAAATGTAGTTGCATAGTCGCGAAGGGTGTACACCCAAGAACCAACTGTTGTAATTTCTTTAGAGCAAATATCAAAGTGCGGGTTAATTGTAGCGTCGCCGCCGTTAATAAAGAAGCCCAGTTCACAAAGTCCACCGCCGTTGCGGATAAATTTATAAATATTGCTGTGCGCTACAGGTGAGCCTGTGCACTGGAACGCAAAGTCAGCAAGATATCCGCCGAAAGCATCCTTAACACCTTCAGAGAGAGCCTCTATACCCTTGTGGTCTTTAAAGTTAACTACAGCATTAGCCCCCATTTCCTTTGCAAAGCTTAGGCGCTTATCCTCACCGTCAACAGCAACAATGTTTTCAATACCCATTGTGCGAAGAACCGCAATACAGATAAGACCAATAGGTCCGCAGCCCTGCACTACAACACGACTGTTAAAACGAAGTATGCCTGTAGTCTTTGCGCGTTCGACAGCGTGAATTAATACTGCACAAGGCTCGATAAGAATTCTTGAATCAAGATCCAAATCACTAACATTAAACACGGTAGAACCGCCGCGAACCAATATATAGTCGCTGAACCAACCGTTTAAGTGAACATCGTCATCCGGAAGCAACCCATAAACGTCTGCACCGCCAACGTTTTGCTTGTTAAGGTCAAACATTGTAATATCAGGGTTATCATTAAATATCATACAAGTAACTACTTTATCACCTATATTAAGTGGTTTACCCGCTGAGTCAACCTTTACATTTTTACCCATTTTAACTATTTCGCCTGTACCCTCATGACCAAGCGCTACAGGGATAAGACCGAATGGATCGCGTTTGTATTCGTGAGCGTCTGTACCGCAAACGCCACAGCCTTCAACACGAACAAGAATATCATCATCACCAACTCGAGGCATAGGATATTCTTTTATTTCAATTTTTTCAAGATCGGTAAGCATCGCAACTCGCGCTGTCGCGGGTATTGTTCCCTGCACAGCAGGAGCAACCGCGGCTTTACCGTTCATACTGTCAAGCACCTGACGTACTATCTGCTCTATGTTGGAAGAATTTATATCCATTATAGATACTTTCCTTTCTCAAATATTTCTTTACCGTAAGCAGCAAGAACTGTATCCTGCTCTTCGCTGCCGCCGCTGACGCCAAGACCGCCTACGATTTCGCCATCCACGTTTTTAAGCGGTTCGCCGCCGCCGAAAATCACAATTTTGCCTTGATTTGTAAACTGTATTCCGTAAAGCGAACCACCTGGGACAGCCAGCGACTTTAGCGTACTTGTTGACATTTTAAGCGATACAACTGTAAACGCCTTTTGCACCGCTATGTCATAGCTTGCTATATAAGCGTCGTCCATGCTCTCCACCAGAACCGGATGAGCGGCTCTGTTGGATATTGCAACGACCGCTTTAACACCCATTTGTTCTGCTCGCATCCTCACTTTTTCAGCAAGTTTTCGCGCAGAATCAAGTGTTATATCCTGAGGTTTGATTTTGCTTACCACCGCATCGACAATGGATTGCATGGTTTGTTCATTCATAATTATTTACCGAGCTGCTCAATTACTCGCTTTGTAATTTCAGCAACCAAGTCTGTATCAGCTTTTCCGCAGGTGCAGTTGCCGCCACAACCGTGACAACTGGGCTGACCCGATTTAACATTGGGGCAAAGGTCAGCAGGGTGCTTACCCTTAAGACCAAACTGACGGCGAATCTCATAAAGGCGCTGAACCTGTGATTCAGAAAGCTCCTTAGGACCGCCAAGCTGTCTGGAAATGTAAAGAAGTTTTGCATAAAATTCTACAGATTCCATCTTGTGATATGCATTAAGAAGAGAATCAGAGAATGTGAGCGCTCCGTGATTTTCAAGCAATACTGCATCAAATGACTGCAGATACTTTGAAACTGCGTCAGGAATTTCTTCGGTAGAAGGTGTGCCGTATTCTGCAATCGGCACACAGCCGAGAGCGATTACCGCCTCAGGCATAATAGGCTGAGTAAGCGGAATACCCGCAATAGCAAAGCCTGTAGCGTAGATCGGATGAGCGTGAACAACCGAATTTACATCCGGACGTTCTTTATAAACACGCATATGCATCTTAATTTCCGAAGAAGGCTTAAAGCCCTTGTTTGCCTGCAACACTTTACCATCGCGGTCTACCTTGCAGATGTATTCAGGAGTCATAAAGCCCTTACTAACACCTGTAGGTGTGCAAAGAAATTCGTTATCGTTAAGCTTTACAGAAATATTACCGTCATTAGCAGCAACCATTCCTTGATCATAAATACGCTTACCGATGTCGCATATTTGTTTTTTGATTTCATACTCGTTTACCATGATTTTTTCTCCTTGTTATTAAAATTTGATTTTAACCTATTATGATAATACCACAAAAACGTGATAAAGTCAACACAAAAAAGATGATTTTTTTGGTTTTTTCTGTTATTTTTCTTGTTTTTTGTGGTTTTTAAGGTGTTGAAGTATTTGATTTATGCCCTCTCCTGTTTTTGAATCCACCTTATATACCGTTTCGCATCCCGAAAGTCGCAACCAGTTTTCAGCACAGATGGGATCTGCTTTGTTGCATTTAGTAACTATACCTATAACCTCTCGGTTTACCATACAAGTAATGTTCGGCGGGAAAAGCGAGTACTGCTCGTCCGCTGCTATAAGCAGAGCCACTATATCCGCCTCATATGCATAAAGACAAAGTGCGGCGCCAAGATCGTGATTTTCTGCATATTCGCCCGGTGTATCGATCAAGAAGTCACCGTAGTCTATATATTGGGTTTTGCTATAATGCGTTTTTTCACCTTTTAGCGCTTGGGTTAGAGTCGTTTTTCCAACACCGCTACGCCCTATGAGTATCAGTTTTTTCATCAGGTTTTTGTCACTTCACAAACCGTAAATCCCAATTTGTTTTTCACATAATCGGTAATAGCCGCCAGAGAAGCTTCAACTTCCGATACGGTGCCCGTAAGAATTACTGTACCACTAAAGCGGTCTACAAAACCAAGTGTTGCGCCCGATGCCTTTATCGCAATATCGCCTGCAATTATCGCCGTTTCGCTCGGCGACACAGTAAGGATACCAATCGCACCCTTGTGTTCTTCTGCAGGATTAAGGCCTAACTTTTTGTAAAGTATTTCATCGGGATTTGCGATTATGTGAGCCAAGGTTATCTGCTTACCCGGAACAAGCTCTTGTATAATCCGAGCTTTATCATTATCAAATTGCATATCTAACCTCCTATATAAGCCCTAAGTCCAAACTGCTCAGCAGTTTGTCTGAGCACTTCCATTAATTCATTTGTAGGCGATTTTAAATCGCCCATACCGTATTCACGACCAAGACCTGAATATTTATCACGACCCATGCTGTGATACGGCAGCAAATGAATTTCGTTAACATTTGGCAAGTTCGACGCAAATGCAGCAATCTCCGCTATTTCAGCCACCGTATCATTAAACGTCGGTATTACAGGAACGCGAACAATCAACCGCTTTGCTTCAGCAGCTATTAATTTTGCATTTTCAAGAATTCGCTCATTTGGTTGTGTAGTAAATTCTTTATGCTTGTCACTGTTTATGTGCTTAATATCCATAAGCACGGTATCAAGATAAGGTAAAAATCTTTTTATAACATCAGCGCTTGCAAAACCCGTGGTTTCAATAGCGGTATTTATCCCGTTTTCCTTACATGCTTTAAGCAGCGCTACCGCAAAATCAGGCTGCAAAAGACTCTCGCCACCCGAAAGGGTTACACCTCCGCCGGAGCGGTTGTAGTAAGGTCTATCCTGTAAAACCTCTTTTAAAACCTCTTCTACCGAAACATCCCGACCCATAACCTTTGGCTTGCCGCCAAGCATCATTGTTTCAATTTCGTAGGATTGCGACTCGGGATTACAACACCAGCGGCAACGAAGTGCGCAACCTTTTAAAAAGACTATCGTGCGAATACCGGGTCCATCATGGGTCGAAAAGCGCTGAATATCAAAGACTCTTCCTTTCACAGAAAGATTGTCCAATTTTAAAAACCTCCCTGCTCGGTACGGCTTATAATGTCATCCTGAAGTGAACGCGAAAGTGTAGTAAACAATGCGCTGTAACCCGCAACACGAACAACTAGAGATTTGTGTTTTTCAGGATTCTTTTGCGCGTCACGAAGCGTTTCGCGGCTTACAACATTAAACTGCATATGCATACCCTTTTGGTCAAAAAAGCCGCGTACAAGTGCTACAAAACTTTCAAGTCCGCCAGGACCCGCTAACGCGCTCGGATGGAACTTCATATTAAAGAGTGTTCCGTTTGACGCAATAAAATGGTCAAGCTTTGCAACCGAGTTTGCCGACGCGGTCGGTCCCTTAATATCTCGACCTGCCGCAGGACCTACGCCGTCGGCAATCGGCGTGAACGCAAGTCGACCATCCGGTGTCGCACCCGTTTGCGCGCCCAGAGGCACATTAGCCGATACGGGATAGAGACCCGCCTGGAACATACCACCGCGTGGGTTTTTGTAATTTTCAAGCGGTTTTGTGTACGTATAAGCAACATCCCGAGCAAAAGCATCAACATCAGGTAGATCGTTGCCGTATTTAGGCAGTTCCTGTATTTGCTCCAATATCTCACCATAACGTTGTTTTTCTGCATCCGAAGCGTTGTTTTTCGATACGGCAAGATAAATAGATTTGATATCGTCTTCTGTAAGTGTTTTGCCGTCTGCCACCAATTTTTGAGCAACTGTTTTGGTAAGTCTTTCCGCCGTTGAAGAATCCATATCCTTGCCGAAGTTGTTGTCAAGCGCCGCTTTAAGCTCGCAAAGTTTTAAAATCTTTTTGTCATAGACAAGAGTCTTAACAGCCATAAGAGCATCGGTCATATTCGCAATACCAAAGCCCTGCGGACCTGTAAAGTTGTAGACCGCTCCGCCTTCTTGCAAGCTCTTGCCACGACCGATACAGTCCTCTATCATACAAGACTGGAAGGGCAATGGGCAACGGCGCGCGTGCGCCATATCAATAGCATTATCAGCATTTACAAGCAATTTTATAAAATAGTTCATCTGAGCCTTATATGCATCATAGAACTTATCAAATGTATCAAATTCTTGCAGTTCTCCGGTTTGAAGGCCCACCTGCACTCCCTTGTCAACACCGTTTGAGAAAACAAGCTCAAGCGGTCTGCACATATTAAAGAATGCCGCATCGTGCCAACCGTCAGTCTTTGCGGGGGCCTGTGGTTCAACACAACCTATAATATTATAGTTTCGGGCATCTTCAAGGGTAACACCACGGCTCATAAGCGATGGAATAATTACCTCGTCGTTATAATAAGCAGGCAAACCTACACCGGTGCGTGTGACCTCTGCCGCACGAAGCAAAAATTCGTGGGGACTGCCATTCCAGACACGAACCGAGAACGACGGCATAGGAAGCATAACGTGAAGCGTTGCATTTATACACATAAACGATACATCATTGGTAGCATCGTTACCGTATTTATCCTGACCGCCTGCGATAAGATTTTGAAACAGACTGTAGCCTGCAAAGCCCTCGGCAGAAGCCGCGTCACGAACTTTATTAAGGTCGTTAAGCTTTACCCAAATGCAGTCAATAAGCTCTTGCGCAAACTCACGGGTTATCCTGCCTGCCGCCAAGTCCTTTTCAAAATAAGGGTTCATATATTGGTCAAATCTGCCCGGAGAAATCGAGTGTCCGCTTGATTCAACCTGCAAAAGCATCTGCACAAACCAGAAAGACTGACAAGCCTCATAAAAGCTCTCGGCACCATAACGCGGTACACGTGCGCAGTTTGCCGCAATCCTCAAAAGCTCTTCGCGACGATTAGCGTCATTTTCGCCAGATGCCATTTGTTTAGCAAGGGTTGCATATCGGTCAGCGTAATTTATTACAGAGTCACAACTGATTATTACCGCCTGCAAAAATGCACTTCGAGAAGCATAATCAGCATCGGCAACATCAAGAGCTTTCAGCGCTTCATTAGCCTCGGCAATAATACCTTTATAACCTATATTCAATACTTTACCGTAATCTACGGTAAAATGACCGATGCCGTTATAAAAATAGTTGCCAACGGTAAATATGTTGTGCTCTATAGCACAAAGCGCCTCAGGTGACATATAAGAGGTTGCAAGCTCACTTGTGGTTTTGCCCTTCCAATACGGATAAACCTCACGCAGTTTTGCCTTGGTCTCCTCAGATATATAAAATGGATCGGCACTACGAGTGGCTACAGTATCAAATTCAGACTCAAGCCATTCATAAGAATATTCAGGGAACACCTGACACCCGCGAGGAGCTATCGAATTACTACCTACTATCAACTCTTCGGGACGGATAGTAATGGGCAAATTCTCAAGTATATGAGCAAAAGCTTTAGCTCGTCGCAACACTATCGGCTCACCCTCTGTAGTCTTATAGCTTTCGGTGATCAACACTGCACGATCTGCCTCTATCTCGGGCATCCTTGCATAAAGATGGTCGATAAGACGCTGTATACGCGGTGATTTTTCAATATTTTTTGTATATGTGTATGGCATAGACAACACCTCACTTTACTGATTGTCTTAATTCTACACCAAAACAACACAAAAGTCAATAGAAAAGCAACAAAATTAAAGAACAAATAAAGAAAAACAAAGATTTTTTAACCGTTTTTGTTTATTTTTTGTGGAAAATTCTTTGTAAATGTGGATTTCAAAAAAAAACAAAAAAGGAGCCCTTTTGTAAAAGAACTCCTACGCATAATCATATAACATACACTATATGTAATACTATTCTCCTTTATATTTCCGACGTGTTGCAAGCCCGCCACGGATATGCCGTTCACTTTTGTTTTTTTGTAAAACCGTATCAACCTGACGGTAAAGCGCGCGGTTTATGTTAAATAATCTCTCAGTTACATCTTTGTGTACCGTAGACTTACTTATTTTAAACACCTTGGCAGTAGCCCGCACCGTAGCACCTGTATCTATTATGTACTGACCCAACACCACTGCTCTATCATCAGAAAACTCTCTCATATAACTACCACCTTAAAAGGACTTAGTTAATTGTATGAGAGAGTTTTTTGCTTTATGATATTAAAAATTTATATTATCTCAAGCAGTTTTAAAAGATTTGGTATTTGAGCTTCAAAATTCACACCGTATTTCATCTGCGGATACTCTTCTTTGGTAAGCTTAATGCACCCTGCCGTAAACCTTGCGGCTATAAGCGCCGCTTCCGAAAGGGATTTACCTTTTAATACACCGCAGGTAAGTGTGCTTGTAAATATATCGCCTGTGCCGTGATATGCCGCGTCAACATGAGGAGTGAATATATACTCTATATTCTCGTCTTCCATACAAGCGGCTCCTATTTCACCCTCTGCAAAGCAAACTCCCGTAAGCACTATTTTGCCGCTTGCAAATTCACGAAGCCCTTTTAGCAAAGACTCAATATATTCTTTACTGTGTGGCGCCTCCACATATGGCATATCGGTCATAAATGCCGCTTCGGTAATGTTTGGTGTTATGATATCGGCTTTAGCGCAAAGTCGCACCATCTCTTTAGGGAAAGTTTCGGGAAATCCTGCGTAAAGTCTGCCGTGGTCAGCCATAACAGGATCAACTATTAATAGGGTATTGTCAGTACCAAAGGTATCAACCGCCTCACACACAAGGTCAATTTGCTCTACCGAGCCCAGATACCCTGTATAAACCGCATCAAAGGTAAGTCCCTCTTTTTTCCAGTGACTTGCTACAGGCATAATATCTTCGGTAAGGTCACGAAAGGTATAGCCCGAAAAGCCGCCCGTATGAGTCGAAAGCACCGCGGTGGGTATACCGGCGCATTCAATACCGGCCGCCGAAATTATAGGTAGCGCCACGGTAAGCGAACACTTACCAAAGCATGAAATATCGTGAATTGCCGCTACTCTTTTTTGCATAAATAAGACCTTCTTTTAAAAAATTATTATTTTATTATTCTAATTTTAATGTTTAATTCCTTGTTAGCGTTTACAGGGAATGTTATGTGTTTATACTGGAATCCACCTACGGGATGAAAATGTCGTTTTTCATCTGCAGGGTCTATGGTATATTCACTATTAAAAGATACTGATAACACATCCTTAAACACTACTTCGTTTTCACTGAGTTCTACTTTGTCACCACTCTGACTTACAATCGGTAAAACGTATTCGGTATCTTTATCTGATAAAACTCTAATTTTTACAACATCATCGCAAAATTCATACTTAATCTCGAAACCGTTTTTCTCTGATTTTGCAGTTATGTTATAACCATTTTGTGTGAGTTCAACAGTCTTATCCGTATCCGAGCGACCTATTCTTGCGGTATTGCAAAGCTCTTCGTCAACGTGGCGCTGAATTTGCATATTCATAGGCTCGGTAGTTACAAAGCGGTAAAGCGTTGCCGCCATAACTGCGCCGTAATCTTTGCTCCACAGCATACTGATAGCGCCGCCACCCGTTTCGCTGGCAGTATAAATATGCGTGTCGCAAGCATTGACCGTAGCAACGAAATCACCCTTAGTAACGGTATAGAGATATCCGTTCTGATATACTCTTATGCCTTCAACCTCACGCGGCAAAACGGCATCCTCGCAAGACTCAAACTCATCGCCCATTTCGAGATACAAAACTGCAAGCGATTTAACCTTATCGAATGCGTGATGCACACAAGCAGGCTCGTGTGCCGTGTGGTACATAAGACCGCCGTAAAGTCTGCCGTCTACTGTGCATTTTTCTAAAAGCTCTACATTACGGCGAACAGCCTTTGCAATAACGGGATTATCCTTTGCTATATAAACAAAGCCCTCGTGCATACCGTCACTGGTGCGACTTCCCCAATATGTCCATTTGTTTTGACGAGTACCCCAGCTATTATCAATAGCACCGTCGGGTAATAAAAATCCTAAATGGTCAATAGCGCGATCGGTATAATATTTAATCTTTTCGTCATCCTTCATCCAAAGCGCGTGAAGTACTAAAAGCGGAATAGACTCTTCAAGGTTGTAACCCATATCAATGAAATGGCAGCCCTTTGCCGTTGTACCGTCAAGTGGTTTACCCTCACCAAAGAACAGACCTTCATTATCAAAATGCGCGCGACAAAACTCCTCTTGTTTTAAGGCGTTTTCTAAAAACTTTTGCTCACCTGTGTAGTTATAAGCAAAAGCAAACATTGCGGCAGCGCCTGCATTATAGTTGATATGAGGACCAACCGTTTCGCAAAAACCAATAGCCGCAGCAGCGCGACGGCGGAAAATTTTATCCCATTTACTGAATGTTTCCGCATCCAAAACGTCGCCGAATCTATGTAGGGTTTCACCAAGCATAAGGCAGGTAAAAATGTTAGTACCCTTCCAACGATTAGCAAGGTCGTTACGATAGTCATCGTGTTCAGAAAGCAGATTATATTCGGTCCAGTCTATAAGCTTTTTAGCCGCAGTTAAATACTTTTCATCATTTGTATCTCTATACAAAAGAATAAGTGGTAAAACCATATCGGCGCATCTGCCGTGCACAACCGCACAACCGGGACACAAAATTGCACCATCAAGCAGTGGGTCGGGCATAGAAAGCTGAGTCTTTAAAAGCTCGTCGCACCAATCCTTCATTAAATTATATACTTGTGTTTTAAAACTCATAATATCACCTTTAAAACATCGTTTTTTGTATTGTAACACAAAAAACAGCAGATAGCAATTGCTATCTGCTGTTTTTTATTCAACAACTACCGTTCCATCTTCTTTAACAGTAACTGTCATACCGGTTTGAACGTAATCCAGAAACTCGTCGCCTAGGCAGTCAATAACTGGCATTGTAATATTATCTACCCAAACGTCAGCGAGTACTGCTCCCGCAGCAGCAAGCGAGTCAATATGATTTGCAAACAGCATACAAGCAGGCTGTCTTTCCATAGCGCATGCACAGTAAAGCACCAAACCACCTGTTGTAGAACCAATTGTTTGCGGCAAGCAAAGCGCCTTGCCACAAAGTGGTTTTCCGTTAATATCAGGGTTATTTTGGTCTCCGCATTTAGTTTGCTTGTCGCCAAACTGAAGTGCCATCTGCATAGATGCGAGCGTATTAAAGCCTTGTTTTGATACAACAGCTTCTGCGGTAACGGTACCGGGGGTAACTATTCTTCCTTTAAATTCTTTCATTACTTGTTACCTCCTGTAATCTGAGTTAAAATTTCATCATCGGTATAATAACGAGCGGTTGTATAGGTGCGTAGCTTGTTTGACGAAGTAATAACGGGCATTTTTTTGCAAAGTGGGTTATTCATATACATAAGCGGACAAATGTATGATGTTATAACACCCGTTGCCTTTAGTCGAGCGGCATATTCGGTTTTATTAAACTGCTCAAGCACCTTTGGAGCCGCTGTAAATACGGTTGGAATAACAACCTTTTTGTTGCCTGTTTCTTGTAAAGCCGCCTCTACCCTGTCTGTCCAGTTTTTCAACTGCTCAAGACTCATATGAGGGCAGCCCATAAAGCAAAGCTTTGGTGTCGCGTCAAGATTTTTCCAGATAACAGGATAATCTTTATAAACGCGCTCAAGCTCAGCGTCATCGATAACATAAACCTTGGCGTTTTCCTTAATGAGTGACTGTCCTTGCTCTACTGCCTCGGGGGTAAGGTTTTCAATGTGGTAAAGGCCCACGGCGCCGTTTGATGCGGTAGCCGCGCCAAAGTCTTTAAGGTAGGTGCAAGCGGCATCGTCAAGCTCGGTACCGAGCCACTTATCGAGGCCTACTACATAAGGCACATCCTCCATAACCTTCATACCGATAGCAGAGCCTAAAAGCTGAGCCTCAGGCTTTTTGGTGGTTTCAATTTTTACTATCCAATCAGCCTTTCTGCCCTCGTCGGTAAGCAGACCAAAGTATGGCACATAACCTACGATTGAACCCATAATATCAATAATACCTGAGTTACGGTTACAACGAGCACCTAAAACCGAGTTTGCATATACAACGGCTGACGACTCTGCCCAGGATAGCACCTCGTCTTTTTGAGGCTTGTTGCCGACCTCGTCCATATAACAGGTGCATGTAAATGCGTCGTCGTTCATAAGACCTAACCTTTTAAGCTGATCCTCGTAAAAATCCTGCTTGGTGTACATAAGCTTGTTGAAAACAATATTTTGTAAAAAGTTTGCAGGAACATTTTTGTCAAGAGGACGAGGGTCAACCGAAAACTTTTGGCCCGACATAACACCCGAATCAAGAAGTTGCTGCATAAGATCATAAACGGGTGACATAACCTTAAGACCGAAAGAGGTTACAAGGTGGTTGTTTTTTGATGTAATTGGCACTAACTTTTCGGCTTCAAAAGCATCACCGTACATAACCATGGTTTTCATCACCTTGGCCATAGTTTCGCCTTGCGCGCCGTCAAGTATTGCCTGCTGTTCAGCATTTAAAATCATAACGTTTCTCCTTAATTTTAATTATCAACGGGACGATGTGGGCATCGTCCCCTACAAATATAATCACAGTTTCATTGCAACGTCCCACGCCTGCCAGATAACAGTACGCAGATTGCCAACCTTGTTGGCATCACCGATAATATGAAGGTGACTACCTTTTTTAGCAACGGGCGCGGGGTTATATCCTACCGACAAAATGACATCGTCAGCATCAATTTTAAACTGCTTGCCGTATTTGCTGTCCTCTACCCAAACGCAATTATCCTCTATCGAAGCAAGGCGAGTTTCAAGATGAACGGGAACTTTATTTGTTTTAAAGAAATCACGAAGATAACTTGTGTTTGCAAGGCAGATACCCGGTGTTGTGATAAGGTCGTCCTGAACCTCAACTATGGTAGGCTTTTTACCCTGCAAATAGAGGTCATAGGCAATCTCACAGCCTGTAAGACCGCCGCCGATGATAACCACATTATCGCCAACCGTCTTTTTACCAAGCAAATAATCGCAAGCTTCTATCGCTTTTTCAGCGCCCCTAGCGGAGATTGTTTTTGCTTTCGCACCGGTGGCAATGATAACCTCATCGGCACCCAAAGACTTAACATCGGTAATCTCTGTATTCATCTTAACGGTTATGGGATATTTAGTAAGCTCACGCTTATACCAAGCGATAAGAGCCTTATCTTTTTCTTTAAATGAGGGTGCCGCCGCGGCTATAAACACGCCGCCGAGTTCACCACTCTTTTCATAAAGGGTAACGCTGTGACCACGCTTAGCGCAAACGATTGCCGCCTCCATACCACCGATACCGCCACCTATAACCGCAATATTTTTGCTCTTTTTAGCAGGCGCAATATAGTATTTTTTAGACTGCATAGTTTCGGGGTTAAGCGCGCAACGCGAAAGTCCCATTGTGTCGGTAAGATCCTGTGTATTGGCGTGACCCTTTGATGACGAGAAATTAAAGCAAGCGTTATGACAGCAAATGCAGGGGCGAATATCCTCTTCGCGTTCTTCGATCATTTTGGTAACCCACTCGGCATCGGTAAGGAACTGACGGGCAACGCCCATAGCATCAATTTTACCATCAGCTACTGCACGAGCGCCAATCTCGGCTTCCATACGACCCGCACACACGACAGGAATATCAACAAACTGCTTTATGTGAGCAACATCTTCGAGGTTGCAGTTTTGCGGCATATACATAGGCGGATGAGCCCAATACCAAGAGTCATAAGTACCGTTGTCGGCGTTAAGCATATCGTAGCCTGCGTCCTGCAGATATTTTGCGGCTTTTTCACTCTCGGTCATACCGCGGCCAACCTCGGTATAAGCCTCGCCGGGCATAGCACCTTCGCAAAAGCCTTTCATTTTTGACTCTACCGAATAACGAAGCGATACAGGGAAGTCTTGTCCGCAAGATTCTTTGATTGCCTTTACAACCTCTGCGGCAAAACGGTAACGATTTTCAAAACTGCCGCCGTATTCGTCGGTACGCTTATTAAAGAATTCTATTGCAAACTGGTCAAGCAGATAGCCCTCGTGCACGGCGTGAACCTCAACGCCGTCAACTCCTGCCTCTTTACAAAGCTTTGCAGTCTTAGCAAAAGCCTCTATAATTTCGTGAATCTGATGCTTGGTCATCTCAGGACACTCGATATCATGTGCCCAACGGGATTTCTGCGGGCTCGGACTTGCTAACTCGTGCGAGGTATCGATAATCGGTTTAATTATCGCGCGTGTTAATTTGTTTTTATGTAACGGTGCTACAAGCTCGGTTATCGCCCAGCTTCTGCCCATACCTGCCGTCAGCTGAATAAAAAGCTTTGCTCCTGTTTTATGAATTTCATCCATAAAAGCCTTCAGCTCTTCAAACATTTTAGGGTTCTGCCACAGCCATTTACCCCAAAATGTATCGCGCAAAGGCGCAATACCTGGGATTATAAGACCCACGTTATTGTTAGCTCTTTCTAAAAAAAGCTTTGCCGCCTCTTTGTCAAAATGGCAACCGCCAAGCTCAAACCAACCAAAAAGCGATGTGCCGCCCATAGGGCACATAACAATACGATTTTTTATCTCGATGTTACCTATCTTCCAAGGGGTAAACAGCGCTTCGTATTTTGCGTCCATATAATCACTTACCTTTTTTAAAAAAATTAGTTCATAAAGTGAACTATTCTATATTATACCACCACTTAATACGAATTTCAACAAAAACATAAAGCACCGATAATTATGTTCTCCTTTTCGTATAAGAATCTTTTGTTTTTTTATATCCAAACTTGACATTCTATATGTTTTTTGATATAAAACCTATGACACTCTAATACAAAAGGGGTATTTATGGTGAACAAACCCAAATCTAAAATTACAGCGACAATCATAGGCATAACTGCCGCAATGATTGCTGTTGTATTGCTGTTAATATGTATTTTATATCCGCCATCCAATGCTGTATTTTTTAGCAGTATTTTAAATTT
This sequence comes from uncultured Ruminococcus sp., assembly GCA_964630675.1. Lineage (GTDB taxonomy): Bacteria > Bacillota > Clostridia > Oscillospirales > Acutalibacteraceae > UBA737. Next base: position 15,326 of record CAZVWG010000022.1, read on the forward strand.
CACAAGCGAAACACTGTCCGAACCCAAAACAAACACTTCAACCGAGGAGTTGCCTGTTTTAACTGTGGATACAACTGTATCAAGCGAAGAATCGCCTGTTTCAAGCAAAGAGACAACCACATCAAATGAATCTTCGACTGTTTTGCCTCAAACCACACCTACCGATTTAACTAGCGTTGCACCTCTGAAAAGTCGTCATGATATCCCGGCAGACAGTGAAAGTTTTGATATTACACTTTCTTTTGTTGGCGATATGATTCTTGCAACTAATAAAGATACTACCTACTCCGGTTCTTTTAACGACTATGCGTCACAATATGACCCCTCATATTTTTTAGAAAAAGTCAGTCCGATTTTTGAAGCAGACGATTTTACAATTGCCAATGTTGAAAATGTTTTTACCGACAGGCAATTAACCCCTGTAGAAAAGGATTATAGTCCTGCGTTTTGGTTTGCCTCAAAAACAACAAATATTAATATTTTGTCAAACTCCGGTGTTGAGGGTGCTATGATAGCAAACAATCATATACGAGACTATGGGCAAGACGGCTATAATGATACTGTTCAGGCAATAACTAATTCCGGTATGGTTTATGGTGATACCACCAAAATAATGTATTTTGAAAAAGGCGGTTATGTAATATCGGTTATTTGCTCGGGTATGTGGGGAGAATACCAAGCCAACAGCATAGTCAACCTTATTAAGCAGGCCGAGCAACACTCACACTATCAGGTTGTGATATTCCATGGCGGAACAGAAAAAGTTCACGAACCTGAAGAGTGGAAATGCCGTGCAGCGCGAAAACTCGTTGATAACGGTGCTGATTTGGTCATAGGCGGTCATCCTCACGTTTTACAACCGCGCGAAATATATAACGGTGTCGAAATCGTATATTCAATAGGCAACTTTTGCTATGGAGGACACCGATACCCTGAAAACCGAACTATAATTTACCAAATGACATTAACCGTAGGTAAAGACCTTTCTTTGCAGGAAAGCAATTCCAATATTATACCATGCTATGTATATACAGGCAGCATCAACAATTTTCAGCCTGCCATAGTCGATGATGAAACCATCAAAAACAAAATTATTGATTTTATGAACGGTAAAATAGATTCACCGGTATAAACCAAAAGCCACCGAATTCGGTGGCTTTTGGTTTATTATTTTCCTAATTCCTTATTTCTTTTATATGACGCTTTGATACAATCAGCAACAATATTTTCAAACTCACTGTTTTTGAGAACATTCACGCCCTCTATTGTACTACCGCCTTTAGAACAAACTGCGTCGGTCAGTTCTTCAGGAGTTTTATTGCTCGTCAGCAACATTTCAGCCGCTCCCGCCATAGTAGCCGCCGCAAATTCTATTGCCTGTGATTTAGAAAGACCACATTGCTCGCCGCCCTTTGCAATAGCCTCGACAAAAGTATACATAAAAGCGGGGCCGCAACCCGAAACGCTACATCCCGCATCCATAAGATTTTCATCAATTCGGTACAGTCTACCGCAATAGTACATATCCGACACAAAATCTTCAAGTGTTTTTTCACTTACGCCGTTTGCACAATAAAGCACCGTGCCCTTACCCACACCCACAGGTGTATTTGGCATAATTCGAATGACGGGCAAATCACCCGCCAGCTCTTTAATCTTATCGGTGGTAAGTCCTGCCGCCATAGAAATTAAAATGGGGTTTTTTCTGCCGAGAATTTCTTTTATTCCGCCCAGCATATCTGCCATCATTTGCGGCTTTACGCCTAAAAATATTCTGTCACACTCATTTGCAATTGTTTCATTATCTACCGATGTTAGATTCAACTTGTTTGCAAGAGTCACGGCTTTTTCACCGTCAAAATCAGCAAGCAAAATATCTTTTGTAGTCTCGGATATAGCGCACGCCAATGCACTGCCCATATTTCCGCAGCCAATAAATCCGTATTTCATATTAATCACCTATCGTATATGTCCGTTGCCATTGATAATGTACTTGTAGGTAGTGAGTTCGTGAAGTCCCATAGGACCACGGGCGTGAAGCTTTTGGGTGGAAATACCCATCTCGCAACCCAAGCCGAACTCACCGCCGTCGGTAAATCGTGTTGATGCATTTACATACACAGCCGCGCTGTCAACACCGCTTGTAAATTTAGCAATTGCATTATCATCACTTGAAATTATCGCTTCGCTGTGTCCCGTTGAGTGAGCCGATATATGCGCGATAGCCTCATCTACACCGCTAACACATTTAACAGCAAGTATGAAATCCAAAAATTCGGTATCAAAATCGGTATCTCCCGCCGCCGAGCCTTCTATAACATTGCGTGCCGCATCATCAAGACGAAGCTCAACCGGAATTTGTCCGCTTGCCTTTCTATCTACAACTAATGTTTTGTAAACGCGAGGCAAAATTTGTTCTTTTATATCCTCGTCAACAAGCAAAACCTCTGCCGCGTTACAAACGCTTGGACGACTTGTTTTAGCGTTATTTATAATGCTTATAGCCATATCTATATCGGCGGTTTTTTCAACATATATATGGCATATACCCGTACCGGTCTGAATACAAGGCACGGTAGCGTTGTTTATACACGCATTTATAAGTCCTGCGCCGCCGCGTGGGATAAGCATATCGACATATCCGTTGGCTTTCATCAAGGTGTTTGCGCTCTCGCGTGTGGTATCAGTTACAAGGTTTATCGCGTCCTCGGTAACATTTGCCTCGCGCAAGCCCTCGCGCAAAGCCTCAACTATTGCTTTTGCTGAATTTATGGCCTCTTTACCGCCGCGAAGCACACAAACATTACCGCTTTTAAGAGACAACGCCGCCGCATCACTTGTAACATTCGGGCGGCTTTCGTATATAATAGCAATAACGCCGATCGGCACAGAAACTCTTGTGATTTTCAGTCCGTCTTCGCGAAAATATTCCTTTAATGTATGACCTATAGGATCGGGCAATTTTGCAACGTCACGAATACCGTCTGCCATCGCCTTGATTCTATCGGCAGTAAGCATCAGACGGTCTATCATAACGTCACTGATTATACCACGTGAACGCTCTACATCTATAGCGTTTGCTTCAAGAATTTTTTGAGTATTAAAAATTAGCGCATCCGCCATTTTTAAAAGTGCGTTATTTTTTTGCTCGGTTGTAAGCAGTGACACCTGCGCTTTAGCGGCACGAGCCGCAGTTAATAATTCAATCATTTTATACATTCCTTAAAAGTAAGTTTGAAAGAAAATTGTTCATAGTGCATTTTGAAGTGAGCGGTGCTGTATGAAGATACTGCCCCAAACGAAAATGTGCTATGGCCAATTTTACTCAAACTTTCCTTGAAAATTTAGTGCCCACGGGTTTGTCCTCTACAATATCATAAAGGCTTGCAGGATTTGCACCGTTGGTAATTATCATATCACAGCCGCATGCCATACAAATCTTGGCTGCCTCAATTTTTGTCACCATACCACCTGTGCCAAGCGCACTGCCTTTACCGCCCGCGAGCGCAATTATACTGTCATCAATTTTATCAACACGACTTATGAGCTCAGCATCTTTGTTTTTGTGCGGGTCGGCAGTATAAAGACCATCAATATCAGAAAACAGCACAAGTATATCAGCCCTGATGCTTTCTGCAACGATTGCCGCGAGGGTGTCGTTATCACCTATAACAATTTCTTCGGTAGCAACGGTATCATTCTCATTTATAATAGGAATAGCGCCGAGCTCTAAGAGACGGTTCAGCGTATTGCTAAAATTTTGATGACGCTCTTCATTTTGCAAATCGGTGCCCGTCATAAGCAGTTGAGCAACGGTATGATTATATTCCGAAAACAGTTTATCGTATGTATACATAAGCTCGCACTGACCAACTGCCGCCGCAGCCTGTTTGGTTGGTATGTCGGTTGGCTTGCTCTTTAGTGATAACTTACCTACTCCCATACCGATAGCACCCGACGATACCATTATGATCTCATCGCCTGCATTTTTTATATCACTAATCACCTTGCATATTTCTTCAACACGGCGAATATTCAAGTGCCCCGTGCTGTGCGCTAATGTGCTTGTGCCTAATTTTACTACTATACGCATAATATATCTCCCGAAATCAATATACATTATATTATACATACCGCGTTTCAAAAAATAAAGACTTTTTTTAAAAAAACACTTGACATCAGCGCTTTACTGTGTTAAAATGTGAAAAAATTAAAAAAGGCTATGACGAAGACGGCTTAAAATTTGCGTTTTCAGAGAACTGTCGGTTGGTGCAAGACAGCAACAAAAATTTTAAAATGCCCATCACTTCCGAGCCGAAGGCCCGAACGGTTAAAGTCCTAG
>CAZVWG010000023.1:0-19637 GCA_964630675.1 uncultured Ruminococcus sp.
AGTATATAAGAATCGCTATACGCAACACCCAAGACAACGACCGATTGATTGAGGCGTTAAAAACAGAACTCTTTTGATTTTTGAAAGGAACTATTATGAAGCTTATCACGTTTGACACTATTGTCGGTGCCAATATTTCTCCCACTGAATGTTATAAATGGACCAAAGAAATGATTGCTCATAAAAAAGATACTTTGTTGCCTGCCAAAATCAGCATGAAACCTATTGACGGTATGTTTTGCAACGTTATGCCATCCGTGGTGAGAAATCACGGTGGTGTAAAGGTTGTTTCCCGTTACCCCGAGCGAGTTCCTAGCCTTGACAGTTTTCTCATTTTGTTTGACGTAGCAACCGGAAAAAACCTTGCGCTGATGGATGCCAACTGGATTACGGCAATGCGCACAGGCGCCGTCGCTGCTCATTCAATAATACATCTGGCAAAACCCGATTTTTGCAAAATTGGTATATTAGGGCTTGGTAACACAGCACGTTCTGCGCTTTTGGTATTAGCAAATGTTGTTCCCGACAAAACACTGCACATAAAGCTGTTGCGATATAAAGACCAGGCCGAAGATTTTATAGCGCGTTTTAAAGACTTTAAAAACATAAGTTTTTCTATTGTCGAAACAGCGCAAGAACTTGTAAAAGGCTCCGACGTTATAATTTCTGCCGCCACCTATATGCCGGTTGATTTGTGTGCCGATGAGTATTATGACGAAGGGGTTTTGGTTGTTCCGATTCACACTCTGGGATTTACAAACTGCGACCTTTTCTTTGATAAGGTTTTTGCGGACGATTATGGTCACGTTAAGCATTTTAAAAACTTTGATAAATTTAAATCCTTTGCAGAAGTCTGCGACGTGGTAAACGGCAAAGCTAAAGGACGCGAAAACAACCGTGAAAGAATTTTGGCATATAACATCGGTCTTTCTATACACGATATTAATTTTGCCGCAAAAATTTATGAAATGTTTAAGAACGATGACTCTTTACCCACAATAGAACTCAACGCACCAACCGATAAATTCTGGATATAAATTTAATCCCTGCTTAAGTAAACATTAAGCAGGGGTTTTTTTATTTGCGTTTTTTTAAAGATTCGTCCATTATTGTATAAATTTGTTCACCAAGCTCAGCCGTATGAGTGTTATCGGTCGTATCTATAACCTCTAAAACATCAAAGTATATATCGGTTTTTCGGCGCAACAAATTTTTAGGAATTTCCCTTGTTCCCCAGAGTGTGCACACCACAATTTTACACTGTGACTTTGTTGCAATTTTGAACGCGCCGTTGCGCATAGGTAACAATTCTCCGCTTTTGCTTACATAACCTTCAGGGAAAACGGCAACTGAATTTGTTTTATCCTTGATAAGTTTTGCCGCATTAATTATTGTTTTTGCAGCTTCGCGGTTGTTTTCACGATCTATTGGTAAACCGCTTAATTTATGTAATGCTTTATATACAAACGGAAACAAGTCTTGCACTTCTTTTTTCCCTATAAACGCGAGGCGTGCATCGGGCACTGCATAATAAATAACTGCAGGGTCAAGGTCGTGTATATGATTGCATACCAACAAAAAAGGTTCGTCGTTTGGTATTTTTTCAAGACCCGTCATATGCACCTTTACTCTGAGTATCGGTAATGCCATCTGTAAAAATCCTTTTACTAAAAAGCGAAAGAAATTCGTGTCGCGTGGCGATTTGTTCAAATTAACCGTTACTATGCTCAGCGCAAATATTGCTATGTGCAACAGCATCAACGCAACAAGTGTGCAAATCAGTATAACAGGCACAAGCCACCACGAATACGGTTGCCTGAAAATTTCAAATGGAATATCGAGCAACAATGTTACTATTGCCGCTACTAGTGCATATATTTTCAGCATATTTTCCCGCCTTTCAGTTCTGTTTTTGCACAATCTTGTACTCGTCGTAAAAATTATAGTACGGACAGTTAAAGGTCTGCGAGGTTAAAAACCGCGCCATTTCGTCTTCATCAAGGCGGCAGTCACAAAAATACTCATCGTATTCTGCATCATATAGATAATTTGCACAGGTTTCACAATTGGTAATTTTGCTTTTCATAACCATTTCTCGCTCACTTTACGGTGTGGTGTTTTCGGTGTTTTCATCAGAGCCTGATATCTCTTTTGAGGTGTCATCTTCAGGTGTTTCTTCAACGATATTTCCGCCGCTTTCCTCACTGGACAGCTCAGAATCATCGGACTCAGCAGACGATGACTCAGACTCGTCGGACTCAGCGGACGAATCAGATTCTTCAGTCTCGCCGGACATCTGGGGTTTTGAGGAGTCACTAGAATTGTTGGTCTGTTCAGGCTCGCTTGTGGGTTTAGAGACCTCGGTATTGCTTGATGTATTCGACTCGCTTGACGAAGCAGTCGTTTCTACCTCGCTTGAATTATTTTGAGTTGCAGCAGATGTAGTGCTGCTTGAAGTTGTTTTGCCGGTAGTGCCTGTCATTTCATAATACCAGTTGTTGCGCTCAATAGGATTAAGCTCTATATACTGCTCCGTCGTAACGTCGTCATATATTATAGAATTTATCATTTTTGCGGCGTAATCGAGGTCATAGTAAATTACCGAGCCATATCCCGACGGACTTGTCATCAAGAAATCGCTTTGATATTCCGAGGGAGGCAAACGATACTGCTCAAAAGTGGGCGAACTAAGCAATATGTTTACTGCGAGCCCCAAAACATCCGAGTAAGAAAGTGAAGTTTCACTGCACGGAATAAGCGCTTTTATAAGGCTTACGTACTGTGTCTTTTTCATGGTGACTGCCTTGTTGAAAAGCTCTTGCATAACATGACGCTGACGGTCGGTTCTGCCGAAATCGTCACGCGTGCCCCAAACCGTAGTACAGTGTCGCACACGCGCGTATGCTGTAGCCTGCACGCCGTTAAGGGTCTGTTCGCCCGCCGTGTGAATATAATAATCCTTGGGGTCAAGTCCCATCTCACTGCATATTTCATCCATACAGTTATTGAGGTTTGGATGGTCGTTGCCCTTCCAGGTGAGCTCGTCCTCTGTTATGGTGGCTGTGATACCGCCAACAGCATCAATAATATCGGTCATACCATAAAAATTAACCGTTGCATATTCGGATATATCTAAATCAAATGCCTGATTTATGGTTTTTATAGCGTGCTCGGGACCTTTTGCATAAGCAGAATTAATTTTTGCAAAATAGCTTCTACCTTCATATTCCATAGGCACCAACGTATCTCGCATAATCGAAAAAATTTTCACCTTTTTGGTGTTTGTATTAAGACTTAATATCATAATACTGTCGGTATTACCTTTAAAAACCGTTTCGTCACGCGAGTCAACACCGAAAAGCGCAACATTTATAACGCCCTTTTCTTTAACATTTGTAAAGCCAAGCTCATCGGGATCGGTGGTTATGGAATTATAGTTATATTTAAAATAGCTAAAGAACCAACCAAGTAATATGGCAATTACCAGAACAATGCTTGTTGCACTTATGAGCGCTGCTTTTTTGCCACGTGTAAGACGCTTCCACCAATCTTTAAATCCTTTTTTGCGCGAGGAAGAACTTATATCTTCGAATATATGTTTTCCGCCATTAAAGCTGGTATCGGAAACAATATCCTCCATTTCTGCTTCCTGCTTTTTTTGCATCGCAGCAATTATTTCCTCATATTTGTCGTCGAAATTAATGTTAAAATTATCGTTTTCGTTCATACTGCACCACCATTAAACAAGCATTTGCTTGTAAATATCACTCTTTTTGATTCCTGTAACTTTTGCAGACTCTTTTGCCGCAGCAGACGCGGGCTGTCCCTCTTCAATCAGCTTTTTTGCTAATTTTACCGCATCATCTAAAGTATAATTTACCGTTTCCTCTTTAGCACCCTCTATAATTAAAACGTACTCGCCGCGAGGCTCATTTTGCTTATAAAATTCTATCGCTTCGCTGAAACTTGTCCGCATTACCGTTTCGTGAATTTTTGTAATCTCTCGTACTATGGCTATTTTGCGGTCGCCAAAAGCCTCGTACATATCATCCAATGTTTTTATAAGCTTATGCGGAGCTTCATAAAAAATCAAAGTTCTTTTCTCAAGTCTGATTTCTTCAAGATGTTGTTTGCGCGAGGGCTTATTAACCGATAAAAAGCCTTCAAAGCAAAATCTGCCGCTTGGCATGCCCGAAAGCGCAAGCGCTGTAGCAAATGCCGTGGGACCGGGTACCGACTCTACTGCTATTCCCTGTTCGTGACATTCGCGTATTAAATCTTCGCCAGGATCGGATATCGCGGGCATTCCCGCGTCGGTTACAATCGCACAGGTCTCTCCCGCTAAAATTCGATCTATAACAGTAATTCCCCGTTCCTTTTTATTGTGCTCAAAATATGCTACCATAGGCTTTGAAATTCCTAAATAATTAAGCAGTTTTACCGTAACACGAGTATCCTCGGCAGCGATAAAATCAACCTCGCTGAGTATTCTTTTGGCGCGGGGCGAAAAATCCTCAAGGTTTCCTATTGGAGTACCTACTATATAAAGCTTACCCGACATTATAAATACGCTTCCTTATAACTTCCGTAAATTTGTATCATTTCATCCGAAAAATTACCGCTACCGTCTTCGACATAAAGTGTTGGTTCTATGGTAAGCGCGGTATTGCCGCAACGCCTACCCTCAAGTAGTATAAGCCACGGTGACTGTCCTACGCATTTGCAAACAAGGCGGAGCCTTTTAGGTTCTACCTTGTATTTACGCATAATTGACATCATTTCGGCAAGCCGTTCAGGGCGCTGACACATACAAAGTCTACCGCCTGTTTGAAGTAATTTTGCACCGACAGCTATAATATCCTCAAGCGTACATTCCACCTCGTGTCGCGCAACACTTTTTACGCTGTCAGGATTTTTTATTCCCGCGTCGTGCGCCTTATATGGTGGATTGCAGGTAACAAGGGTGTTTGAACCGAACGGCACCTTGCCTTTTAAGTCTTTTAAATCAGATAAAACAGGAGTAAATTTATCAAACTCATAATCATATTTTGTTTTTTCAGCAAGTTTTATTGCCTCGTCCGATATATCCACACCATAAGCAACCTCGCAATTGTTATCACGCAGCATCAAAAATGCTATTATGCCACATCCTGTTCCGAGATCCACTAACCTGTCATTACGTTTTGCCTTGGCAAAGTGACTAAGCAACACAGCATCTGTACCGAATGTGTGGTGGGGCGATACATATATATACTTGCCTTCGCCTATCGGCTCACGCTTTATGCTCTGGTCCATTTTACACCCTGTGGGGTATCCTCAAGAATAATACCCATCTCTTTAAGCTTATCACGAATTTCATCTGCTGTTTTAAAGTCGCGGTTTTTACGCGCCTCGGTACGCTTTGCAATAAGTTCTTCAATTTCACTATCAAGCGCTTCGGTTTTGCGATTGTATACAAGACCCAAAACACCTGTAAGCTCATCAAAAATTTCAGCGCACGCATTAAGCGTATCCTTACCCGCTCCATTTGCTATAGCCGTGTTAATATCACGAACAAGCGTAAATACAGCAGCCAATGCGTCAGCAGTATTAAGGTCGTCATCCATAGCAGTAACAAACTCTTGCTTGCGCTCTTCGATAAACGCGGGAGTTTCGCCACCGTCAATTGCAGATTGCAAAGCAAAGTCTATGTTGTTTCGGCAGGTATAAAGACGCTCAAGCGCATTTTTGCCCTGCTCGATAATATCAACCGAATAGTTTATAGGTCCTCGGTACTGTGACGAAATCATAAGATAACGAATGGGCTCATAGCCGTATTTTTCGGCAACATCACGAACGGTAAAGAAGTTACCGAGAGACTTTGACATCTTATGGTTATCAACATTGATAAATCCGTTGTGCATCCAATAATGAGCAAAATCACAGCCGTTTGCGCACTCGCTTTGAGCAATTTCATTTTCGTGATGCGGGAATATTAAGTCAAGACCGCCGCAGTGAATATCGATTGTTTTGCCAAGATACTTTTCAGCCATAGCAGAGCACTCAATATGCCAGCCGGGTCTTCCCTGTCCCCAAGGTGATTCCCAATACGGCTCACCTGCCTTTGCGCCTTTCCAAAGGCAAAAGTCCATGGGGTCTTCTTTTATATCATCGGTAGCGATGCGCGCGCCCGCTTCCAAATCCTCGAGCGGTTGATGTGAAAGCTTACCGTATTCATTAAACTTTTTAGAACGGAAATATACATCGCCGCCGGCGGTGTAGGCGTAACCCTTTTCTACTAATTCGCTTATAATTCTCTGAATTTCGTCAATATTTTCGGTAGCGCGCGGATGAACTGTCGCCTCGCGAACGTTGAGCCCCTTTGCGTCTACCCAGAATTCTTTGATAAATCTTTCAGCAACCTCAGGAACGGTAATGCCTTCTTCGTTGGCTTTTTTGATAAGCTTATCATCAATGTCGGTAAAGTTTTGAACAAAATTAACCTTGTAGCCGCGCCATTCAAGGTAGCGACGCAATACGTCGAACACACAAAGCGGACGGGCATTGCCTATATGGATATAGTTATAAACCGTGGGTCCGCAGGCATATATTTTTACCTCACCGGGTGTAATGGTTACAAGTTCATCCTTGTTACGTGTCAGAGTGTTAAAAATTTTCATTTTGGATTACTCCTTTATTTTTGCTTCAAGTTCTTTTAGTTTTTTATTAAGAGTGTCCAGCTCAAGCTGAACGGGATCGGGTATATGAATTTGGTCAAGAGGCTGAAGCTCAACCTTTTTGCCGTTTTGACGTACAACACGCGCGGGTACACCAACGACCGTTGAGTTTGGCGGAACATCCTTTAATACAACAGCGCCTGCCGCTACACGAGAATCATCGCCTATTGTAATAGGACCTAAGACCTTTGAACCTGCACTTATCATAACGCGGTTACCAATGGTCGGGTGGCGCTTGCCGACGTCTTTTCCCGTACCGCCAAGCGTTACGCCCTGATAGATAAGCACATCATCGCCTATTTCGGTGGTCTCACCTATAACAATACCTGTACCGTGGTCTATAACAAGCCTGCGACCTATTGTAGCACCCGGGTGAATCTCAATACCTGTTTTACGCGCCGCTTTTTGCGAAATGTAACGCGCTCTAAAGGAATGACCCTTTAAATAATGCTTATGTGCGCGACGATGCATTCTAATGGCTTTAAGACCGGGATACAGCAGAAAAATCTCTAAAGAGGATTTTGCCGCAGGGTCTCGGTCTTTTATAGCCTGTATATCTTCTTTTAATAAATCAAACAATTACATCAACTCCAAGGGGTTACTTTGATGAATTTATATAGTCTTTGCACTCGTTAAGATAAATAAGTCCTGAAACAACACAAAGAACAGCTGAAATCCAAAACAGCACTATTATTATTATATCGCAAACGGGCTGTATTTGTGTAAGGTTAAAATCAACGATCAATGTATAGAAAACCAATGCCGCTACAAGACCAACCATTTGCGAAACGGTTTTTAACTTGCCCCAGAGGTTTGCCGCTACAACAAGCCCGCTTTTTGCAGTAACAAGACGAAGCGACGATACCATAAATTCACGGAACAAAACGATAAATACTATTGTTGTCATCTGCCATCCGTAATTTCCGCCTGCGGCAGAGTACAGAAACATAAATCCCAAATATGCAGATGTTGTAAGCATTTTGTCAGCAAGGGGATCTAAAAATTTACCGAAATCGGTAACAAGGTTATATTTTCTTGCCATTTTTCCATCAATCATATCGGTAAGTGACGCTGCTGCAAAAAGAACCAGCGATACCAGATAATGATAAGGAAAATCAATAAGCATAGTTGCCATAAAAACGGGGGTTGCTATCATACGTGCGAGTGTTAATTTGTTTGGTGTGTTCATACTTGCTCTCCTAATAAATCGTATTCAATGATATCGTTTATCTGCACATCGACAAAATCGCCGATTATAAGCTGTTCTTTTGCCATAAAAAAGACTTTACCGTCAATTTCGGGCGCATCGGCTTCGCTACGCCCATAGTAGCACTTGATATAATCGTCCCAGCCTTCGATAAGCACGCGTTGTACGGTGCCTATTTTAGCCTCGTTTTTAGCTGACGCTATATCAAGCTGGGTTTCCATTATATGCTCGGCGCGGTCTTGTTTTATCTGGTCTTCTATCTGGTCGGGTAATTCTGCCGCAATAGTACCCTCTTCGGCAGAATAGGTAAAGCAGCCAAGCCTGTCAAACTGCGCCTCGCGTACAAATTGGTGCAGTTCTTCATATTGTTCTTCGGTTTCTCCGGGAAAACCTGTAATAAGTGTTGTACGAAGGGTAATATCAGGCACGGTTGATCTGATTTTTTCAATTAGGGAGGTTAATGTATCATTATCGCCTCGGCGATTCATACGCTTAAGTATTTCGCCGTTTATATGCTGAATAGGAATATCAAGATACTTTACAAGCTTTGGCTCGGAAGCCAATAACTGTAAAAACTCATCGGTAATACGCTCGGGATAGGTGTAAAGCGTGCGTATCCACTCGATGCCGTCAATTTTGCAGAGCTCACAAAGCAGGTCGCACAATTTGCTTTTGCCATAAATATCGGTACCATAGGCAGTGGTATCCTGAGCCACAACAATAAGCTCGCGAACGCCGCCTGCCGCCAATTCTTTTGCCTCACGAACACAATCTTCTATGGCTCGGCTACGCATTTTGCCACGAATTTTAGGTATTGCGCAATAGGTACAGCAGTTATCACAGCCATCGCCTATTTTAAGATATGCCGTAAACGGCCAGCCACCCAAAATGCGTTTTCCGTTTAGATCCAAATCTTCTTTTGCGCCGTAACTGTTTTTTGCATTGCCCTCTATTGCATTTTTTACAATCTCGGCTATATTACCGTTAGAACCGATTCCCACGCAAACATCTGCTTCGGGGATTTCGGCGGTAACATCATCTCGGTAGCGCTCGGCAAGACATCCTGTAACTATGACTGCTTTACAATTACCGTCAGTCTTATACTGCGCCGCCTCCAAAATATTTTCGATTGCCTCGCTTTTTGCATCTTCGATAAAGCCGCATGTATTAATAATAATCGCGTCGGCATCTGCCTCGGGCACACCGATTTCAAATCCCGCTTGCTTTAGCGAGTAAAGCATTTGTTCGGCATCTACTTGATTTTTAGGGCAACCAAGCGACACCATACTGATTTTATACATTAGTATTCCTCGCAAAGTTCAATTTCTTTTGGGTATTTTCTTATTGCTTCGCTTACGGCATTGTAGGAAAAGCCCTTGCGTATAAGCGCTGCATATACCTTTTGTATGTTTTCTTTTTTATCCATTTTAGAGCGATATTTTTTATCTATTACCGCTTTAATCTGAGCCTGCTCATCAAAATCAGTTTCTTCCAATACTGATTTTATTACCTCTTTCGGTATTCCTTTAGCATAAAGCTTTGCATAAGACTCACGCTTTGATATATTAGCATCGCTCATTTGAGTGGCTAAGCGTGCGGCAAGCCTTTGGTCATCAATAAGTCCCAGCTCTTTTAATCTGGCTACCGCGCGCGCCGCGGCGGTACGCGATATACCGCCTGCGACAATTTTTTCAAAAAGTGTTTTCTCGCTGTAATCAGCGCGGTCCAAAAACCACATTCCGCGACTTTTGGCGCGGATATAATCCGATTCTTTGAGATGAAAATTAAGCGTTTCCTCGTCAATTTCATCATTTTCGTGAAGGCATAATTCATTCCAATAATCAAGGTCAAAATTAAATGCCTTACCGATATCAAAGCTCACCTTAACAGTATGCTTTTTATCCTTTTTTATTTCAACAATCTTCATTAATCGTCAACCGCTATGTCGATGTTTACCTTTTTGTGCTTAATTTCAGTCGTGGGTTCTGCTTCAACAGGCATAATAACAGGCTCATCATCGGCAGGAGCATCCTTTTTGCCCTTGTTGTTCATTATTTCGGTATAGCGAGCGCGAACCTTTTCCTCAATTTCAGCCGCAAATTCAGGATTATCCTCAAACAGCTGCTTAACATTGTCTCTGCCCTGACCGATACGGGTATCACCATAATAGAACCAAGCGCCCGAACGCTTTAATACCTCAAGTTCAAGACCCATATCTACAATCTCGCCCACCTTTGAAATTCCTTTGCCGTAGATAACATCAAATTCAGCCTCGCGGAAGGGAGGAGCCACCTTATTTTTAACAACCTTTGCTCTGGTACGGGAACCAATTATTTCGCTTCCGTTTTTAAGTGTTTCTATCTTGCGCACATCGATACGAACGCTTGAGTAGAATTTAAGCGCGCGACCGCCGGTAGTTGTTTCGGGATTACCATACATAACACCGATTTTTTCTCGTAGCTGATTAATAAATATTGCACTACAGTTTGATTTTGAAAGCGCACCCGTAAGCTTGCGCATCGCCTGTGACATAAGGCGCGCAAGCTGTCCTACATGGTTATCACCCATTTCGCCTTCAATCTCGGCGCGGGTTGTAAGTGCTGCAACCGAGTCAACAACAATAATGTCAATAGCGCCCGAACGCACAAGTGCCTCAGCAATTTCAAGCGCCTGCTCACCGCTGTCCGGTTGAGAAACCAAAAGGCTGTCAATATCAACACCAAGTGCCGATGCATACACAGGGTCAAGCGCATGCTCAACATCAATAAACGCTGCGGTACCGCCTTCCTTTTGAGCCTCGGCAACACAGTGAAGAGCCAGAGTAGTTTTACCCGAAGACTCAGGACCGTAAATCTCGATTATTCTACCGCGTGGTATTCCTCCGATACCAAGCGCCATATCAAGCGCCATAGATCCTGTTTTGATGTGCTCAACATTCATCGCTGCGTTTTCGCCAAGTAGCATTATTGCGCCCTTGCCGTATTGTTTTTCTATTTGTGCCATTGCGGTCTGCAATGCTTTTTCTCTGCCTTCGGCAGACTTGTCTGTACCTACTGTTTTTGTTGCTTTTTCTTTTGCCATTGTTATTTCCTCCAAATCTTAGTTTGGTTATATTATAAATTATCCACTGTCCCAAAAACCACCCTGTCAACATCGCCGTAGTCCTTGCGTGTTTGAACCCTTGTAAAGCCGTTTTCCTTTAGAATCTCGGCTACCTGCTCGGCTTGATTTATGCCGACCTCAAACGCTAAAACTCCGTCCGGTGCAAGATGCTTTTTATACTCTCTTGATATGTAACGGTAAAAATCCAATCCGTCCTCTCCGCCGTCAAGTGCTGTTGCGGGCTCAAAATTCACTTCGGGCTGCAGCTGTCTCATATCATCGGCATTGATATACGGTGGATTGCTAACTATCAGATCGTACAACCCTTCGGCGCCATCGGTCTTTAACACATCGCCCTGTACGATTTTTACTAACATATTATTGTGGGCGGCATTTTTAATTGTATATTCAAGTGCTCGGTCAAACTTTTCAACCAAGGTAACCTCCGCCCCGACACATTCGCCTTTGATGGTAATGCCTATGCATCCCGTTCCGGCACAAAGATCAAGAACTCTCGGCTCTTGTTTTGCTCTGATCGTTTCAAGACAAACATCTATAAGTGTTTCTGTGTCGCTACGAGGTATAAGCACTCCGGGACCTACAAAAAATTCCCGACCAAAGAAATTCCATTTGCCTATTATGTACTGCAGGGGATAATGGATAAGTCTTTGCTTTATTATCACGGTAAGATTGTTTTGTTGAAATTCGGTAAGCGGCTGTGTATATTTGGCGAGTATTTGTGCATTTGTATAGCCTGTTATGTGCTTGATTATCTGTTTTGATTCAAAAACATAATCCTCGATCCCCGCAGCAGCCAACTGTCGTTTGCAATCGTTATATGCTTCAAATATTGTCATTATCCTGAGTTTCTTCCTTCGGTTTTTCGTCTTCGATCTCATCGCAGGCTTTAAGTGCCGCGATTGCAACCTCTATCATATCATCTTCGGGTTCTTTTGTGGTAATGCGTTGTAGCCACATACCCGGCGCTGAAATAATTTGAGTTAGCAAATTATCATATTTACCGCACACCTTCAGCAATTCATAACCCAAGCCGCAAATTATGGGCAGCATTAAAATCTTTGCTATTATCCATAGCCATGCAACATCGTAAACACCTGGAAAAATCATCTGTACCACGGTAGACACTACCATACTTACAAGTATCATAAGTATGAGAAACGACGTGCCGCAACGCGGATGAAAACGCTTTTGTTTTTTTACGTTTTCAACGGTCAATTCCTCTCCTGCCTCATAACAGAAAATAGTTTTGTGCTCGGCTCCGTGATATGCAAACACGCGGTGAATGTCCTTCATAAAAGATATTCCCCACATATAAAATACCAGCACCGCAAGCTTTATAAGCTGCTCTATTCCCGCGCGTATAACCTTTGAAAATTGTGTTCCAACCAGCCATTCAAGACCCGCTACAGCATAGCGCGGTATGCCAAGAAACAGCACTAATGCCAGTGCAACTCCCAAAACCGAGCCTACCGTCATAATTACCGCAGTTAATACAGATTCTTTTTTGGGGTCTTTCGGCTTATCGTTTTCTTCTTCTATGTCTGTAAAACCTGATATATCTGCCGACTTCATCATTGCTTTATAGCCCTGTATCATAGTTTCGATGTAGGTAACTACACCGCGGATTATAGGCAGACGAAGAACCGCATATTTATCCTTTAAGCTCTTATCATTTATAAAACTTATATCTATTGTTTTGTCGGGTTTGCGTACGGCAAGCGCGGTCTTTTTTTGAGGATTTTTCATCATAATACCCTCTATCAACGCTTGTCCTCCGATGGATGTGTATTTTGCCAAATTAAAAATCTCCTTCTGCTGAAGTTTCTATATTATTTTCGACGGTTGAAATTTCTTCTATAGAAAGCTCTTGTTGTTCGCTTTCAAGAGGCTCTATAATCTCCTCAGGCGTAGCCGACGGTTCCTCGTCAGGCTCATAAATCGGAAGAACTATTGTGACAGTAGTTCCTACACCCTCTGTTGATTCAATAAACAAAAGTCCCTGATGCTGCTTTATTATTTCATCGGCAACAGCAAGACCAATGCCGCTTCCTCTGACGGTTTTATTAGATTTAAAGAATTTTTCTTTAACCTTGTCTATATCTTCTGCCGGTATACCGACACCCGTATCCTTTACAACAATTCGCACGCAACCCTCTTCCTTGGTTTGTGCCACAAGGACGAGTCCGCCCTTTTCGGTATATTTAACTGCATTATCTATAACATTAATAAATACCTGTTTTAATCGATCTGGGTCAGCCATAACTATTGAGCTTTGGGCAGGGGGAGTATAGGAAAGCTCTATTCCCTGCTTTATCGCAAGCTCGGTATACATATCAGATACCGACGACAAAAGATATGACACATCAATTTGCTGAACGTTATTAACAACCATTCTGCCGGATTGCATACGTGAAAAATCGAGCAGATCCTCAACCAGTCCCGATAACCTATCCGCCTCACTGAGCACAACATCAAGTCCACGTGCTACCAACTCCTCATCGGCACCCAGCGACATTTTAGCGGTTTCTCCCCATCCGCGTATTGCGGTAAGAGGGGTCCGAAGCTCGTGCGATACCGATGATATAAAATCATTTTTCATTGTTTCGGCAGTCTCAAGCTCGCTTGCCATATAATTTATGGTTTCACAAAGCTCGCTGATCTCATCGTTATTTTCGACCTCTATCCTTGCCTTAAAATCACCACCTGCGATCTTGCGGGCAATATTGCCCATATCACGCAGTCGCGCAACTATTGCTTTTAAAAAGAAAAGTCCCGATATAGCACACAATCCCAAAACCGCAATCGATATTAATATAATCAGTGTAAGCGTCAGATTTATTTTTTTGTTAGCCGCTTTAAGCGAAGTCACCCAACGATATGCACCTATTGCCTCACCGTCAGAATCGTAAACTACTTTTGTACCTGCCATAATTCGCTCGCCACCGGAATTTTTACCGCGAAAAACCGAAAATCCGCTTGTAGAAGCAACTGCACGGTTGTATTCATCTGTTACAGTATCCGAAGGCTGAAAGCCCGTGGTTGATATCATCAACCTGCCATCGCTGCCAAGAACCTGAATTTCTATTTTGTTTTTATATTCAAAATCATCGGATAAGGCTATCGCAAGGTCATAAAAATTTTCGGCATTAGCAGAAGAAAGGCTCTCAAAGCCTTGCGCATAATCGGTAGCCTGAGACTGCACACTGTTGAATATTAAGTTTGTAAACAATACCGCCAGTATAACAGCTATTGCAACAACTGCAAGAGCAATAATCAGATACACTTTAAAAAGCCATCGCATTGCTATGCTTTTAAAATGAAACGGTTTTTTCACTGTGCAATCCCACCTTTCTACCTGTTTTGAGATTAAAAATTTAATTTGCTGTGGTATCCCACATATATCCTCTGCCCCAAACCGTCACAATAAATTTTGGCTCCGAGGCATCCTCCTCTATCTTCATACGAAGACGACGTATATTTACATCGACGATTTTTTCCTCGCCAAAATACTCTTCGCCCCAAATCTTATGCAGTATAACCGTTCTGCTTATAGGTTCATCCGGATTTGCGAAAAAGTATTCCATAATCTGAAATTCTATCTGAGTAAGCTCTATATTTTTTCCGTCTTTTGACAGCGTGCGGCTGCGCAAATCGAGCACAAATCTACCTGACGAAATTTCGGTGGAAGGCTTGATTGAAACGGGCTTGTTATTACTTACCCTTCTATAAAGCGAATCCACACGAGCAAGCAACTCTGTAGGGCTAAAAGGCTTTGTGACATAGTCGTCAGCGCCTATCATTAGACCGCTTATTTTATCCATTTCCTGAGATTTTGCCGTAAGCATTATTATGCCGATTGATTCTGAACGTTGGCGCAGCTCTTTGCAAAGAGCAAAACCGTCCATACCCGGCATCATAACATCAAGCAGTGCTATATCAAATCCCGCTGTATCGTTATCGAATATTTCAAGAGCCTCTTCCCCGCTACCTGCCTCTACTGTTTCATAGCCGACGCGCTTTAGATTTATCGCTTCAAATTCGCGAATCGCAACCTCATCTTCTACAATAAGTACTCTTTTCACAACTATGCCTCCTCTTAATCTACCAAATGAAAATTATCCTTTATCACATCTACTGTTATAGCAAAGGCTCCCGCGCCTTCGCCCAGTTCTGCCACAAACACAGTGTCATCTGTGCGCGATAATTCTGAATTGTTACCCCTATCAAAATCTTTACTATCCCAATCTTTTGCTTCTACTGCAGTAATAGTAAACAGCGCTTTACCCAACACCTCGTTATTTGAATCATAATGGTAAAACTTTCTCGTGTGATTCTCTATATCCTTTAATACCGCTATATATCCAACCATAGTATTAGGAACCGTAAGATAATAACCGTCAACCGTATTTACAACCGTAACAAGCTTTACAGATAGTTTTTCGCCATTAAAGGAACACCAATTCGTATAATAAAGCTTTTCACCGTCACTGACCGCATTAGGCAATTCGCTGGCAACAGGAATTTCAAGTATGTTATCGCCATTTATATCTTTTGTTGCGATTGAAGCCGCACGATATGTTAAAATATTTTCGAGTGAATTTGCATAATCAAGCAGTGGGTTCACAAGCTCACCCTTCGAGATATAGAGCACCTCGGTAACCGAACCTACACCCTTTATCTCATCAATATAAACCGCATTTTGACCATTTGACAGTACCGACAACACAGGTTTTGACGCGCTTTTAACACTGGAGTCCATAATACACCCCGCCGTTTGCGCAATATTGTTATCATTAAAACTGTATATCATAGCCTTGTTGGTTTTATCTGCGGCAGAAAGCAGATGGACAAAAATCTCATTTATACCGTTACCGTCAAGATCACAGCACAAAAATCCTGTATATGCCTGAAGCAGTCGTTGAATAAGAAGGTTTTCACTGAAGGTAAAGACGCTTAATTGCCTTTCACTTGTACCATTTACATCCCAGCCGACAATAATCTCCTCTATGTTGTCATCGTTAAGGTCACAAAACTCAACCATTTCAACACCCGTTGCAATTATTGTTTGATCAGCAACCGATTCCCACATACCGTTGTTTTGGCAAATGACATTAATGTGCATCGTTGTCATTTCGTCATCGCTTGTACTGTAAAAAGCAAATGCCTCGAATATGCCGTCGCGGTTTATATCCTCCAATATAATAGCGGAACGGTGTGTGCCGTCGGTTGGATATTTGAGGTCACAATTTGCACCCGACACATTATAAAGAGCATCTGCAATGGGTGACATTTCGCCGGTAAGTTCGGGTGGCGATACCAAATCGTCAGTATTGTCAACAAACGTGCAGCCGCAAGATACTGCAGCGATACATATTGTAAGCATGGTAATGATGGCCTTTTTTAACTTCACGGCATACGCCCCCTTTTTACAGATATTTATACATAATGCATTATATCACAATACACTTTAAAATAAAAGATTTTTTTGATTAAATTTTAAATAAAATCATTGCAAGCGGTGAGAATTTATTGTATCATTATTTAAAACATAAAATTTGGTGACGATATGAACAAAAAAAGATTAGAACAATTATTACTTACGGTACAAAAGCCGGGCAGATATTCGGGCGGCGAAATAAATCAGGTAATAAAAGACAAGACAAAGACCGATGTGCGCTTTGCCTTTTGTTTTCCCGATACCTACGAAATTGGTATGAGCCATCTTGGTATGAAGATACTCTATTCGCTTTTTAACGAGCGTGAGGATATATGGTGCGAGCGTGTTTTTGCCCCGTGGATAGATTTTGAAAAGGTTATGAGGGACAACGATATCCCCCTTTACGCGCTTGAAAGCCGCGACAGTATCCGCGACTTTGATTTTGTGGGCTTTACACTGCAGTATGAGTTATCATATACCAATATTTTGACGATGCTTGACCTTGGCGGCATTCCGCTTAAAGCCGCTGATCGTGACGACAATTACCCCATAATCGTTGCGGGAGGACCTTGCGCTTGCAACCCCGAGCCGCTTGCCGACTTTTTTGATATTTTCTTTTTGGGTGAGGGCGAAAAGGTTGACCTAGAGGTGATTGACCTTTACAAAGAAAACCGCAAAAACGGTGGCACCAAGCAAGACTTTTTACGCGCCGCCGCCAAAATAAAAGGTGTATACGTGCCGTCGCTTTATGATTTTTCATATAACGAGGACGGTACTATTGCCGCCATTACACCAAAAGGCGACGCGCCCGCAGTTATAGAAAAACGTATCGAAGAAAATCTTGACGAAACATACTATCCCGATCGATTTGTTGTGCCGTTTATTGAAGCCGTGCACGATAGAGCGGTGCAAGAAGTCTTCCGTGGTTGCATACGCGGATGTCGCTTTTGTCAGGCGGGTTATATCTACCGCCCTGTTCGTGAAAAGAGCGCCGCAGTTGTTAACCGTCAGGCGAGAGCGCTGTGCAAAAACACGGGCTACGACGAAATGTCGCTTTCAAGCCTTTCTACCAGCGACTATACCCAGCTTGAAGAAATGCTTGACGAAATGCTTAGCTGGACCGAGTGCGATAAAATTGCATTGTCACTTCCCTCGCTTCGTATCGACAACTTCTCGGAAGAGCTGATGCAAAAAATAAACCGCCTTAAAAAGAGCGGTCTTACCTTTGCGCCCGAAGCGGGTACACAGCGGCTTCGCGATGTTATTAACAAAAACATTACCGAGGATGATATTTTAGGCACCTGCGCGACAGCCTTCCGCGGTGGATATACCGCAGTAAAACTATATTTTATGATGGGTCTACCCACCGAAACGGACGAAGATATCGTTGGCATTGCTGACCTTGCTCAAAAGATAGTTGACCTTTACTACTCTTTGCCCGATAAACCAAAGGGCAAGGCGGTAAATGTGTCGATAAGTGTTGCAAACTTTGTACCAAAGCCGCACACACCGTTCCAGTTTGAACCGCAAATCACACGCGAAGAAATGATGCGCAAACAAATGCTACTTAAGGATAGTATAAAGAGCAAAAAAATTACCTTTAACTATCACGAAAACAAAACAAGCTTTTTAGAGGGCGTTTTTGCGCGTGGCGACCGCAGGCTTGGCGCAGTTATTGAAAGCGCTTACAAAAAAGGCTGTCGCTTTGACGGCTGGGACGAGTGCTTCGAGCTCCAGAAATGGCTTGAAGCTTTTGACGAATGTGGAGTTGACCCCGTGTTTTACGCTAACCGCTTGCGCAGCTTTGACGAGATTACCCCTTGGGAGCATCTTGACTACCGCATTACAAAAGAGTTTTTAATTCGCGAAAATATGGCGGCTCACAACGAAGTCACTACGCCTAATTGCCGCCAAAAATGCGCTGGCTGCGGTGCAAATTCTTACGGAAAGGGTGTTTGCTTTGAAAAACGTTAGACTGTTTTATAAACAGGGTAGCAGAATGAGATTTATCTCACACTTGGATATGACTCGCTTTATGTCTCGACTTATTCGCAGAGCAGAAATACCCGTTTGGTACACCGAGGGCTTTAACCCCCACCTTTATATGACCTTTGCTTTACCGCTTTCGCTCGGATTTGAAAGTGATTACAGCGTTTTAGACATTCGCATTTTAGATGACGATTATGATATTTCTGTCTTGCCCGAAAAATTAAATGCGGTATGCCCGCCTTATATAACCTTTTTTGACGCGGCAGAGCCCCATAAAAAAGCGGGTGATGTTGGCGCGGCGCAGTTTGTTATCAACTTTGATGACGGCGGCGAAATAAGAACCGCTTTAGGTGAATTTTTAAGCCGTGATAGCATAGTTGTTTTAAAGAAAACAAAAAAGGGCGGCGAAAAGGAAATTGAGGTTGCCGATAAAATCAAAGCGTTTGCGGTTGATACTCTTGATAACGACACCACACTTAGCATAACGTTGCCTGCAGGCAGCACCGAAAACCTTAACCCCGAACTGTTTTTGAACAAGTTTTTTGAGGAATACGGCAGATATTATTGCTACGTGGTAAACCGCACGGCGATACTTGATACTAACGGAAAGCTTTTTAGATAATAATTTTGTAGGGAACGACCTGCGTGTCGTTCCGTTGGTTTCGGCACGGCACATAGGCACGTGCCCTACAAAAAACGAAAGACACTACTTAACAGTAGTGTCTTTTAAGTTTGGCGACGTGGCGCATCGGGATTTGCGTTTGGTTTAATTATATATCAAATTTTAAATATTTGTTCAGAATATAACAAAATGGTATAAATTTTTTATATCCGTGCGAAGCACTCCGAAATTTTTCATTATTCATTCAAAAAGCACTCATCAGTTGATGAGTGCTTTTTGTTTAGTTTGAAAGGTCTTCAACCATAAGCTCGCGGACTGCGTTTTCATCTGCGGGTTCTGCATCGCGTACTGCAAAGAACTTTTCTGCAACCTGTGGGAAGAGAGCGTAGCTGAGTACGTCTTCGTAAGACTTACCAATGCCCTTTTCCTTCATTTCAGCTGCGTATTTTTCAAGCTCGGGCTCGAGTAGGTCAGCAGGACGGCAGGTAATAACCTCGTCGTCGCCGATAGCCTTTTTGCGAACTTCTTCATTTACCTCTGCAG
>CAZVWG010000024.1:0-19380 GCA_964630675.1 uncultured Ruminococcus sp.
AAATGATTACATTCCGACTTCGTCGGATTACATACAATGCTCCGCATTGATTTATCGCCGTTTTTATGCTATAATACACCAACGCGGTGATAAATGGAAAGGGATCTTAATTATGTATAAATATGACTTGCACATTCATACGGCTGAATGTGATAAATATGCGTGGGTCGGCGGTGCAGAAATCGTAAGACGTTATAAAGATGCAGGTTATGACGGACTTGTTATTACTGACCATTATGAAAGCGCATTGTTTGATTGGTTCAAGGACGAAATCGGTACAAGTGATAAAGAAAAAATTATTAACCGATATCTGTGTGGATATTATTCTGCGCGAAACGAGGCTGAGAAAATAGGCTTCACGGTTCTTTGTGGCGCGGAGGTACGCTTTGATAACAACATAAACGATTATCTTGTCTACGGTCTTGAGGAGCAGGATTTTTATCACTTACCTCTTTTGAACAAACTGCAAAATGTTGAAGAACTTTCTGCCGTGTTACCAAAAAATGCACTAATTGTGCAGGCGCATCCTTTTCGAAACAATATGACTGTATGTTCTCCAGATAATATTTTCGGCATAGAAGGATATAACGGCTGTACTGAAAAATTCCGTAACGAGATGGCAAAGATGTTTGCAAACCATTACAATAAAGTTATTACTTCCGGTTCGGATTTTCACGAGATTTCAAAGCTTGCTAAGGGTGGTATAGAAACACGCGAAAAAATTAATTCGCAGATTGATTTAGTTAATATACTAAAAAATGGTGATTATAAAATAATCGAAAGCTATTAGACTGCGGGTTTTATGAAAATAAAACTTTAGAGTCTTTGTCGCAAACTCTTGCGCCTCACTGCTTTTATGCTATTATGTATACAAGGAGATGCTGCCATGAAAAAATATAGAATAGCTCAATATCAAATATCAACATCCTTTTGGTTTGTAAATGGCGGAAAACTAATTGTAACCGAAAACGAATATGTTATAAAATGCTTTTTTAAAACTGTCGCAAAATTCGAAATCAATAAAACTATAGCATCCAAAATTCCGTCTATTTTATTTCATCAAGGACTTCGCTTGACAGACGGTGTCAAAAGCATCGACCTTTACTTTTTTGTAAAAACCGCAAACGAGTTGTATAAATTGTTTGATCTTTAAATTAGTTATAAAATAAAACCGAATCTCAACGTCGTGTGCGATTTGGTTTTTATTTTTTGTCAATAATAAATTGTGTATAGATATATTGTTGAATTATGTCAAAAAATATGTTAAAATTCTAATATCAATTTTTTAGAAGGTTTTAAAATGATAGAGCTTAAAAAATACAGCGGTCATATCCGCAACTGGATCTCCCTTTGCAATGAGCTTAATATTGATAATACTTTGCCGCGTGCAGAGCGTGAAGAGGCTATAATTATTGCCGCATACAAAAAATGGGGCGGCGATATGGCAAATCATATCTATGGTATGTTTGCCTTTGCGATTTACGATAGCGATACAGACACTTTGTTTTGTCTGCGCGACCAGTTTGGCACAAAGCCGTTTTACTACTATGTAACCGCAGACGGTAAACTGCTTTACGGCACCACCATTCATGAGATTATGGACGGGGACGGTTTTACAAAAGAGTTAAACCAAAAGATGCTGCAAATATATCTTACCATGACCTATACCACGGGCGAGGAAACATTTTTTAAGGGTGTTAAAAAGTTGCTTCCCGGCAGATATATGACCTTTAAAAACGGCGAAATAAAAATTACCCGTTATTTCAAGCCCACCTTTAACCCCGATAACACAAAAAGTCTTGACGAGTGGGCAGATGAAATTCACACTACTCTTGCAGACGTTATGCGTGAAGTTAAAACCGACGACGAATACGTTGAGTCTTTTCTTTCGGGCGGTGTAGATTCGTCTTATGTATTGGCGGTATCTGACGCGCCTGCCTGCAACAGCTGTGGTTATGACGACAGCCGACTTGACGAATCAGGACTGGCACGTGAAACTGCCGATATTTTAAACCGCAAATTTAACCGCTGCGTTATAACCCCCGAAGATTATTTTGCCGCGGTGCCCTATGTTATGTATAATATGGAGCAGCCGTTGGGCGATGCCTCGGCTATTGCTTTTGCGCTGGGTTGCATCGCCACCGCCAAGGGCACAAGTATATGCTACTCGGGCGAGGGCGCTGACGAATTTTTTGGCGGGTATAATATGTACCGCAACGCTGAAAGATATGGCGACAACCTTAAAACCTTTTATGTTGGCAATACCAATATTATGAAAGAAGACGAAAAACGTCTGATTCTTAAAAAATATTACGAAAATTTTGAACCAATTGATTTGGTAAAGGATATTTACACCGAAAACGAGGAGCTTGACACACTATCTAAAATGTCGGATGTAGATATTCAAGTGTGGCTTGAGGGCGATATTTACCTAAACGTTGACAAAATGAGCCGCGCTGCAGGGCTGGAAGTGCGTATGCCGCTTACCGATATGCGTATTTTTGACATTGCAAGCCGTATGCCGTCAAAGTATAAGGTAACCGACGAGCAAAATAAGGTAGCCCTTCGTACAGCCGCCGCAAAGGTTTTGCCAGAGGATATTGCCTTTCGCAAAAAGCTCGGCTTTGTAGTGCCAATCAGAATGTGGATGGCGGACTCCCGCTACAACGCCGACGTAGTTAGACTCTTTAACAGCGATATCGCGGACAAGTTCTTTGACCGTGACGCAATCAACAAAATATTTGACGATTACCTGAACGTTGACTCTGACAACTGGCGCAAGGTATGGACAATTTACACATTCCTTGTGTGGTATGAGGAGTATTTTGAAAAGCGGTAACGCTTTTCAAAATAGCTAAATTCGCATTGTGGCGAGCTAAATTGACCTTACGCTCAGCTAAATTCCTGACAGAGCTAAATGTGTCTGCGACACGCGGAATGCGAATTTAATTTAGCTTGTGCGTAGCACAAATTTAGCTGTAAGCAAAGCTTACAATTTCGCTGTCGCACAGCGACAATTTAGCTAAAAAGCGATAAATACAGCACCCAAACCGTAATTTTGGTTTTGGGTGCTATATTTTTAAGATTTTATTAAATTGTTTTTAATTTGCTTGTTACGCATTTTATTTAATGCTACAATATGCGTGGTGATTGTATGAAAAAAATATTTAAAATCATTTTCTTATGTTTAGGCACGGGAATTTTTATAAACGGTATTGCGCTGTTTTTTGTGTCAAACGTTAATCTCGGTAACTTTTTGACAGTCGCAATAGGCGCTATAATAATGCTTGTCGCACTGCTTTTTAAAAAACTTACAAAATGGTTTAAAATAATTTTAATATCGGGTATTAGTATTGCTATTGTTTGTTCATCTTTTTTAATAATCTACGGTAAAAGCGATAATGTTACTTACAAGGAAGACGCTGTAATTGTTCTGGGTGCTGCGGTACACGGCAAAACGCCAAGCCTAACGCTCAAAAAGCGACTTGACAAAGCCGTAGAATACCACAAGCAAAATCCTGATGCCATAATTATCGTCAGCGGCGGACAAGGCGCGCAGGAGGATATATCCGAAGCCGAGGCTATGAAAATATATCTTGTCGAGCACGGTGTTGAAAGCGATAAAATTATAAAAGAAGACCAATCCACCAGCACAACCGAAAATTTTGCTTTTTCAAAAGAAATTTTAGATAAGCAGTTTACAGCTGATTATACTATAGCGTTCATTACAAACGAATATCATATATTACGTTCCGGACTTTGCGCAGAGAGCGTCGGAATAACCGCCGTTACACACCTGCATTCTAATACGAATTTGTCATATCTATTATCCGGTAGTCTACGTGAGTGTCTGGCGGTTATGTACCACTTGATTTTAGGCTAATAAAAAGCCTCCCTTGTGTGTGAAGTTTTTAATATTTTCTTATTTCAAGGCTGTCGTCATCGGCGCCTTTTTCTATTTTACGGATAACGATATAGTAGCTGTAGTCGGGGTTTACCTTTACCTCTACCCTGTCACCCACCTTTTTGCCCATTATAGCAGAGCCAAGTGGTGACTCCTTGCTGATAATGCTCTGAAACGGATCACGGCGAAGCGAAGTGGCAATTCGCACCGTTTCCTCACAATCGTCTTCTTCTACGTAATAGGTAACGGTATCAAAAAGCCCCACAACGTCATCGGCACTTTTGGTATCAATAACAATCGCAGTTTTTATCATATTGCGCAGATATCGGATACGGCTCTCGTTTTTGCCACGTTCGCGTTTTGCGGCGTGATACTCAAAATTTTCGGACAAGTCACCAAAACTGCGTGTAAATTTTACCTCTTCGAGTATTTGGGGTCGCACCACCGTTATACGATAATCAAGCTCATCCTGCATCTTTTTTATATCGACCTTGGTTAATTCATCATACATTGTTTTCGCCGTCCTTTTAATTTTGAATCCAATTATAATTTTCCGTCTTCAATTTATCGGCTAAAAAAGTCACATTAACCAGACGAAATTCTGCCATACAACGAAGTGTTTTCTTTTAAAATATTACTCAACCATGGATTTATACACTCCGCCTCAATCCTCCAGCACCAATTATCTCCTAATGTAGATGGAGTGTTTATTCGCGCCTGACTGTCAATTCCCAACAAATCTGCCATAGGTATAATGCACATATCCGCAACAGACGACCATGCAGCCTTTATCATAGCCCAATTAAACCCGTTAACGTCTTGATAATTCAAATAATCTTTTGCTTGCTTTACTGCATTTGCGTCGCCGTTTTTCAGCCAACCAATTATTGTGTCGTTGTCGTGAGTACCTGTATACACAACACAATTTTTTATGATATTATGCGGAAGATATGCATTATCACTGTTGCCGCTGAAGGCAAATTGCAAGACCTTCATACCCGGAAAACCCGTAGAATCAAGCATTTTACGCACAGCAGGGGTAATAACGCCGAGGTCCTCAGCAATTATAGGTAAATCCGTACCAAATTCCGCCTTAAGCACATCAAACAATTCGGCATTAGGTCCCTTTATCCACTTGCCGTTTTTTGCTGTAGTATCACCATAAGGAATAGCAAAATACGATTCAAACCCTCTGAAATGATCGATACGTACCGTGTCGTAACGCTTTAGCGCATGTCCGAGGTATTGCTTCCACCAAGCATAATCGGTAGATTTCATATAATCCCAATCGTAAAGCGGATTACCCCAAAGCTGACCATCCTCACTAAAAGCATCGGGCGGTACACCTGCAACGGCACGCGGGATATAGTCATTGTCAAGTTGAAATTGTTGTGGGTTTGACCATACATCAGCGCTATCAAGCGCTACATAAATAGGTACATCGCCTATAATTTTAATTCCGCTTGCATTAGCATATTTCTTAACAGCAGTCCATTGCTCATAAAATTTAAATTGCAAAAACTTATGAAAATTTATTTCTTCTTTGTAATTCTTTTCTGCATTTTTTATTGCAAATAAGTCTTTTTCCAAAAGTGCTTTTGGCCAATCCCGCCAACATACGCCGCCGTTTGCTTGCTTTATAGCCATAAAAAGCGCGTAATTATTCAGCCAAAATGCATTTTGATTTTCAAACGCACCATAGCTACTATCGGGACTAAACCTATAAAACGCTTTTTTCAAAAGTGGATATCGGTACTTGTATATTTTTTCATAATCTATTTTTTGCGAATTGTCGCCAAAATCACAATCCCCGACCTCTTTTTTCGTCAAAAGACCTTCTTGTATAAGTATGTCAAGATCTATAAAATAGGGGTTTCCGGCAAATGAGGAAAACGACTGATAAGGCGAATCGCCAAATCCCGTGGGATTAAGTGGTAATATTTGCCAATAAGATTGTCCGCTTTTATTTAAAAAATCCACAAAATCAAAAGCCGCTTTTCCAAATGTTCCGATTCCGTATGACGAGGGTAGGGAAAAGATAGGCATAAGTATTCCGCTGGTTCTCATAAATTTAAACTCCTAAAAAATGATGTACACATTATATCACTATATTAAAACAAAAGCAAATAAAAAAGTAGGGGATGGCGCCCTCTACATCCCGTTTAACGCGGTGTATCGAAGGCGACGCACCCTACAAAGTGCGCTATCAATTTATAGTTACAAACCCATTGCTTTCAAGCGTTTTTATATACTCGGCAAGTCGCTCATAAAGCGGCTCTGCCTTTTCACCGAAACGCTCGCGTACCATTTCGCCAATAGCGATAATATCGTGCTCGCCGTCAATCGCGGTCCAAACAAAGCTTCCAAACTCTTCAAGATGAATATAACTTATCTTTGGCTTTTTAAATAGACATTGCGCGATACGGTTTGCAGCGCCACGGTTTTCTATTTGGAGTGTTACAAGTTCGTCTTCACCTTGAGTCCAGTTGATTTCGGGTTTTTTGGTCGGAATCTTTTCCAGATAATTTTCCTGAGTTTTCTTTTTCATTATGCTTTATCACGCTTTTTCCAAACGGTGAATTTTAAGACGGTAAGAATAATTATTGCAAACAGCGCCAGACCGCCATATTGGTAAATGCCTGCAGGAATTTTGCCCGACAGATCTATTGCTTCGCCCACGCCAAACACGGCAAGAACGGCAAGCGCTATACCCACAAGGCCCTCGCCTGCTATCATACCCGAGCTAAAGAGTATACCGTCGTTTACAATTGCTTCTTTATCATCACGCTTTAATTTATCAAGCGCCAAACGAATAAGTCCGCCTACCATAATACAAGCGTTAAGCTGAACGGGTAAATAAACGCCTATGGCAAAGGGAAGCACGGGAATGCCGATAAGCTCGACTGCTACTGCAATAAACACGCCGGTAAACACCAGTCCCCAAGGAAGATTGCCGCCCATAACGCCCTCTACGATAATCTTCATAAGGGTTGCCTGTGGCGCTGCAAGCTCGTCAGAGCCAAAGCCCCAAGCCGAGTCCAGCAAATAAAGTGTGCCGCCAATGGCTAAAGCAGCAGCCACAACACCGATAATTTCACCGATTTGCTGCTTGCGCGGTGTAGCGCCCAGAATATAACCGGTTTTAAGGTCTTGTGAGGTGTCGCCTGCGATTGCTGAAACGATACAAATAATAGAGCCGATCGCGATGGCGCTTGCCATACCGGCAATACCGTCGGCACCTGTAATTTTAAGAATAAGAGTAGCAATAAGCAAGGTCGCAATAGCCATACCTGAAACGGGGTTGTTACTACTGCCGACAAGTCCTACCATACGGGAAGAAACGGTTGCAAAGAAGAACCCGAAAACAACAATAATAAACGCGCCAAGCAATGTTACAGGAATAGCAGGAATTAGCCATATAGCAATGGTAAGCACCAAAATAGCTACAAGAACTATTTTTATGCTTATGTCACGCGAAGTGCGTTCGTTGCCGACAGCACCTGTGCCGCGCATATTTTTGATAGCGCCGCCAAAGGTTTTAATGATCAAAGGCATCGACTTTATAAGACTTATAATACCGCCCGCAGCCAAAGCGCCTGCGCCAATATAACGAACGTAGTTGCTCCATATGGCGCTTGCTCCGCCTGATGCGTAAAGCTCGCTTATGGTTTGTGTTGCGGGATATAATGTATTGTCGCCGCCAAACAACACCGCCATAGGAATAAGCACCAGCCAGCTAAGCACACCGCCCGCAAACATATATGATGAAATACGCGCGCCGCAAATATAACCCACGCTCATTACGGCGGGATAAATTTGTGTGCCTATTTCGCCTGCAAAACCCTTAACGCGCAGAGAAACCTCGCCTGATACAACCTTTAATCCGTCGATTATAAATTTAAAGAAAGCGGCAAATCCCATACCTGCAAATACGGTTGATGCGCTGGAACCGCCGTTTTCACCCGCAAGTAAAACCTCGGCGCACGCGGTGCCTTCGGGATAAGGAAGCGTACCGTGCTCTTTTACAATAAGCGCATTGCGAAGCGGAATCATAAAAAATACGCCAAGCAAACCGCCTATAAGTGCGATTAGTGTGATTTCTAAAAGGTCCGGCTTGTCCATCTTGCCTTCGCCTGCCCATAAAAACAAGGCGGGTAGTGTAAAAATGGCGCCCGCAGCCAATGACTCGCCTGCTGAACCGATCGTTTGTACTAAGTTGCTTTCAAGAATTGAGTTGCGGCGAAGTAAAATACGTATAACGCCCATAGCGATAACCGCCGCAGGAATAGATGCCGATACCGTCATACCTACACGCAGTCCTAAATATGCGTTTGCCGCGCCGAAAATTACCGCTAACAGCACGCCCATAATAATGGATGTAACGGTAAGCTCGGGTGTGATTTTTTCAGCCGGAATATACGGCTTAAATTCGTTTTTGTTGTTCATAATTTCACCTTACTTTAATTTATAATTTCAAAGAGCAATATATTTTACCACATTAAAGCGTAAAAGGCAATATGAAATACTGTTTATTTTAGTTTTTCCAATATTTTTATAAGTAAAGCATAAAGATTTTTGGTTGAAGAAATACTTAATTTTTCGTTTACAGTATGCACGTCATAAAGCTCGGGACCAATAGATATGCAGTCAAGCCCTTTTATACCGTCGGCAAAAACACCGCATTCAAGTCCTGCGTGAATTGCCTCTACTTTAGGCGATGCACCAAAAGCCTCGCTATAAAGGCTGCAATAAAGCTCGCGCAAATCCGAGTCAGATTTATACTCCCATGGTGGATAGTGACCAAAGGTTTC
The DNA here is from genome assembly GCA_964630675.1 of uncultured Ruminococcus sp. Taxonomy (GTDB): domain Bacteria; phylum Bacillota; class Clostridia; order Oscillospirales; family Acutalibacteraceae; genus UBA737. The sequence continues at coordinate 8,716 of CAZVWG010000024.1, forward strand.
GTGCGTTAAACCAAGATTATCAAAAAATGCGGCAAGGCGCTGCTCCAAAAACACAAGAGCCGATTTTTTGTTGCTGCGAAGTGCAAAATGCAAAATTACATTATCACTGTTGGTCATAAGCACGCCAAGATTAAGTGATGTTTGCACAAGACCCTCAATTTCGGCGCTCATTTCGGTGATGCCGTTTGGCGCGCAAAGCAGGGTGTAAATAATTTTGTTTTTAATTTTGGTATCAAGTACCGAATATCCGCCCTCGCTGCCCGCTGAAATTTCAGGCGCAAATTGAGGCTCGCGGTCGGCAATTTCGCTTTTTATAACATCAAAGCATTTTTGCGCCGATAGTGTAAACTCTTTTAAATCGGATACGCAAAGCTCAACTACGCAACGGTTTGGTATGGCGTTGGATTTATCGCCGCCGTTTATGCTTATGATATCAAAATCAAATTGAGATTTAAGCTCGTTTAATACTCTGCCCGCTATCATATTGGCGTTGACACGGTTTTTGTCTATCTCGACGCCCGAATGGCCACCCTTTAACCCCTTAATATCAATAGTGATAAGCGCACCCGACTTTAATTGTGTTTCGAGCGGAACGGTAACCTTAAAATCACTGCCGCCCGCACAGGATACGGTAACTGTATCTTCGGTTTCGGAATCAAGGTTTATCATACGTGCGCCGCGCAACACCGACATATCAAGCGCCCGCGCACCAATCATACCAACCTCTTCATCAACGGTAAACACCGCTTCGATAGGCGGATGAGGGATGCTGTCGCTTTCTAAAATTGCCAGCACCATAGCAACCGCGATACCGTTATCGGCGCCAAGCGTTGTACCACGCGCCTTTACAAAATCGCCGTCCACATACAAATCAAGACCGTCTTTTTCAAAATTGATATTACTGTCGGGTGTTTTCTGGCACACCATATCAAGATGACCCTGCAGTATTATTGGCTTTTGGTTTTCGTAACCTGATGTACCGTTTTTGTATATAACAACGTTGTCGGCGTCATCGCGGATATATTTAAAACCGTGTTTTGTAGCAAAATCAACACAGTATTGTGCAACGGCCTTCATATCGCCCGAGCCGCGTGGAATTGATGACAGTTTTTCAAAATAGTAAAATACACGTTCATTATTAAGATTGCTAAGCTTTGACATTTTTTTACTTCTCCTTAGGCTGATATTAAAAACGGCAAGCCACACAGACCTGCCAATATATTCTGCTAAAATTATAGCAATTTATGATGTAGTTGTCAAATATAACAATAAGTAAAAATCCCTCAGACTTTCGTCTAAGGGATTTTTGGTGACCCGTACGAGATTCGAACTCGTGTTACCGCCGTGAAAGGGCGGTGTCTTAGGCCTCTTGACCAACGGGCCGTATTGGTGGCTGTAATTGGATTCGAACCAATGACACCACGGGTATGAACCGTGTGCTCTAGCCAACTGAGCTATACAGCCATATCTCAGTGTTTTTTGCCGTGCCAAAGTATTATATATTCTACACGTCAATTTGTCAAGAAAAATTTTAAAAAAATTACGGACAAATTTAATTTGCCCGTAATTCACTTAAATATCAGTACTCTCCGACAATATATTACTGTATATTATATTATAGCCAAATGCCGATTCGTTGTTTTCCACAAATAGAGAAACGGCTTTTTGTGTTTTGCTTACGACATCATGACTGTTTACTGCAACATCGCTTATAACCGTATAGGTACCGTCCTCATTTTGTTCAACCGACACTATGGTATGACTATAGGTTGTATAACCGCGAGGAATTATATAAAGAAAGCCTTCAAGCTGAGGATATTCCTCATTTATACCCGACATATCGACAATCTCAATACCGTACATATCTTTTACAAAGCCCTTAACATATATATCAGCTATGTATTCCTCATTTGTGCTGTCGCGCAAATCAAGAAGCGCGAGCGACGCATTATTAACAACTGTATCCGCGCAATCAAAGTCTGAATTATAGACAAAATTGTGATTCAACATATTAAGGAAACGTGCTTCGTTTGCGTTAACGACAACCTCATTTGCGGCAGCGGCATATATCTGAGAACCCTCATTAACCACGGGAGCAATAAGAGATGAACACAATGATAACATAATAACGCATAAAATCAAACCAAAAGCCTTCTTCATCGCATACAGCCCCTTTCGTTAATTTGTGTATTATATTATACAATTATATAACCAAAAAATTAAGCAACAATTTGGTTACAAATGTTTTCAATTTTGTAACTTTTGAGCGCGAAAAGGTTACAAAAAGTTACAATTTGTGACTTTTAAACAAAAAAAATTAAATCTTTTAAAATTTTTAGTTGTAATTGACAAGCGTTTGTGTTATACTTAATCGGTAATTAGAGCTCTGATAGAGAGTTCGCCAAAGGAGGATACACTTATGAAAAACTATTCAGCTGACAAAATTAAAAACATTGCCTTTTTAGGCCACGGAAATTCGGGTAAATCCACACTTGCAAGCGCCATTCTTTACCATTCCAAAGCAATTGAGCGAATAGGTAATACTTCAGAAGGTACCTCTGTTTTCGATTTTGATGCAGAAGAAAAGAAACGCGGTTGCTCCGTTTCAACCAGTGTTTATGCACTTGAAAAGGGCGACGTTAAATTAAATCTTATTGATGCTCCGGGACTTTTTGACTTTGCGGGTGGAGTAAGTGAAGCGTTGGCGGCAGCTGACAGCGTTATTGTTACTGTTTCGGGTAAATCAGGTCTTACCGTAGGTGCCAAGCAGGCGTTTGATAAGGCACGCGCCGCAGGAAAGGCTGTCGCCTTCTTTATCGGCAAGCTAAACTCTACTCACGCACATTTCTATCGCGTAATTTCCGCACTCGTTGCAAACTACGGCGCTGTAATTTGTCCTGTTGTTGTTCCTTACATAGTTGACGATGTTGTTCAGTGCTACATTGACCTTGTTACAAACAAGGCTTATACCGCAGATGGCATTTATCTTGCCGAAACCGATATGCCTTCAAGCACCGAGGTTTCACAAATGCGCAATATGCTTATCGAGGCAGTTGCATCTACCGACGAGGCTCTAATGGAAAAATATTTTGAAGGCGAAGAGCTTTCTGCCGATGAAATCACAGCCGGTCTTAAAACAGGTATCGCAAGCGGTGACATTTGTCCGGTATATTGCGGCGTACAGCTTACAGGCAATGCTATTGGTTTGTTCGCTGACAGCATTGCCGATGTTTTACCGTCCGCAGCAGACAGTACATATACACTTGACAGCGGTGTTAAGGTAACGCTTGACGCTGCTAAGGAAAACGCGCTATTTATTTTCAAAACAATCGCTGACCCATTTGTTGGTAAGCTTTCATACTTTAAGGTTATTTCAGGTAAAATTACAGGCGATATGAAGCTTAAGAATAACCGCACAGGCGAAGAAGAGCGTCTATCAAAGGTTATGTGGCTAAAAGGCGGCAAGCAAGAGGATGCAACCGAAATCATGGCGGGTGACATCGGCTCGGTATCAAAGCTTGGCGACAGCATAACAGGCGATACTTTGTCGGCTACCGGCACCGTAGCGGTTGCTGCCATTGATTTCCCACTTCCAAATCTTAAGACCGCTATTTACCCTGCAAAGAAGGGCGACGAAGAAAAGATAAGCTCTGGTCTTAACAGAATTATGGAGGAAGACCCCACCCTAAAGGTGCAAAACGATACCGAAACTCGCGAGCTTGTTATGAGCACCCTCGGCGAACAGCATACCGATATAATTGTATCAAAGCTAAAGGCAAAATTCGGTTGTGAGGTAGTGCTCCAAAAACCAAAGATTGCATACCGCGAAACTATTCAAAAGGCAGTTAAAGCACAAGGTAGACACAAGAAGCAATCGGGCGGTCACGGACAGTTTGGTGACGTTTGGATTGAGTTTGAGCCTTGCGACAGCTCAGAGCTTGTATTTGAAGAAAAGGTATTTGGTGGTGCTGTACCTAAGAACTTCTTCCCCGCAGTTGAAAAGGGTCTTCGCGATTCAACACTCAAGGGCGTTCTTGCGGGCTATCCGATGGTTGGTATTAAAGCAACATTGGTTGACGGTTCTTACCATCCCGTTGACTCTTCTGAAATGGCGTTTAAGATGGCAGCATCTATTGCATTTAAAGAAGGTATTTCAAATGCAAGTCCTGTATTGCTTGAGCCCATCAGCACACTAAAGGTTTTAGTTCCCGACGATATGCTTGGTGATGTTATCGGCGATATCAACAAACGTCGCGGCAGAATTATCGGTATGAATCCTGTTGAAAACAAAATGCAGGAAATTATCGGTGAAGTACCAACCGCCGAAATGTCCGACTTTTCAACCGCTATGCGTTCATTAACTCAAGGCACCGCAACATTTACTCTTGAATTTGCAAGATACGAAACAGTACCTGCAAACATAGCACAAAAGGTTATTGAAGAAGCAAATAAAGAATAAAGATTTAAAAGGCGGGAAAATTTCCCGCCTTTTTCTTGCAAATTTTATATTTTGTGTTAAACTGTATTTGGTGATGAAGTATGAAGAAGATTAAAAATTTTACTGCGTATCTTTTTGTAATTTTAGCGGCGATAATACTTGCGTTTACCTACCAGCTGTTTATTGTTAAAAATAACTTTGCTCCCGCGGGTATTAACGGTATTGCGACAATGATTCAGTATAAAACCGGATTTAGTATAGGTTATATGTCGCTGATTATAAATGTTCCGCTTTGTATTCTTGCATACTTTTTCATAAATCGTGATTTTGCGAAAAAATCCTTGCTGTTTTGTTTGGTTTACTCGTTTGTATATCTGGGACTCCAGCAGATAGGCTTTACCGATTTTCAGTATGACGCGGGCGGCCACGATACTATTTATCCTGTTATAATAAGCGGCACCTTAGGCGGCTTGGTTTACGGTATGTGTGCGCGCCACAACGCATCAACGGGCGGCACCGATATTGTATCAAAATACATAAGCATCAAAAAGCCGTATCTTAATTTCTTTTGGATAACTCTTACCCTTAACGCAATTGTGGCGGTAGTTTCCTTCTTCGTATACGCAAATCCCGATACGTCAGGCGGTATAAGCTATGACTATAAGCCGGTTTGTCTTTGCATAATCTATTGCTTTATTTCAACATTTTTGGGTAATGTTATAATTCAGGGATCAAAGCAGGCGTATAAATTTACCGTTATCACCACCCATGCCGATGAAATAAGTGAAGAGGTTTTGCATACCCTGCACCACGGCGCCACTAAGATTTCTGCTGTTGGTGCGTATGAGCAACAAGAAAAAGATGTGCTTATATGTGTGGTTAATAAGCATCAGGTAGTGGATTTTCAGGATATACTTAAAAAATACGATAACACATTTTCTTTTGTAGAAAGTGTCGGCAATACCTTTGGCAACTTTGCAAAGGTAAAATAACATACGATAAAATTTAAAGGAACAAGCCTTATATGACGAGGCTTGTTCCATTTTTATATTCGTACTATTGACGGCAGTATACCGTTTTCGCGAATATCTATTACGGCATAGCTGTTGCCACCGTCACGTGAGCGAGCGCAAGAACCCGGATTCACAATGTACAAGCCGTCTTCATATTTTATATTGGGTATATGAGTGTGTCCGTATAGCGCAATCTTACAATCCGATTGCCGTGCGGCATTGCTAAGCGCACCTGTGCCGCCTTTTACGCCGAGCGTATGCCCGTGGGTGATAAAAATTTTAACGCCGCCAAGCTCTGCCACCGTGCTGTAAGGATAATCTGACGAAAATCGGTCACAGTTTCCGCTTACAATATAAAAATTTTTATCGGTATATTCATATGTAAAATCCTCTATATCATCTGCTACGTCGCCTAAAAATATGATAGCCTCTGCATCCTGCTCGCGTCGAATAATTCTATCTACAATATCGCCTCTGCCGTGCGAATCTGAAATTATCACTATCCGCATAATCACACCCGACCTTAACATACATTTACATATATAATACTTTATTTTTGGGGGAAAATCAAATGAATAATAATTTTGACAAAATAAACAAGGATACAATTAATGCCGCACGTCGCGGTGATACCGATGCTATTATGTCAAAACTTAGTGATGATGACCGCAAAAAAGTTAGTGAAGTTCTTGCCGATAAGGACAAATTGAAACAAATTCTAAGTTCTGATGCGGCACAGCAACTTATGAAAATTTTAGGCGGAAAAGAAAATGGATGATATCAGCCAAAAGTTAGCCGAGATACTTAACGACCCAGACAGCCTCAACCGTGTGCGCGAAATGGCGGAGAATATTTTGGGGGATAGCAATAAAAAAACCGAAAACACTCCGCCGCCCGAAGCTAATTTGGGTTCGCTTTTTGGCGGTATGGATATTGACCCTGCGCAAATAGGTAAAATAATGTCGGTTATGTCACGACTTAAATCTGACCGCGATGATAACCGCGCAAAGCTACTCATGGCATTAAAGCCGCATCTTAGCGTACCAAGGCGCGAAAAGGTAGACGCAGCCATAAAGTTGTTAAAACTCATTGACCTACTGCCCTTTTTAAAGGACAGCGGAATATTCGAACTTTGAGGAGTGCATAATTATTGACGGATATGCATAATTTTTCCAACACTAAAAATCGTGCTATAAATGAATTGCGAGAAATGAACAAGCGTGCCACACAACCAGAAGATTTTTGCAAGCCCTCAGCAAAAAAAAGTAAGCAAATTCCGCATAAAACACCTCTTGCAAATTTTGATATGTTTTTTTCCAATGATGAGATACTTATTGTAAGCTTAATTCTAATTTTATCAAAAGATTGCACTGATTATTGTCTTTTTTTAGCACTTTTGTATATATTGATGTGACAAGGGTAAAACACATCAAAAATCAAGTTACAAAATGGTTACAATTTTTATGGAATTTTTTGCATTTTTAAGCGTTATGTAAACCACAACAACCTAAAAAGTTTTCCAACTTATCCACCGAGAAATTAACATTTTAAAGGTTCAAATCACGGTTTAATGCCGTTTTTCGACATAAAATCGGTGGAAAACTCGGTTGATAAGTGGAATAAACCCATATGCAAAAATAAACTGAATAAAATATTTATGTAAAATAAAATCTATAAATTTAAGTGTTTAAAATACAAAAAATTTTGCTTTTTAAGGGTATCATACACTTTTTGACATATTTTTTATTCAACACTTGATTGACAATAAATATGGTGGTATAATATTAATGGTTGGTAAAGTAATGGCAATATCCATTATAGGAGGTTTGAATTTATGTATCCCTTACTACTTAAAGCACCATTAAAGGACTACCTTTGGGGTGGCAGACGCCTTATTGATGAATTCGGATTTGAAACCGAAGAAGAAAAGGTAGCTGAGGGCTGGATGCTTTCCTGTCATAAAGACGGCAATAGCATTGTGCGTAACGGTGAATTTGCAGGAATGACATTACAGCAGGCAATTGAAATTTGGGGACAGGCGTCCCTCGGTAAAAAAGCCGCAGATTTTACATATTTTCCAATCCTTATAAAGCTGATTGACGCAAAGGACAGACTTTCGGTTCAGGTGCATCCTGATGACGAATATGCTATGGCTAACGAGGGTGAATACGGCAAAACAGAAATGTGGTATGTTGTTGACTGTGACGAGGACGCAAAGCTTATTTACGGATTCAATCAAAATATTTCACAGGGCGAATTTTTAGAGCGTATCAATAACAATAATCTATCCCCTGTTTGCAACTATGTTCCCGTTAAAAAAGGTGACGTATTTTTTATAGAAGCGGGCACAATGCATGCCATTGGTAAAGGCATCCTTATAGCCGAGGTGCAACAAAATTCAAACACCACCTACCGTGTGTCTGATTACGGTAGATTAGGTGCCGACGGCAAACCGCGTCAGCTTCATATTAAACAGGCGGTTGAAGTTACAAGAACCCAAAAGCCGACTATGCCTTATGGCGCTGTGGGTGATATCACGCTCTATCCCTTCGGTACAGTACGAGAACTTGCATCCTGCAAATATTTTACTACCGAGCTTATAAGCCTTGATGGCAATGTAGGAATTTATGATAACGACAGCTTTATATCGTTGCTTATTTTAGACGGTGCGGCCTCGCTTTCCTACACAGGCGGTATGATGCGTCTAAAAAAGGGTGATAGTGTATTTTTACCTGCCGGTATTAAAATCAGTCTTTGCGGTACAGCTGAAATACTTTACACACATATGTAGTGTGAGTTTTAACAGCACCCGTTTGGGTGCTGTTTTGATTTAATACTATCATATAAATTAAGGACGGTTATTTTATGAAACAATATGATATAGCAGCATATATTTGGCCGGCATATACTGGCGATGAGCCCCGAACCAAAATCTTTTGGGATGAGGGTATCGGCGAATGGCAAACGGTAAGGGATGCTTGCGGCGAGGTTAAAGAAAACGGTTATGTATGGGAGCGCAAACCGCTTCTGGGTTTTCAGAACGAAGCAAACCCCAAAGTTATGGAGCAGCAAATTGAAATGGCATTAGACCACGGCATAAATGTGTTTATTTACGACTGGTATTGGTATGATGACCGTCCATTCCTTGAAAACTGTCTAAATGATGGTTTTTTGAAAGCCGCCAATTGCAAGGATATGAAGTTTTACATTATGTGGGCAAACCACGATGCAAACTACACCTGGGACCGCAGAAATGCAGGCAAATTGTGGGATACTATATGGCGCGGTGATGTAACACTTGACCAATTTTACAAAATCGGCCGCCGCTGGATTGACCAATATTTTAAACGCGATAATTATTATAAGATTGATGACAAACCTGTTATCAGCATATACGACCTTAAAAACTTTGTAAAAGGCTTCGGTAGCCTTGAAAACACAAAAAAGGCAATGCAATGGCTTGATGATGAATGTAAAAAAGATGGGCTTGGCGGCGTGCATTTTCAGTTTGTACGTTGGAACGGTAAGAGTGAAAACATATCAGGCGTTGATGGCGGCACTATTGAAACCACAAATGAGCTTATCAGTGAACTCGGCTTTTCTTCACTCACCCATTATCAATTTGTTCACTTTACAAACGTCGACCGTGACTATACAGAGATTATGCCCGACGTTAAAAAAGAGTGGAAAACGGTTGCCGAAACCTATGACGTTCCATACTTCCCCCACGTTTCAATCGGCTGGGACAACAATCCGCGTTTTAAGGCTTACAGCCCCGGAGTTTGTAAAAATAATACTCCCGAAAACTTCCAGCAAGCTCTGTGCGAAGCCAAAAACTTTGCCGATAAAACGGGAGTTTCACTGATAACTGTCAACAGCTGGAATGAATGGACCGAAACGAGCTACCTGCTCCCCGACAACGTATATGGTTATGGATATTTAGAGGCAATTAAAAAAGTTTTTAAAGACGAAAAATAACGCAAAACAGCAGGGCCGAAGCCTTGCTGTTTTTTATAAATATTCCTGCATTTGAGTTCGTAATTTTTCTTCTAATTTTATAAGTCGCTTGCATAAATCCTTTGACTTTTCATCTGCCGCTTTGTACTGATTCAGATATTTATTAAGCGACTTAATACCCATATCACAACCGTCGGTCATAAGATCGGCTACTACGTTATCGGAATCGTCCATCCCGAGCTTAACGGTTGTTTTCATCCATGACATACCCTTTGCCATCGGATTCGGGTCTTTGCCTTCGTCGTGATACTTGCCTAAAAGCTCTTGCAATTCTTTATCAAGCTCGTCGTGTTCGTCCTTGCAAGCATTAAGGCACTCGCGCAGCTTGTCGGATTTTACGTGTTCATACACGTCGTGAATTGACTTGACACCCATCTTTATGCCCGCATCACACTCGCGAAGCAGTTTTATTGTATCTTGCTCTACCATAAAAACACATCCTTTCGGTGTTAGTATTACCGAAAGGATGTGAAGTATCAAATTTCTTTTAAATAATTGCCTTACCTAAACATTAAATTGCTATATGAATATTATATTTACGACTCAAAATGGAACCGGTCTAAAAACATGATTTTCCAACTTGAACATTAAGTTCGGTCAATTCTTATATCGATGGACTTCATTTTGTGTGTTTTTACGTATTCATATCCATCTGATTTTCTTATGTAATCAAAAAAGTTTTCATCAGAATCATCACTCCATAAAGTATCTTCAAGACAACGGTTCTCTTCATCGGGAGAGAACACAATGCTCACTCGAAGCTGATAATATTCATCTTCTCCGTCGGGATATTGTCTTACTAAATCATAATAAAACAAATCCTCTCCATTAAAATCATAAACACCATACTCGTTTAGTAAAAGGTCATCTTCAATGGGGGTTTTGCACATTTCTTCAAATACATTTATAATTTCGTCTAACGAATTGTTAGCTGAAATGTTATTCTGTAAATACTCTAATAATGACATATCTTCACCTCCTTGGGATTAGTATAGCATAAAAGCAGTGGGGTACAATAATTATTCATTATTCATCAGCAAAGCGACTTCAATATTCATTATTCATTCGAAAATCCGTTCTCTTGCGAGAACGGATTTTCGTTTGTGTGTTTTGAACTTAATAACACGAATAAAATGTGCCTAAAAACTGAGAATTTTACTTGTTCACTTTATTTTTATACCTTTATTTTTCAAAAAA
>CAZVWG010000025.1:0-18544 GCA_964630675.1 uncultured Ruminococcus sp.
CGCAAGCTCTATAGCTGGAGCGATGAGGATAAACTTATCAACAACTAACGGGAGGGATTTCTATGCCGAAAGAAAATGTAGTAGACGGTGTGCAAAATGCACCTCATCGCAGCTTGTTTCACGCTTTGGGACTGACCGAGGAAGAACAGTCCCGCCCACTCATCGGCATTGTCAGCTCCTATAATGAGATCGTACCGGGGCATATGAACATCGATAAAATTGTCGATGCCGTAAAGCTCGGTGTGGCAATGGCAGGCGGCGCTCCTATCGTGTTTCCTGCGATCGCTGTTTGTGACGGTATCGCTATGGGACATACGGGAATGAAGTATTCTCTTGTGACGAGGGACTTGATCGCCGATTCCACCGAGGCAATGGCTTTGGCACACGGCTTTGACGGACTTGTGATGGTGCCCAACTGCGATAAAAATGTCCCCGGACTTTTAATGGCGGCGGCAAGAGTAAATATTCCTACCGTGTTTGTCAGCGGCGGCCCGATGCTCGCAGGTAAGGTTGAAGGCAAGAAAACAAGCCTTTCTTCTATGTTTGAGGCGGTCGGCGCTTACAATGCAGGCAAACTAAGTGATGAAAAGCTCAAAGAATATGAGTGCAAGACCTGCCCCACTTGCGGCTCCTGCTCCGGTATGTATACAGCAAACTCTATGAACTGCCTGACCGAAGCGCTTGGTATGGGACTTAAAGGCAATGGCACGATTCCTGCGGTTTATTCTGCCCGTATTGAACTGGCAAAACATGCAGGTATGGCGGTGATGGATATGGTAAAGAAAAATATCCGTCCCCGTGATATTATGACCAAAGAAGCCCTGATGAACGCGCTCACCGTGGATATGGCGCTTGGTTGTTCCACCAACAGTATGCTCCATCTTCCTGCCATTGCTCACGAGTGCGGTGTAGAACTGAATTTAGATATTGCAAATGAGATTAGTGCAGTAACACCGAACCTTTGCCATTTAGCACCTGCCGGTCGCACCTATATGGAGGACTTAAACGAAGCAGGCGGTGTTTATGCCGTAATGAACGAGCTTACCAAAAAAGGCTTACTTAACACCGGGTGTATAACTGTGACAGGAAAAACCATTGGCGAGAATATTGAGGGCTGTATCAACCTCGACCACGATACCATTCGTCCTATCAATAATCCTTACAGTGAAACGGGCGGCATTGCGGTGCTGAAAGGCAATCTTGCACCCGAAGGTAGCGTTGTAAAGCGCTCTGCCGTTCTCCCCGAAATGTTAGTACACGAAGGTCCTGCAAAGGTATTCGATTCCGAAGAAGAAGCGCAAGCCGCTATCAACAGCGGTAAAATTGTTGCAGGCGATGTAGTCGTTATCCGCTACGAAGGACCCAAAGGCGGTCCGGGTATGCGTGAAATGTTGAATCCCACCTCTGCGATTATGGGAATGGGACTTGGTAATAGCGTAGCACTTATCACCGACGGTCGTTTCAGCGGTGCAACCCGTGGTGCTTGTATCGGTCACGTAACACCCGAAGCCGCGTCCGGCGGTATGATCGGTGTTGTTGAGGATGGCGATATTATCAGCATCAATATCCCTGAAAACAGCATTGAACTCAAGGTAGATGAGACAGTTCTTACCGAGCGTATGAAAAATTTTGTGCCGAAGAAAAAAGAACTGTCGGGATATCTCAAACGCTATGCGGCGCTTGTTTCGGGCGGCGCATCGGGGGCGATTCTGAACTGATATGAAAGAGTTATATGAAAAACTGAATACCCTATGCATATTCAGAGAACTGCTGAAAGACCCTGTTATTTCCTCTTTGCGCACATATCTGGAGAACCCCACAAGCGCGGGCTATGCCGCGTTTGTGGCGGCTCTCTATGATGCAAACGGCGGAAACCTCGGTGAGTATGTAAAAGAGCTTTGCCACAACAGCGAAAATGTATATGTAAAGACTATCGGCTGTGGGAAAGATGTGCCAAGCTATATGTATTCTTCTCTTGCAGCCGAGCTTGATATTTTGCAGGAAGTGGCAGAACTTAATAATGATACACTTTGCGCTTCTCTTGAATACAAGGGCTTTTTGCCTGATTTCACAACCACGAAACTGAGACTTAAAGACATTTATCTTCACAGAGCAGAGAATATCGGCAAATACGGCTATGGTATTTATGCGAAAAACCGTATGTTCTATGTGGACGAACAAGGTAGTATTGTTCCTGTGCTTCATCCCGATAAAACCGAATTATCACAGCTTGTGGATTACGAGCGTGAAAGAAACATTATTATTGACAACACCAAGGCTCTGCTCGGCGGCAAGCCTGCGGCGAACATTTTGCTCACGGGTGATGCGGGCACGGGCAAATCTTCAACTGTCAAGGCTGTAGGCAATGCCTTGTGGAATGAAGGGCTTCGCATTATCGAAGTACGCAAGGATCAGCTTCGTGCCATTCCGAAGATACTTGATGAACTGTCGGCAAACCCCTTAAAATTTGTGCTCTTTATCGATGACCTTTCATTCCTCAAAGACGATGACAATTTCAATGCACTAAAAGCGGTTTTGGAGGGTTCTGTTACGGCAAAATCAAGCAATGTGGTAATATACGCTACCAGCAACCGCCGACACATTATCAAGGAGAAGTTTTCCGACCGTGAGGGCGATGATGTGCATCGCAACGATACGATGCAGGAGCTTGTTTCTCTGTCGGAGCGTTTCGGTATTCACGTATCCTTTTCTAAGCCGAACAAAGAAACATTCCTTCATATTGTGCATCACTTGGCAGAAGAAAGCGGTGTGGAAATGAAAAGCGAAGAACTTGAAATGCTTGCCGAGCGTTTCGCTTTGGAGCGTGGCGGCAGATCTGCACGTCTTGCACGGCAGTTTGTTGACGGATTGTTGTCGAGGTGAAACGATGTATTTTGAAGATATAAAATTGGGTATGACGGTTGAGATTGCTCCTGCCGTTATAAAAAAAGAAAAAATGTTAAATTTTGCACGTGACTATGATAACATACCGTTACATACAGATGAGGGGTATGCAAAAAGGTCGCCCTTTGGAAAACTGATTGCTCCGGGTGTTATGTCGTTTATGTCGGTGTGGGCAAAATATCTCGAGGTTGACTTTTTTGGTGAGGAACTTCTTGCGGGAAAATCCACCAAAATTGAATGGATAAAGCCTGTATTTGCTGATGATGTGTTGACGGGTAAGGCAACCGTTACAAGACTTGCGAGACGCAATTCAAAAAACGGACTTGCGGAAATCACCATAGAGGCATATAATCAAAAAAGTGAACTTGTACTTACAAATGTTACCGAGGCAATCGTGAAATGCAAACCAACGCAAGAAAGTGTGAGAATATGATCGGGAGAGAAACTTTAAAGAGATATTTGCTGTTTATAATAAGCCTTTTCTTTATAGGAATAGGCGTTGCTTTTACCAAACACGGCGAACTCGGCGTTTCTCCTATTTCTTCTGTTGCAAATGTAGTTAGCTTAAAATTTACGTTTTTCTCTTTTGGAACCTGGCTTACGATTTCAAATTGTGTTTTACTGCTGGGGCAGATATTATTGCTACGCAAAAACTTTAAACCGATACAGCTTTTGCAAATTCCGTTATCCTTTTTGTTTGGTTGTTTTACGGATTTTGGATTATGGCTGGTTTGCAGAATACCGAATGACATATACATCGTTCAACTTTTGTTGGTTTTAAGCGGTATTGTTGTTCTCGGCTTTGGTATAACACTTGGTATTATTGCAGATGTCATACTCAATTCAGGGGAGGCATTTGTAAAAGCTCTTGCTGACGTAACAAAGAAGGATTTTGGCAATGTAAAAATTGTTTTTGATATTTCTTGGGTATTGCTTTCTATGGTGCTTTCATTAATATTCTTTGAAGGTAAACTTTATGGTATAAGAGAAGGAACCGTTATCTCGGCAATTCTTGTAGGTGTTACGGTTAAAATTTTTCGTTTGCTGTTTCAAAAATCTAATTGTACAAAAAAACTAAAATAAGTATATGGTCGATATATAAATAACAGTTCATACTTTTTTGATGGGCTGTTATTTTTTTGTGTGCAAGAAGTATCGGAATACATAAAAAGCGATTTTGTTTGTTGACTGATAGTGTTATATGTGTTATATTCATAAAAAATAACATAAAGGATTTTTTAATGATAACGATAACCCCTGATTATTATAAAGAATTTAAATGTATAGCGGATAGGTGCAACCATAGCTGCTGTATCGGTTGGGAAATAGATATAGACGATATCACTTTAGAAAAATACAATAATCTTAAAGGCGATTTCGCGTCAAAATTAAAATCGAATATAGAATTTGAAGGCATACCGCATTTCAAATTAGACACAAATGAGCGTTGCCCATTTTTAAATTGTAATGGGCTATGTGATATCATTGCAAATTCAGGCGAGGATATGCTGTGTCAGATATGTAACGATCATCCGCGTTTTCGCAATTTTTATTTAGACTATGAGGAGATCGGTCTCGGACTTTGTTGCGAGGCTGCAGCCGAACTCATACTGACAAAAAAAGATAAAACCACACTTAACCTACCATCCGAAGCATTACAGCTACCAATAGTCAATTTCAGAGAAAAGCTTTTTAATTCTTTACAAGACCGAAGCCTGCCAATTGAAGATCGTGTAAATAATATGCTTGATATGGTTGACGCGCATTTACCTGCCGACATTGATTGGTATTCGGTTTTTATAAGTCTTGAAAGATTGGATAAAACCTGGGACAATTATCTGTTAAGAATTAAAGAGGGCATTACAACCGATATTGATGATAATCTGCTTGATACTGCATATGAACAACTTGTTGTATACCTGATTTTCAGATATTTTTCTGATTGTCAGTACGACGAAAAAGTTAAAGAGCGGATCTTGCTAGCGGCGCTAATATATAAAATTATTAAATCTATGAACACTTCAAATACACTAAATGAACTTATTGATATTTGCCGTATTTATTCTTGTGAAATAGAATACTCCGACGAAAATATCAACAGATTGCTTTCAAAACTGAGTAAATAAATTTGCAATTTTAAAAAAATACACACGAAAGAAACATCCATACTCATACAATGTGCATGAGTATGGATGTTTCTTTTAATCCGATAACCCGCCGTTTTTAACATATTCTGCCAATAAATCTCGGGCAAAAATATTGGGGTCGTATCTTTCAATAATTGTTAAATTATTATAGCTGTAATCAGCCGAATAGGTATCAACTATTACGTAGTACGTAGCATTTGAATCAATGTTATTTTTTATGCTTTCGCCGTAATCACTTAAGTGAACATAATACCTATCTCTGTCTGACAAGAATTTGGATTTTAAATCCTTACCCTTTATCGAGCAAAGGGTTAGCTGATTATCAAATGGGAACAGCGATTGTAAATTGGCATATTTAACATCTCCATAGGCAAGATAATACGGACTTCTTATAGACATAAATCCGCCGCCGAGAACGATTTTGTACTTATCGCCCCACTGCTTTGCCCCTGTTTCGTAATACAATTGAGCAATCAGTTGTTGCAGTTCATCACTATTGCGGCGCCTGCTGTTAGAACCTAAAACTTCATTAGCCGGTGAAATCTGTTCATCATATTTATCTAAAAGCTGTTCTACAATCGGGTCGTCATCAAGGTACTGATACTGACTTGTAGAGACAAGCTCTACCGTGTCAACCGATGATTCGTATGTAACAGAGTTAATAGCCACCTCGGCATGTGATATACCGCCAGCGTTGTCACCACGGTTTTGCAGGTGATAAACACCGTACTCATCCTGCAAACGATATCCCTGATGTGTATGCCCCTCGAACACAAGATCAACATAGCCGTTTGAAAGAGAAGTGTCATAATAAGAAGATATTTGCGAAGAATTTATCTGCTGAACTGAGCCAAGATTGGTGTTCCCGTAACCGTCATGCAGCATATATACAATAAAATCAACACCTTCTTCGCGTAGACGATCAGACTCGGCTTTTACAAGACTTGTCAGCTGGCTGCCCACCTTAAAGTAAACATCATCGCACTTGTCTACTGCGATAGAAGAATAACAGTCGCCTATAGCGCCGATAATACCAATCTGCAATCCGTCGGCCTCCACAACCGTAGATGCCTCGCAATAATCGACAAGCTTGTTTGTTTCACGGTCATAAATATTGATTGCAAGGAATGGAAATTCGGCGAATTCCTCGTTATCCTCGATATATTCTCCACCCCAATCGTATTCGTGATTGCCAAGCGCCATAGCGGCAAAGTCAAGCTCGTTCATCCAATCGGTCATTATTATGCCCTTGGTCATATTTGATTCAGAGCTGCCTTGCCACATATCACCTGCAGAAAGAAAAATTGCATTATCGTCGGTTTTGCGCGCGTTTTTTAAATAGGTTGTAAGCTCGTCAACACCTATATGACTGTCACCGTCTGCCAACTTACCGTGCAGGTCGTTTATGCTGTAAAAATCAATGTATACAATAACTGAATTTGAGCATAAATCACAAATTCCGTTGCTATCGGTATCGGTGTGATTTTTGCAACCGTCAGAATTCTCTGTTTTGACGGTATTATTAGTGTTGTTATTGCTACTGTTACTGTTACTACTGTTGGTACTGTTGCTGTTATTATCGTTGTTGTTGTCCTTATCGTTGGTGTTATTGGAGTTTTGTGCAGTTTGTTGTTCTTGCGGTATGTATTCTACATGCTTATATACATCATACGACACAAGCTCGGTCATGCGCACGGCAGGGGTATCGGTTACCGTGTTAAAAGCAACCTCTGCGTGTGATATGCCAACTGTATCTGACCCATTACTTTGCAGATGGTATACACCGTGTGCATCCTCGGTTTTATATGACTGATTTGTGTTTCCTTCAAACACAAGATCAACATACCCATCAGACAAAGCATCATCATAATAAGAGTTGCCGCTTTCGCCGATGTGCAGTATATACACAATAAAATCGGCGCCTTTTTTGCGAAGTCGTTCCGACTCGTCCTTTACAAGCTCGGTCAGCTCGTCGCCAACCTTGAAATAAATATTATCGTATTTTTCGGCAACAGATGAGTAGTAATCACCCACGGCGCCTATAATACCGACTTTTATTCCGTCGCTTTCTATGATTGTAGACGCCTCGCAAAAATCTGCAAGCTTATCATTATCACTGTTATAAACGTTTATCGCCAACAAAGGAAACTCTGCCAAAGCCGCATTGTCTTCTACGATGTCATCGCCAAGTGCGAATTCACTGACACCCGGTGCCATAGCGTCAAAGCCTATTTCATTCATCCAGGAAACAGTTGTTGAATCAGCACCCCACATATTTCCCGTAGACAAAAGCACGGCATTAGAATCGTTTTCTTTTGAATATTTAAGGTAATCCTCCAACTTATCATCCGACGACTTTAAAGACATATCGCCCAATGCGTAAAAATCAAAATAAACAAAGACCGATTGATAGCATTTGTCGCAAACTCCGTTTGCGTCGTCGTCTTTATGCTTTCGGCAAGCGCTTTGCCCACAGCTGCAGCTGCATAAAAGCATAGTGACCGCTAAAATAAATGTAACGGTATATTTTATAAATTTTTTCATACAAATCACCTTTTTGAAATCATATGCGCAAGTATCTTTTTAATAATTATACTACTTAAGCCGCATAATAACAAGGTTTTTATAAACTTCGACAATGTTTTACACAATTTTATAAATATTAACTTGCAATCTGTTATACAAATATGGTATTATACTAGTTGTGATACAGGACAAAAAATTATGCAAACATAAATTAGAGAGTGATTGATATATGAACAGAAGTTTTCGTCTTTCTACAGCGCTTGATGTAGATGACCTTCTGCTTGAATGTGTGCCATACGCTATACGTTTGGCAAATGAAAAATATAAATTTGATCCGCCCCTTACCATCCACGAGGTAAACCGTTGGGGCAGAACAGGCACCCGCGCCGATGTGATTTTTGAATTTATGGACAGCCCTGAGTTTATTTCTTCTCAGCCACCCATTAAAGGCGCTCAGGAGTTTGTTCAGAAGTTGTCACAAATGACCGAAATTTTTATTTCAACGGCTGTGTGGCCTGAATATATGAGTCAGCGTTTTCAGCGCATTGTAGAAGTTTTTCCCGAAATTCCGCGCGACCATATACTTATGGGCTCTCGTAAAGACAAGATTGACGTTGACATTTTGTTTGACGACGGTATGCACAACATACTAAAATCCAACGCGGCTTATCCCATTTTGATGCGTAGACCTTGGAATCAGGAAGCCACCGGAATTATGGCAGTTAACAATTATGATGAATTTTTAAAGCTTGTCGAGGTCATTGCAAACAGCTACAGCGCCAAGCAAGAGCAGCTGTCGCTTAGCGACTCGGGCATTGTTGTTTTGGTTGGTCCTTCGGGCAGCGGAAAAAATGAAATTGCAAAAGAATTGCTCGGTCAGACCGATACTTTTGAAAAGCTTGTCAGTTACACAACCAACAAGGATGCAAGTGATTATCATTATGTATCAGAAGATGAGTTTCGTAAAATGTCTGACTGTGGTGAGTTTTTTGAGATCACCACCTATGCCAATCATTCCTACGGTTCACGCAAATCAGATGTTGAGCAAATTTTAAATAGCGGCAAGCACGTTATAACCGTTATGGACATTTGTGGTGCAATGGCACTTAAAACACTTTTTCCACACGTAATTACCGTTTATGTTAAACGTTATAAAAAGGATTTAATTACCGCCATACTTGAAAAAAATTGCACTACCGAGGACAAGGCTAACAGACTGTTGGCTATTGAGAATGAAACGCGCAATGCGCAGGTATGTGATTATACTGTAATGTATGAAAGCAGCAAACAGGCGGTCAAGGAAATCCGTGACAAGCTGGGCGTTTGATAGTAGGTGCAGTTGATATGATAAATTTACAAAAAGCCAGCTTTGGCAAAAGAATTATCGCCGCTATTTTTGACGGCATACTGATAAGCATCATCGCCGTGGGTTTAATAGCGCTGTTTTCGATGGCGTTTAAAACCGATAAACATCTTGATGTATATCAGCAGGCGTACACAAAATATTCTACCGAGTATGATGTTAAATTAACCCTCGAAGAATATAACGCTTTAACCGAAGAACAAAAAAGCGAGTACGACGATAGGGTAGCACAGGCGGAAAAAGCCTTTAACGACGACACGGACGCTGTGTACGCATACAATATGTTTATAAATCTCTCGTTAATTATAATTACCTTTGGCATTTTGATTGGCGTCGTCCTGATTGAGTTTGTGGTGCCGTTGTTTTTTGGCAATGGACAGACCTTGGGCAAAAAGATTTTTGGCATAGCGCTTATGCATAAAGAAAGCATCAAAATAAGCAATCTTCAGTTGTTTACCCGCGCAGTGCTGGGTAAATTTGCAATTGAACTTATGATACCAATATACATACTTATGATGGTCTATTTCAATTCTATAGGCGTTATAAGCGTAATTGTTCTAATTATTCTTTTGGTGATTCAGATTGCTTGTCTTATTGCCACACGCACAAATTCTTTACTTCACGATGTGATGGCGGGAACAGTGGCGGTAGATATGGCCAGTCAAAGAATATTTGACAGTCGTGAGGCGCTTATGGAATATACCAAAAAGCTACACGCCGAAAAGGCTGAAAAGCCAACCTTTTAAAATGTTTATTAAATTATACATTTAATATATTATTTCTCACAATGAAAGGGAATCAATATGAAAGTTGTATTAGAAAACCTGACAAAAATTTTCCCAAGCCGTGACAAAAAGTCAGGCAAAGAGGTTGTTGCCGTTAACGATTTCACTTTTGAAATCCCTGACGGTCAGCTCGTTGGTCTGCTTGGCCCCTCAGGCTGCGGAAAAAGCACTACGCTGTATATGATAAGCGGATTGCAAAAGCCAACCGGCGGTAAAATTTATTTTGGTGACGATGACGTAACCGAGCTTTCTACCGAAAACCGCGGCATTGGACTTGTTTTCCAAAACTATGCGCTTTATCCACACATGACGGTTCAGCAGAACATTTTGTTCCCGCTGCAAAACCTTAAAGGAAAGGATAAGCTTTCTAAAGAGGAAATGCTTGACCGCGCTTTAAATGCGGCGAAGCTTGTACAAATTGACGAGCTTATGGACCGCAAGCCCAGCGAGCTTTCGGGCGGTCAGCAGCAGCGTGTTGCTATTGCGCGCGCTCTTGTAAAGATGCCAAGAGTACTTCTTTTGGACGAGCCGCTTTCAAACCTTGACGCGCGTCTTCGCTTGCAGACACGCGAAGAAATCCGCCGTATTCAAAAGGAAACCGGCATTACCACAATATTTGTTACCCACGACCAAGAGGAAGCAATGTCTATCTCCGACGTTATCGTAGTAATGAAGCTGGGCGTTGTTCAGCAAATCGGTAAACCGCAGGATGTATATGACGATCCAAAGAATTTGTTTGTTGCCACCTTCCTTGGTACTCCTCCTATCAATGTGCTTGAAGGTAAAGTACAGGGCGGTAAGGTATATATCGGTGACGAGGCGGTAATGAATGTTTCGGGTGTAGAAGACCAAAATGTATACATAGGCATTCGACCGGAGGCACTTGAGCCAAATGATAACGGCGTTCTTACCTGTAGGCTTAACAACGTTGAGGTTATGGGTCGTGACGCGAGCGTTGTATCAAGCCACGAAAACTCTGTTAACCCTGTTGTTCGCGCTATTATCAGCTCGGATATCAAGGTTGATACAACTGCTGAAACGGTTAAATTTAACATCAAGCCTCACAAGTTCTTCTTGTTTAATAAGGAAACAGAGCAAAGACTATATTTTGAGGTGAAGTAATATGGTAGACAGTAAACATCAATGGAAAGCATGGCTTTATTTGTCGCCTGCCATTTTGTTGCTGCTTGTATTTACCGTATGGCCTATATTTAACACCTTACGTATGGCGTTTTTAAACGGCTACGGTAATATGGCTGCCATGGGCGGCGCATCATTCCAGTTTGGTATTGAGAACTTTCTTAAAGTAATTGAATACAAGAAATTCTTGGACTGTCTTAAAACCACCGCTATTCTTTGCGTGACGACAGTTCCGATTTCTACAACTTTGGCTCTTCTTATTGCAGTAGCGCTTAACTCAATCAAGCCGCTGCAAAAAACCTTGCAGACAATATTCTTCCTGCCTTATGTTACAAACTCTATCGCTATCGGTATGGTTTTCGCAACAATGTTCAACATTGTTGGCTACAACCCTGTTGAAAAAGTGGCAGACACCTGGGGTATCATAAACCTTGTTATCCAATTCTTTGGCGGCGAGCCTATAAGCTGGATAAACCAAGGCTCAACCTATACTGCCAATATAATCGTTATGATAGTATATATTGTTTGGAATGCATTGCCGTTTAAGATTTTAATTCTTCTCGGCGGATTGCAAAGCATTAACAAGCAGTACTATGATGCGGCAAAGGTTGACGGCACACCAAAAGGCAGAGTACTTACCCGTATTACAATTCCGCTACTCTCCCCAATGCTTGCCTATGTAATTATTACAGGCTTCATCGGCGGATTTAAAGAGTATTCAAGCATTGTTGGTATTTTTGGCGAAAAAATGGGACCACCCGATGACGCGGGTCGACTTAACACAATGGTTGGTTTCGTTTACGATGCGCTCGAAAAAGACCGACAGGGTCTTGCAAGCGCGGGCGCCTTGATACTGTTCGTTATTATTCTTCTTGTAACTATATTTAATAATAGAGTTATCAAGAAACACGTTCATTATTAAGGGGGTGCCGATATGTCAGATACTAAGACAATGAGTGTTATGCAGGAAAGAGATATTCAAAGAAGAACTTTCATGCAAAATGTATTTAAGGTTTTAGGCAAGACCGGTACCTACGCTTTCTTGCTTATAATGGCGCTGATTATTTTATTCCCGTTTTATTGGATGATTATTTCTTCCCTTAAAACCTTGCCTGAATACCGTCAGGCAATACCGACGTTTTGGCCGCGCGAGGTTATGTGGAGCAACTATTCCGAAGCCTTTACCACCGCTAATTTGGGTCGTTTGTTTATGAACACCCTTTATGTAGGACTTGTTTCTACTGTGCTTAGCCTTGTTATTACAGTGCTTTCGGCTTTTGCCTTTGCGCGTTTAGAGTTCAAGGGCAAGGAAACCTTGTTTGGCGCATTGCTTGCCACAATGATGATACCTGGTGAGCTTTTCACCATTACCAACTATATCACGATTAATAACCTTGGTTGGATGCACACCTTTAAAGCGCTTATTGTGCCCTTCCTTGTAAGTGTGTTCTATATTTATCTTCTCCGTCAAAACTTTATGCAGATACCTAACGAGCTGTATCTTGCGGCAAAGGTTGACGGCACAAGTGATATTAAATATCTGTGGAAGGTAATGATTCCTCTGGCTCTCCCAACGCTTATCTCTATTACGATACTTAAAATGATGGGCGCTTGGAACTCTTACATCTGGCCAAAGCTTGTTGCAAACGACGCAGCCCACCAGATGATTACCAACGGTTTACGTAACGCATTTACCGATACCACCGGTCAGGCAAATTACCCCGTTCAGATGGCGGCTGTAGCACTTGTTTCGGCGCCTCTGTTCCTTGTATTCCTTTGCTTACGCAAATATATTATGCAGGGCGTTAGCCGAAGTGGTATAAAAGGTTAATAAACACAAAAGTGTTTGTTATATATTTAGGTTTTAAAAACGGAAAGGATTGAAAAAGACTATGTTTAAGAAAATCGTAGCCATCGTGTTAACTGTTGTTATGGCTCTTGGTATGTTCTCGCTTGTTGGTTGCCAGAGCGGCGGCTCAAAGAGCGCGTTCGTTGTACCAAGCGAAGGCTTTAATTTGGACGAAACAGTTGACATCACATTTACTCACACAATGGGTGCTAAACTCCAGGAGGTTCTTAATACCTATATTGAAGAGTTTAACAAAATCTACCCCAACATCAACATCACCCACCAGTCAGCAGGCGGTTGGAGCGACATTAACGGTCAGATCAACACCGAAATCGCAGGCGGCACACAGCCTAACATTGCTTATTGCTACCCCGACCACGTTGCTATGTACAATATCGCTAAATCGGTTGTAACTCTTGACAACCTTATTGATAGCGACATTAAAATCGGTGACACCGATGAAATCATTGGTCTTACCGATGCTCAGAAGGCTGACTTTATTGAAAGCTATTATAACGAGGGCTTGGTTTACGGTGACAATCAGATGTACACAATGCCGCTTAACAAGTCTACCGAGGTTCTTTACTACAACAAAACCTTCTTTGAAGAAAATAATCTTTCGGTTCCTACCACTTGGGATGAGCTTTGGGATGTTTGCGAAAAGATAAAGGCAATTGACCCTGATTGTTATCCTCTTGGTTATGATGCCGAAGACAACTGGTTCATCACCCTCTGTGAGCAGATGGAAACCGATTTCACAAGCGCTGAAAACGGCGGCGAATACCTCTTTAACAATGCCGAGAACAAGGCATTTGTAAAAGAGCTTCGTGAAATGTACCAAAAGGGTTACTTTACTACACAGGAGCTTTACGGTAGCTATACCTCTAACCTCTTTGTAGAGCAGACCGACACTAACTGCTATATGTGCGTAGGTTCATCAGGCGGCGCATCATATCAGATGTCTAACAACGATACTACAGACGGCACCTATGCTTTTGAAGTAGGCGTTGCTTCTATACCTCAGTACAATGCTGAAAACCGCAAGGTTATATCACAGGGACCAAGCCTTTGCATTTTGAAGGGCGCTAACACTACCGACCAGCAGATACTTGCTTCGTGGTTGTTTGTTAAGTTCCTTTGCACCAACATTGAATTCCAGGCTGAATTCTCAATGACTTCAGGTTATATGCCTGTTATTAAGTCGGTTACCGAAAATGAAAACTACGCTGCTTGGCTTGCTAAGGGTAACGGATATGAATATCTTGTTGCTAAGTGCGTACAGGTTGGTATTGACGGTCGTGACGACTACTTTGTATCTCCTGCGTTTAACGGTTCTTCTAAAGCTCGTGAGCAGGCAGGCGCATTGCTTCTTAAGTGCTTGAGCACCGAGACTGATGATGTTGACAAGCTTATTGACGACGCTTTCCAGGAAGCTCTCGACGAATGTGAATATTAAGAATTATGAAAAACATTAAAAAACTTTTATCCCTTATATTAGCGCTTTGTGTTCTTGTAGCCTGCTTTACAGGCTGCAAGGACAATACCGCTACTCAGGGCGGTGCTACAAGCAGCACTGTTGACTACGTAGCGCAAACCAAACTCGATATGAACTCCAGCACAAAAAAGCAGGAGGTTACCGTTAAAAGCTATATTGACGGCGACACCACCCACTTTTATGTTCCTACCGAGATTAGCGATGACGGCACATTAAAGGCTCGCTATATGGGTATTAACACCCCTGAGTCTACGGGCAAAATTGAAGAATGGGGCAAAAAAGCCTCCAGCTTTACAAAAGAAAAGCTTTCGGGAGCTACCTCTATTATCGTAGAGTCTGACGACGACAAATGGAATGTTGACTCAACGGGCGGCAGACACTTGGTTTGGGTATGGTACAAGCCCGCCGACAGCGACGACTACCGCTGCTTAAACCTTGAGCTTGTTCAAAACGGCTTGTCAATCTCCTGCGGCACCACAGCCGACCGCTACGGCGACGCAATGTCAAACGCATTTCAGCAGGCAAAAGCCCAGAAGCTTCACGTATTTTCGGGCGAAGAAGACCCCGACTTTTTCTACGGTGACGCTTATGAGCTAGACCTTAAGCACCTTCGCACAAATATTTCGCTTTACGATAACACAAAGGTTGCTTTTGAGGGCGTTATTACCTATAACAATAACAACTCGGTTTATGTTGAGGAATACGATGCCGAAACCGATATGTACTACGGTATGTCGGTTTACTACGGTTATGAAACAGGCGCTTTGCTTAATATTTTAAAGGTTGGTAACCGTGTTCGTGTTGTTGGTACTGTTACATATTATGAAACAGGCGGCACATGGCAGGTATCGGGTCTTAAATACCGCGAAATGAAGCCCGATGATCCGAGCAATACAATTATGATTAGTGAGGGCAATACGGCTTCTCACCGCGAAACCGATGCAGATATATTTGCAAGCGGACAGATGGACGTCGAAACAGTGGTATCACTCGATAGCGAGGAAACCGAAATCAAGACCTTTGATTACGCAAACCTTGCTATGAGCACTTCCGTTTCTATGAAAAACCTTACTGTTGTTGATGTTTACACTACAAATAACGGCGGCGACTCTGACGGCGCTATGACGCTTACATGTAAAGCAGGCGATAGTTATATTGACATTCGCACAATAGTTCTCTATGACGAAAACGGCAATCTGCTTACCGAATCGGATTATATGAACAAGACCATTGATGTTAAAGGTATAGTAGATTATTTTAGCGGCTCATATCAAATTAAGGTATTTGCGGCTGATGATATCACCGTACATTAAAAAAGGAAAGAGGAAACTTAAATGAAAAAAATCATTGCCTTAGCACTTAGCGTGCTAATGATCTTTACATGCCTTGTTGGCTGTAAAGACAAAATCAATGAAGACCTTGCAAATGCTGTTGCGTATCTTGAAAATATGTATCAGACAGGTAGCAAGGACGAGCCTATGGAACTGCTTATGGACAAAGATGTTTTGTCTGTCGTTACAGTTGACGGCACAAGTTATGAGGTAGAATGGGCTATAACCGTTACCGAGGGCGCATCTGATGCTGTTACAATTGCAGAATCCGATGAAGAAAACCATGTAAAGATTGATGTTCCCGATCTTCCGGACAGCGACATTTTATTTACAGCAACAGCTACTGTTAAAGATAAAAAAGGTAACACCGAGGTTGCCGAATTCAGTTTTAAGGTAACAGGTCTTAATCTTGCCGCAACAATCGATGTTGAGAGTGTACTTAACGAGGCTTACGCATTGGAAGAGGGTGCTTCAATGGAAGAAGAGGTTACCCTTACAGGTACTATTACATCAATTGATACCCCCTATGATTCAAGCTACAAAAATATAACCGTTACCATCGTTATCGAAGGCTACGACGACAAGCCAATCAAGTGCTACCGTCTTGCTGGTGACGGCGCTGACGAATTGGCAGTTGGTGACACAATCACCGTTACAGGCACTCTTACAAACTATAATGGCACTATTGAGTTTGCTCAGGGTTGCATTGTAAACAGCGTGGTCAAATCAGGTGAAGCAGGCACAACGACTAATACCTCTACAGAAACTTCAAACACAGGAAGCACAGGAAGTACAGGAAGTACGGGAAGTACAGGAAACACAGGAAACACAGGAAGCACGGGAAACACTACAACCACCACGACAACTAAATCTGCCGCTACTATTGTAGACGAAGCATACGCTTTGGCAGAAGGTGCATCGCTATCTTACACAGCTACTCTTACAGGTAAGGTTGTATCAATAGATGATGCTTATGATTCTACATACGGCAACATTACCGTTACTATTGCAGTATCAGGCAAAGAAGATAAGCCCATCAAATGCTACCGTCTTGCAGGCACCGGCGTTGATAAGGTTGCAAAGGGTGATACAATCACCGTTACAGGTACAATTAAAAACTATTATGGTACCATTGAGTTTGACTACGGTTGCGTTATGAACAAGCGCGTATCAGGCGGCGGTTCTGCAGTTACCGTACTTACCGACCCTGCACAGATTATGAATGCTGCTTACGATCTTGCCGAAGGCGCGTCTATGGAATATGACGTAACACTTGAAGGTAAGGTTACAAAAATCAGCGCACCTTATGATTCGGAATACCAAAATATCAGCGTAACAATCACCGTTACAGGTTCAGGCAAAGAACTTCTCTGCTACCGTATGAAAGGTGACGATGCAGCAAATGTTGTAAAGGGTGACACCATTACCGTTACAGGTCGAATCATCAACTATAACGGCACTATCGAGATGGAAGCAGGCTGTACATTGCGCAAGCGTGTATCAGGTGGCGGAACCGTTGTTACAGCACCATCCGATCCAAAAGAGATCGTAGCTGCAGCTTATGCGCTGGCAGCAGGCGATTCATTACCCTATACCGTAACACTTACAGGTACAATTACTTCTATTGATACCGAATACAGCGCACAGTATAGTAACATTACAGTTACTATTGTCGTTGCGGGTTGTGAAGACAAGCCAATTAAGTGTTATCGTCTTAAGGGTGATAACGCTGCAAGCTTAAAGGTTGGCGATACCATTACCGTTAAGGGTACTATTGTTAATTACCAACATAGCTCAGGCGATTGTGAGATTGAATTTACCTCTGGATGTAAGATTGTATAAAAGAAAATCTATAAAAACAGCAACGGAAACGTTGCTGTTTTTGTCGCTTGTGTATATGTAGTGTAAAAGCGTTTTTTATGCAACAAATTATTGTGCATAAAGCAAGTTTCACTATTGACACTGCCTTTAATTTGAGTTATAATGATATTACAATTATAGGTGTACTGATGTTATGCCTATATGAATTTAAAACAAAGGAGATTTAAAAAAATGAAATCGCAAGTTAAAAAGATTATTTCGTTACTTGTTTGTGCGTGCGTTCTTTTATCAGCAATGGTATTCACCGCATTTGCAGCAGACACTACCGTAAAGATTACATTTGATGATCTTGCAAAGCGTACTTCCATCAGTACTTCACAACAAGTTTGGGAAGAGAACGGTATTACTGTAACAAATGAAAAGGGCACTTCTACTACAGATATTAACGAAAGTTATTACAACCCAATTCGTTGTTACAAAAGTTCTACCGTAACTATTGAATACCCGGGCATGAAAACAATTGTTATTGATTCTTTGTACGATTCTACTTATAGTAAAGACTATGCTACACCATGGGCAGAGTCCTTTGACCTTAGTCTTGGTACTGCGGTTGTAAATGCTGATTATGACGTAACAATCACACTTAACAACGCAGTAGATTCACTTACTTTTGCAACAATGTCTGGTCAGGGTCGCGCATACACTATTACCGTTTACACAACTACTGAAGGCGACGAGGGTGGCGAAGAAACACCTGATGAAGGCGGCGAAGAAACACCTGATGTTCCCGCAGCAGACAGCACCCTTACTATTCCTGAAGCAGTTGCTTTAGGCGTAGCACAGGAAAGCGCAACCGAAGGTAAATATTATGTAAGTGGTACAATTACTGCTATTTCAAACACCACTTGGGGTAATATGACAATTGCTGACGAAAACGGCAACACACTCGGCGTTTACGGCACTTATGATGCTGAAGGCAATCGTTATGATGCTATGACAACTAAACCTGTTGTTGGTGACACTGTAACTCTTTATGGTGTAATTGGTCAATATAATGGCAATGCTCAGATTCAAAATGCTGTTGTTACAGCTCATACCCCCTCTACACCTGATGAAGGTGGTAATGAGGGTGGCGACGAGGGTGATACACCCGACACACCTGTTGAGATTCCTGAAAAGACCG
>CAZVWG010000026.1:0-18228 GCA_964630675.1 uncultured Ruminococcus sp.
TTATTTAATTATGCATTTTGCAAATCCCCTCACCACGCTACGCGTGGTCCCCTCCCCTTTAGGCAAGGGGCGCTTGAATTGTGCATTATTTAACCTGGCTCTTCACAAACTCAATCTGCTTTTCTACCGACTCTACTGATGTGCCGCCTTCGGAAATACGACGTTTTACGCAGTTTTCGAGATTAACAGCATCATAAAGTTCTTCATCAAAAAGCTCGCTGAACTGCTTATATTCTTCGAGCGGTAAATCTTCAAGCACGGTTTTCTTCTTAATACAAAGTGCAACAAGCTGACCCGAAATTTTATATGCCGTTCTGAAAGGCATACCACGTTTAACAAGGTAATCGGCAAGGTCGGTGGCATTTATAAAGCCCTCGCCTGCCGCTTTTTTCATATTATCTGTAAGTACGGTCATTGTAGCAATCATAGGTGTAAAGACTTTAAGGCACATTTTAACGGTGTCACAAGCGTCAAAGACACCCTCTTTGTCCTCTTGCATATCCTTGTTGTAAGCAAGCGGCAAGCCCTTGAGTGTGGTAAGCAGTCCTAAAAGATCACCGTATACCCTACCCGTTTTACCGCGCACTAATTCTGCCATATCGGGATTACGCTTTTGCGGCATAATTGACGAGCCTGTGGTGTAGCTACTTGAAAGCTCAATAAACTTAAACTCCCAGCTTGACCACAAAATAATCTCTTCCGAAAAACGTGACAAATGCACCATAATAAGTGATATTGCCGACATAAGCTCCACGCAAAAATCACGGTCGGATACGCCGTCTAATGAATTCATACAAATACCGTCAAAGCCCAATTTCTCGGCTTCAAAACGGCGGTCGGTGTTATAGGTAGTTCCCGCCAATGCGCAACAGCCGATTGGTGACATATTCATTCTTTTCTTACAATCGGTAAGACGGTCTATGTCACGCAACAGCATCATAGCATACGCCATCAGATGATGACCAAAGGTTATGGGTTGGGCGCGCTGAAGGTGTGTGTAACCTGACATAATGCTTGCCTTGTGCTCGCTCGCCTTATCACAAAGCACATCTACAAGTGATTTTAAAAGACTTGTAATCTCGTCGATTTCGTCGCGCAGATACATTCTTATATCAAGCGCTACCTGATCGTTACGGCTACGCGCAGTGTGCAGCTTTTTACCCACATCGCCAATACGGTTTGTAAGCTCCTGCTCAACAAACATATGTATATCTTCGGCAGACATATCAAACTGCAATTTGCCGCTTTGCAAATCCGCGAGTATTTCCTCAAGACCCGCTATAATCGTGTTAGCCTCATCCTCGGCGATAATGCCGCATAATGACAGCATCATAGCGTGAGCCATACTGCCTTTTATATCGTGTGCATACATCCTGCTGTCAAAATGTATGGAAGAATTAAAATCATCGGCTATACTGTCGGTAACACCGTCGGTAACGCCTGTCCACATTTTAGCCATTTATAAAACCTCGTTTATTTAAAGTATTTATCCATTATATATAATGTATTTTGCATTGTCAAGACTTTTGAATAAATATGCAAAAATCCGTGCATAATATGCACGGATTTTATGCTTTTTACTATTTTATTATTAAAAGCATTTTTTAAGTCTTTGTGCCCTGCAATTTTCGGTTTTACCGCAATGATAGCAAAGCTCATTGTGGCTACCGCCACTTTCACTTATTTCTTTGATATTATTAACAGTGGTTTCGGCTATATTTCCAAGCGCCTCCTCGGTTAAAAATGCCTGATGAGACGTTACAATAACGTTAGGCATAGAGATAAGGCGCGCTAAAGTATCATCATCTACAATATGACCCGAAAAGTCCTCAAAGAAAATGTCAGACTCTTCTTCGTACACATCAAGACAAGCAGCGCCTATATGTCGTGATTTTATGCCCTCAAGCAAAGCATCGGCGTCAATAAGTGCGCCGCGTGAGGTGTTAAGAATAACAACACCCTTTTTCATCTTTTCAATAGAAATTTTATCTATAATATGATAGGTTTCAGGTGTCAGCGGACAGTGCATAGATATAATATCACTCTCGGCAAAAAGGCGGTCAAGCTCTACATATTCGCAAGGCGCATCACTTACAGGGTATTTATCGTAGGCCAATACCTTCATACCAAAGCCGCGACAAATATCAATAAAAACGCGACCTATTTTGCCCGTACCTATAACACCTACGGTTTTACCGTAAAGGTCAAAGCCCGTCAGTCCCGAAAGACTGAAATTAAAGTCTTTTGTGCGAATGTATGCTTTGTGTATGCGACGGATAGACGTAAGAAGCATAGCCATTGTGTGTTCGGCTACGGCATAAGGTGAATATGCCGGCACATGCACCACGTGAATTTTACCGTAGGCGTGTTTAACGTCAACATTGTTATAGCCTGCGCAACGAAGCGCCAAAACACGCACACCCAATTCGTATAACTTATCTAAAACAGCGGCATCGGCAGTATCGTTTACAAATATGCACACCACCTCGCAACCGCGCGCAAGCTCGGCTGTATCAACGTTTAGTTTTGTTTCAAAAAACTTGAATTTCAAATCATCGCTTGCATACTTTTCAAACGACTGCTTATCATAAGGTTTTGTATCAAAAAATGCTATCTTCATAGTTTACTTCCTAACTGTTAAATTCATTGTATATTTTTTCCGCCAAAGCCTGATTTATGCCCGACACCTCGCAAAGCTCTGCTACGCTTGCCGATTTTATGGCTTTCATCGTTTTAAAATGCTTTAGCAGCGCCGCCGCTTTTGCCTGACCTATTCCTTCTATCGCCGTAAGCTCTGAATTCAACATCTTTTTACTACGGCGTTTTTTGTGATAACCAATGGCAAAACGGTGAACCTCATCCTGAATTGACGTCACCAAACGGTATGCCGACTCATTTGCCTTTATGGATATATCACCACCATTTGTAGCAATAGCGCGGGTACGGTGCTTTGAGTCCTTAACCATACCAAAAAGCGCTACATTTATATTATGCTTTTGAAGCACGGGCTCTACCGCCGAAATCTGACCCTTGCCACCATCAAGCAGTATCAGGTCGGGTAAAGTAGCAAAGCCATCGTTCTCACCTTTTTCATACTCGGTAAAGCGACGGTCGAGCACCTCCGCCATAGAGCGATAATCGTCCTGACCTACAAAGCCTTTTATTTTAAACATACGGTAATGCTGCTTGTACGGTTTACCGTCACGGAACACAACCATACCGGCAACGTTTTCATCGCCTGCGGTGTTGGAAATATCGTAAGACTCTATAATGCGCGGCGCGGACGGTAGACCTAAAAGACGGGCAAGCTCGTTAAGCGCCGACATTTCTCGACCCATAAGCTCGCTCTTTTGCGCCAGATTGTCGGCGGCATTGTTGCGACACATATCAACAAGGTTTTTTTGCTCTCCGCGTTGAGGTAAAAGAATTTCTACCTTTTTACCCTGTTTCTCACAAAGCCACTTTTGCAAAATGTCGCGCGAGTCTATATCGGCATCAATTAAAATTCGCGGTGGAATATCATTGCCCTCATAATATTGCTGTAAAAACTGACTGTATAAATCGTTTTTATCGGTAAAAGCATCAATAATAAAATGCTTTTTATCGGTCAGCTTTCCGTTTCTAAAAACAAAAACTGCTATGCACGCCGTATTTTCGAGTATTGCGGATGCGAAAACATCTTGATTATTATAACCACACATTACTACCTTTTGGCTATCGCCAAGTTTTTTTATAGCTTTAATTCTATCCCGTAATTTTGCCGCATATTCAAAATCAAGTTTATCAGACGCCTCTTGCATTTGGGCTTCAAGCAGCTTTATCATATTCTCTCCGCCGCCATGCTTTATAAACGAAATTGCAGAGTCAATTGCTTCGTTATACTGTTCTACGCTTACATTCGCGCGACAGGGCGCATCACAAAGACCTATATGGTAGTTAAGACAGGGTTTTGAATACTTGTCAAAACTGCGGTTGCAGTCGGGCAGTTTAAATATCTTGCGCACTTCGGCTACCGTATCCTTAACAACAGCCGCCGAATAATATGGACCTATATACTCGGCTTTACCGTCATCAAGCTGCATACTTGTGGTAATCTTGCGCCATTTGTCATTTGTTATTTTAATATAGTGATAGCCCTTGTCATCCTTTAAAAGAATGTTATATTTAGGCTGATTTTGCTTGATGAGTGAGTTTTCAAGTATGAGCGCCTCAAACTCGCTGTCACAAAGCACATACTCAAAATCGTGCACCAGACTTACCATTTTGCGCACCTTGTCGCTATGCTGATTACCCAATCCAAAATATTGAGTCACGCGGTTTTTAAGTGACTTGGCCTTACCAATATATATAATAGCGCCACATTTGTCCTTCATAATATATACACCGGGTGTCAGCGGCAATTTATTTGCTTTTTGCTTTAGCTCTGCAAGTTTTAAATTTTCGCTCATACTTTCACCACCTTTACCTTAATATATTATACAAAAAAACTGCGCCGATAGCAATAACTATCGGCGCAATATTATTCTTTGCAAAAAATAATATGATTTTTAATTATGCGTTAGCATTGAGCTTTGAAACAAGAGCTGACTTCTTTCTTGCGGCGTTATTCTTGTGAAGAATACCCTTACCTGCAGCCTGGTCAATTTTAGAAACAGCAACCTTTACAGCCTCAGCAGCTTCAGGAGCCTTAGCATCAATAGCAGCGTTAGCCTTTTTGATAGAAGTTCTGAGTGCAGAACGGCAAGCCTTATTTCTTTCAGCGTTAGCAGCACTAACAAGAACACGCTTCTTAGCAGATTTAATATTAGGCATCGTGACACCTCCTCATATTTACTCACAGTACACACTATATTATCACAAGTGTTTTAAAAAATCAAGTGTTTTTTTCAAATATTAACAAATGTAAAAATGCAAGCCTTTTTTGTCGAAAAGAAAAATATTTTTTTAGTTTTTTTGTATGTTCAGCTGGCAATACTCTCTTTGTAAAATACATTAGCAAGGGGCGACAAAATATGTACGGAAACAAGGTTGAAATTTGTGGGGTTGATACATCAAAGCTTCCTGTAATGAAAGAAAAAGAAAAGGAACGTCTACTTAAAGAAGTAAAAAACGGCAGCAAATCCGCACGCGACGAATTGATAAACGGCAACCTCAGATTAGTACTGAGCGTTGTGCAGCGATTTTCTAACCGCGGTGAAAATCCCGACGATTTATTTCAAATTGGATGCATAGGACTTATAAAATCGATTGATAATTTTGATATCACACAAAATGTAAAATTTTCTACCTACGCAGTTCCGATGATAATAGGCGAAATCAGGCGTTACCTTCGTGATAACAACGCTATCCGCGTAAGCCGTTCCATAAAAGACACCGCCTACCGTGCAATGCAGGTAAAAGAAGCACTTATAAACAAAAATCAAAAAGAACCTACCGTCACAGAAATTGCCGAAGAATTAGGAATTCCGCGCGCAGAAGTCGTAATAGCACTTGAAAGCATCGTTGACCCCGTATCACTTTATGAACCTGTGTTTTCCGACGGAGGAGACACCATTTATGTTCTTGACCAAATAGGCGATAACAACGATGACAAAAACTGGCTTGATGAAATCTGTATAAAAGAAGCCATAAAAGACCTCAGCGACCGCGAAAAAAGGATACTGAGCCTACGATTTATGCAAGGCAAAACACAAATGGAAGTATCGGAGGAAATAGGCATTTCACAAGCGCAAGTGTCTCGCCTTGAAAAATACGCGCTTAAAAAGATAAAATCATAGAATGTGCTGTCTCACTAAGGTTAAAATGCACAAACCATCGAAGTAGAGTTTCACTCGACAGTTTCCTCTGACGAGAGAGCTATCGAGTGAAACGAGACTGAGGGAGAGAAAAACCACATCAATTATAGAGTTTTTACCCTTTCTCCCCCTCCCTCAGAGGAAGGCGGAGATTGTGCAAATTGCCTTTAAAGAGACAGCCGCTTTTTACCAAAAATAATTTTGTTCCGTATCTTCAAAATAGCTCTGGCATCTAGATGCAAACTGTGGATTGCTTTCGATAAATTTGTATAACGTATTATATGCTGTATTTTTCGGTATGTTAAAATACTCAAAGCCTTTATTTTTTTGTTTATCCTTTAAATCGTCAAGCGTAAAGTTTTTTGCATACTGCATATCATCAAAATAATCATACAGATACGCTTCTGCAAGATATCCTTGTGCCTCTTGTGCTACATCATTATCATTGCTGCAAGCAAGTCTTACCACATAGGGTATACCCTCATCGCCAAGGTTATAAAGCGTTTCAATATCAATTGTGTCAAGTCTGCCATCTTTATAGCTTTCATAATTATAGCGCGCGCAAAGAGCGTTTATATTAACCGTACCGAGCAGTAAAACCACTATTCCTGCGGTAATAAGCGCTGTTTTTACAACGTTGATTTTATTGATATATATTCTTAAAATAACAGAAATAAAAACTACCGCCAAAAAAATCATAAACGCGCTGGTTCCGATTCTCAGTACCGTCATACCGTACTCATTTATATAAAGCACCATTTTGGATATTGCGGTTGAAATAATTATAAGCGTAAATACCGATATAAAGGTGGCGGTTATCTTTATTCCTACACACACCTTACCGTTTTGTTTTTGGGCAAGCATTATGCTTAAAAAAACAACACCTAAGTTTATAACCGCAATAATGCACATTTCAAAAAAGCCCTTGCGCGCATATTGGGAATATGTGATTGTGTCATTTGGTAAAAAACCCTTAAACGCACTGAAAAAATATGCAAGCTGTGAAAAAAGATAAAGCAGATAACAAGCCGCTATAGCCGATAAAAACGAAATTATACAAACATTTTCAATGCCTGTAAATTTTGACTCTTTGGTTTTTGAAATACGACCAAATTTAAGCGAAAAACCGTACGAAATAACAAACATAGAAATAAGCGCGCCGAATATCGCCTTTAAAACGGTTAAAAATGCGTTGCCCGAATTGCTGAAAATACTGCTCATCATACCGCTGAAGGCATCGTCGGATTTTATAAGCAGCGGCACTACAATAATTAGTACGGGTATTGCGCAAAGTAAACCTGATATTACCTTGCCAATAGCCTTTTTACTGCCCTTGTCGCCTGTAAACAGTGATTTTAACGACACGCCTATATTACCCATCGTGGAAGCGGCAGAATAAAATATACCAAGTGTTTGACGGTTGCCGTTTGCCGAACCGTTTATGATGCCATCAAAGGAAATAAGCGAAAGCAAAAATCCTACAACTACGCCAAAAAATCTCACACTTCCGTTGGTGGTACATATAAACACAGCGGCATTTGCTAAACCCAACAGTCCGCACACAGCAGATAAAACATTTAATCTGCCGCTTTTTATAAAATATATACCAAACAATATGAGCATAAATACGGCTGACAGCATATAACCAAACGCAAAACCGCCAAAGAAACCGAATATAGCAGTAAATATGCTTGCTATAAGCGCGCCCACAGCAAAAACCGTATCGCTTTTTGTCAGTTCAAAAAGCGGCTTTGGCTGATACATTTCGGGTAAAAGCATCTCGGGTGTTTTTTCCTGTGCGTTTTCTTGCTGTACTGTTTCTAAAACTTCATTCTTTTCAATATCCATAATTACTACTCCTTATCGGTGTATTTAATTATATCCCCCGGTTGACAGTTAAGCTCTTTACATATAGCGTCAAGCGTAGAAAAGCGTATCGCCTTTGCCTTGCCTGTTTTTAGTATAGAAAGATTTGCCTGTGTGATGCCTATTCTTTCAGATAATTCAAGTGAGGTCATTTTGCGCATAGCGAGCATTACATCTAAATCTATTTCAATCATTTTTATACCTCGCTTATATGGTTAATTCATTTTCTTCGCTGATAGCTACGGCATTCTGCATAACGTTTTTTACAATTCGTAGCATTAGTCCCACAAATGCCGCCGCTACCGCCACAAACAAAAACGGCAGATAAAATACGCCGCCCACAAGCGTTATAACAGCTACCGCAAAACAGCACCACGAAATCAGTCGAAGATATTTTATATTTTCATCAATAAATATTTCGTCCTTTTTGATGTTGAAAAGCAGCCTTATAAGGCTGTAAAGCGTAACGTAGGCAAATACGGCGCAGGGATAAAAGCAGACGGCAAACAGTGTCGCCATATGGCGCATGGCTTCGCCGTTTTCTGCCCAGCCGCGATATACGGTAAACCAGGTTTTAACAAACCATGGTCCTAAAAAGAGCGCCGCTGTAAGTATACCGACAAAGATAAAGCATACAACGATTGAAAGAGTTACCGAGCGTTTTCTGTTCCACATAAAAAATACCTCCAAAACCTTTTTCTGCCATAATAATACCACCAAAATTATCGTTTGTCAATAATTTTATTATCGAAAATCGATAATTTCACCTTTATATCCGTTTGCAAAGCACAAACGCCTTACTTCTTCACTATTGCCTCTTACCTATTACTTAAAGAAAAATTCCCCGAGTACTCTCGGGGAATTTTGATATATTAAAGGGGTTATAATCGGTAATCTTGTAGATAGTAAATCACTACCGCCGAAAAGCAGGATATCCTGATGCTTACCCCTGCTTTATTCTATGCGCGGATTTTAAATTGGTGACTTGCGGATAAACAGTACGCCCAAGGTATTTGCGCCGCAGTGAGATGATACCGTGCAGCCTGCTCTTGTTAAAAACACTTCTTTAAACAAACCCGTAGCCTTAACCTGATTAAGTACAGACTCTACAATCTCGGGGTCGCAGCCCGCGTGGGTTACAAATACGCGTGAGGTATCAATATCATCGGGGTTTTGCAAACGTTCGCTAACATACTCGGTGAGCACACGTCCGTAAACACCACGGTATTTTTTGCCCACACCCATAGCACCGTTTTTAACCTCTATGCAAGGCTTAAGCTTTAATAGGTTTGCGCCAAGCATTGCAAGGGCCGAGCATCTGCCACCCTTGTGCAAGTATTCAAGGCTGTCAATAACAAATGATGCATCAACACATGGTACAAGTTTTTCAAGCTCATCTACTATAGCTGTAGCTTCCATACCGCTATTTGCCATTTCGGCAGCCGCTACAACAAGCAAACCGCCACCTGTAGACAGATTTTTGCTATCGATAACATAAACATTTTCAAACTCGCTTGCAGCAATACAAGCGTTGCTGTATGTAGATGACATTGTAGAACTGATTGTAAAGTGAATTACTGCATCGCCGTCTTTGGTAAGCTCGGTAAAATAGTCAATACACTCGCCAACATTTGCGGCGGTTGTTTTGGGCAACTCACCCGTTTTTGCGTGATGAGCGTAAATTTCATCGGGATTTATATCTATACCGTCACGGTATACTTTATCACCCAAAGTTACACCAAGGGGTATAATTCTTATGTCATATCTTTCTTTAAGTTCGGGGCTTAAATCACAGGTGCTATCGCTTGATATAATAATTTTAGCCATATTAATCCTCCAAATTGTTAAAACTACAAATGCATTATAACATTAAATTGTGAACAAAACAACTATTTTATTTATAAATTATGCAGTATTCATATTCTTCTAATGTCACTTTGCCATCATTGCACGCTTTACCAAAAGTTTTTTTGCAACCGTTAAAATCTTGCGGCACATCTATATAAATCGGATTCTGACCACGATTTACAGCAACAAATACATTACTTTTGTCATTACGACGGCAAAAAGCAATTGCGTCCGTATTGGCAAAAACTGTATAAAAATCGCCATTTGTAAAGGCATCGCAATCTTTTCTGACCTTACCTAAATTTTTATAAAAACACAAAAGGTCGGCATCTTCTTGTCCCCAGGGATAAGTCGCACGGCAAAACGGGTCGCCGTAGCCCTGCACCCCTGCCTCATCGCCGTAAAACAGCGAAGGTACACCGGGCAGCGTATACTGAATAACAGCCGCTGCCTTAAGCCGCTTTACGCCAAGCGAATATTCATCATCGGATAATTTTTGCCGTGATTGCCAAGCGCGATTACCTATAAAACTGTCACGTTTACCAAGCAGGGTCAGCACTCGTGCCGTATCGTGAGTGCCAAGATGATTCATAAGCGTATCTACCGAGCATTTTGGGTAATTTTCGATAATGGTATGCACCTTTTCGCTTAGCACATCGCCGCCACCGAATTTAATAAAATCCAATATAGCATTTGCAAACGGATAGTTCATAACGCTGTCAAGCTGACTTCCGCGTAAAAACTTACGCCGCGCGCCATAACTTATTTTGTTGCTGGCATCCTCCCATACTTCACCCAGAATATACGCATCAGGGTTTTCGGTTTTTACAGCCTCGCGCAATTTATCTAAAAATTTATCGGGCAGTTCATCGGCAACGTCAAGGCGCCAGCCGCCAACACCAATTTTTAAATATTTGCGCAAAATCCCGTTTTCGCCAGTAATATAGTCAGTAAAATCGCTATTATCTTCATTAGTTTCGGGAAGAGTTTTAACACCCCACCACGTATCATATCCATCGGGATAATCGTAAAATTTGAACCATTCGCGATATGGAGAATTAAAGTCGCGATACGCACCACCCGAGCCGTAACGACCTTGGCGATTGAAATAAATGCTATCGTCACCTGTGTGTGAAAACACACCGTCAAGTATGATTTTTATTCCCTGATTTTCTGCCTCTTCGCAAAGTTTTTTAAGATTTTCCTCGTTGCCTAAAATCGTATCTATTTTTTCATAATTCGCCGTATTATATCGGTGATTTGAGTGCGCCTCGAAAATAGGGTTCAGGTATATGCAGGTAACACCCAATTCTTTAAGATAGGGCAATTTTTGCATTATACCCTCAAGGTCGCCGCCATAATAATCATTGCCTAGTGAACACAACCCGTTATTTTGCCTGTATTCAGGTGTTTTTTTCCAATCGTTACACATAAAACGGTCTTTGGGCACATTGTTTTTTGCCTTTCCCGAATTATAAAAACGGTCAGGAAAAATTTGATAAATTATGCCGCCCTTAAGCCAATTCGGTGTTGCGAAATTTTTATCATAAACCGTCAGCTGAAAACACTCACCTTTTGCTTGTGACACGATACCAAGGCTGTTTTCATTTTTAATAACAAAAAATTCTCCGTAAGCGCTGGTGTAACGAAAATCATACCAATAAAGCCCTTCGTCAGTGATAATTTCGCAGTCAAAAAACCGATAGTCACCTAGCCACTCTGTAGGTGTCATCGGTATTTCGCGAAGCAAGTTATCGCTGTCGTTTACAATTCTAAAAAAGGCATTGTTAACACACGCGTCTTTATGCAACAATAGCCGTATCCGCAGGCTTTCACCCGCGGGTACGGCTCCTAAATGAGAACGATATAAAGTGTTGCGCGAATCGTAAGGATAGTAATTCATTACTTAACTTTTCCTAAATCCCAGATATTCTTTGCATAATCATCTATTGAACGGTCAGCGGCAAATATACCCGATTTTGCAATATTGATAAGCGACATTTTGTTCCAAATATCAGGCTGATTATAAAGCTCCATAGCCTTTTTATGCGCTTCACAATAATCAGCATAATCGGCAAGCGCCATATAGGTGTCAACATTTTTAAGGGTATTATAAATATTATCAAACTGCTTGCCGTCAATTCCCTTGCCAATAAAATCGAGCGCGTTGCGCAAATCAG
Organism: uncultured Ruminococcus sp.; assembly: GCA_964630675.1. Taxonomy (GTDB): domain Bacteria; phylum Bacillota; class Clostridia; order Oscillospirales; family Acutalibacteraceae; genus UBA737. The sequence goes on from CAZVWG010000026.1 coordinate 11,690, forward strand.
CATTATTGTTGTAGTACTGCATCGGGTTGTATCCGGTCTTTTGAATTTTTAAAACTTCAGGTGTCTGCATACCGAAAATTATGATATTTTCATCACCAACAGCGCTGTGAATTTCAACATTGGCGCCGTCTTCGGTACCTAATGTAACCGCGCCGTTCATCATAAACTTCATATTACCCGTACCTGACGCTTCGGTCGAAGCGAGTGAAATTTGCTCGCTGATCTCAGCAGCAGGTATCATAAGCTCTGCCAATGTTACGCGGTAGTCTTCAAGGAATAACACCTTTAACTTATCATTTACAACACGGTCATTGTTGATAATTACAGACAATTTATAAATCATCTGAATTATCTCTTTTGCAAACAAGTAACCCGGCGCCGCTTTTGCACCAAAAATATAGGTCTTTGGTGTGAATGGCGCATTTGGGTTATTTTTAATATAAAGATAATCGGTTATAATGTGCAGAGCGTTCATATGCTGACGCTTGTATTCGTGAAGGCGTTTCACCTGCATATCAACCACGGAATTCGGATCAATTACGACGCCCATATTTTGCTTCACATAGTCAGCAAGACGCACCTTATTGCCGTGCTTGATTTCAGCAAGGCGGTTAAGCACTGTCTTATCATCGGCAAATGCCATAAGCTTTTCAAGCTGTGACGCATCCTTAATAAATCCGTCACCGATAATTTCGGTTAAAAATGCGGTAAGCTCAGGGTTTGCTTGGCACAGCCATCTGCGATGAGCAATACCGTTGGTAACATTGGTAAACTTATCGGGTGTCATTTTGTAATAATCGTTAAAGAGCTGATCTTTAATAATGTTACTGTGAAGCTTTGATACGCCGTTTACAGTATGACTTGCCGCAACGCAAAGGTTTGCCATGCGAACTACGCCGCCGGAAATAATGGCGGTTCGTTCAGCAAGCGCAAAATCACCGGTTTTAAAGATAACATCTTCACGGTATCTGCGATCAATCTCCTGAACAATCTGATAGATACGGGGCATTCTTTCTTTGAAGAGAGATACCTGCCAGCACTCAAGCGCCTCAGCCATTATGGTGTGGTTGGTATATGCTACTGTGCGTGTTACCAAATCCCATGCCTTTTCCCAAGAGTATCCGCACTCATCAAGGAGTAAACGCATAAGTTCGGGAATGGCAAGTGTCGGGTGAGTATCATTAATGTGAATTGCAACCTTATCAGGCAGATTTTCGAGGGTATTGTATTTTCGCATATGTCGGTTAAGAATATCCTGTACAGATGCCGATACCAGAAAATACTGCTGACGCAGACGAAGTGACTTGCCTTCGGGATGTTTGTCTTCGGGATAAAGTATTTTTGAAATTGCTTCTGCAGATGCACGCTGTTCAATAGCGCGAACATAATCGCCCTGACTGAATGCCGACATATCAAAATCCTGACACTCTGCACTCCAAAGACGAAGCACATTTACGGTCTTGCCGTCCTTACCCGCAACCTTAAGATCGTAAGGCATTGCGCGAACATTATGATAATCCCTGTGTTCTACGTGGTGGTAGTCATTATCCCACCAGTCGTCAATATAGCCGTCAAAATGAACGTCTACAGCTGAATGCGGGCGCTGTTCCAGCCATACCTCACCGCCCGGAAGCCAAAAGTCAGGCATTTCTGTCTGCCAACCGTCAACTAACTTTTGACGGAAAATGCCCATCTCATATTTAATGCAATAACCCATTGCCGAATAACTGTTACTTGAAAGTCCATCAAGAAAACAAGCCGCCAGTCGACCGAGACCGCCGTTACCGAGACCTGCATCGGGTTCAAGTTCGAACAAATTATCGAGGTTAACCTTATAACTCTTAAGCGCCTTGCGCATAGTTTCGGTAAGATCAAGATTATAAAGGTTGTTCTTTAGTGAACGACCCATCAAAAACTCCATGCTAAGATAGTATACGGTCTTGCTCTCCTGCTCATCCACAGACTTTTTAAACTGCGCCTTACGCTCACTCATAATATCAAGCAATACCAAAACAGTCGCTTTGTAAAAAATATCATCAGAAGCCTGCTCAGGTGTTACACCAAAATTGTGAGACAGCTTACGCTCTAACATTTCTTTAACCTGTGCGATAGTATATTTTGCCATAACAACAACTCCAAAACAAAGTTATAATTTGTGTTTTTATTATTTACTACATTATAATACAATATTCTTTTCCGTTTTTCAAGTGTTATGAAAAACAATATTTATATTACGTTTTGTCTATTTTGCACAAAAACTTTTTCAAAAACACGATTTTCGATTGCTCGTTTATGCATTTTTTACAGTTTTCGGCATTTCACAGTTATTAACAACTCGATACATAACTAAAATATTTCGTTTTTTCTCTTGAATATTAAATGAGATTTGTGATATCATTTTAAAAAACACAAGGTTTTGAAAAAAGATGAATTTTAAAAAAATAGAATTAAATGATGCCGATATTTTAAAACCGTTTTTAACATCGGCAGACGAACTCACTTGTGAGTTAAGTTTTGTAAATCTGCTGCTTTGGCAACCTCTGTATAATAACAGCTATTGTATTGAAGACGATGTGCTTTTTCTTAAATCCTATGACGACAATATAGTAACATACGGTCTGCCGCTTGGCGATATAAAGACAGGATTTGAAAAATTAGTAAAACACACCTGTAACCCCTGCCCTGATATATGGGCGCAGGCGGGCAATCGATTCGACGAATTTAAAAAGCTTTACGGCGGATATTATGATATAATAGAAAGCCGCAACGAATTTGATTATATCTACAATTCTTCTGACCTTATAAATCTTTCAGGCAAAAAATATCACTCAAAGCGCAATCACATATCATCGTTTACAAAGCAGTATGATTGGCATTACAAAGATATAAACGCCGATAATATAGATAAAGTGAAGCGTTGCGCTGAAATCTGGTACGATCAGAATTCCGACCGTATGGACGAAGAATTAAAAACAGAAATGCAGGGTGTCACACTTATGCTTGATAATATGGAAACACTCGATATTAAAGGCGGCGCCATTATAATTGATAATCAGGTCGTTGCCTTTACACTTGGTTCACCGATAAATCAAAACATCTATAATGTTCATATTGAAAAAGCCCTTAATGGCTATGAAACTGCTTATACCGTTATAAACCGTGAGTTTGCGGCGCATAACCTCACGACATATAAGTATATAAATCGGGAAGATGATCTTGGAATTGAGGGACTTCGCAAATCAAAACTATCATACAAACCCGAAATAATATTGCCAAAATATATATGCACTAAAAAGGAAAAACTATGACAAAAAGACAACAATGCGAAAAACTTTATAAAAATGCTTTTGGCGAATCCGAAAAATTTGACGATATGCTGTTTGATATGTTTTTTAATAATGTAGAAACATTAGACAAAAACGGCACCGTCACAGCGATGTATTTTAAAATACCCTGCGTATTAAGTTTAAACGGTGTTAAACATAAGGCTTATTATATTTATGCCGTAACCACACACAGTGATTTTCGTCATCAAGGAATTATGTCAAAGCTTTTTGCCGAAACACAAACCGAACCTGAAACGCTTTATTTTTTAAAGCCGTCAAGCGAGGGTGTTATCGCTTTTTACAAGCAAGCAGGTTTTAAACAGATTATCGGGACACGCTCGCCTTGTGACGCAATAATTGAAGTAAGTGATAATTTTAAGGCTTTATCAAAAATTTGCGATAAGCCCGACAACGAATACCTCCTTATGATAAAAGGAATTTCCAACATAGAAAAATTAACGTTTGAATATACTCTCGAATAAACATTAAGGAGGTTGTTTTATGTCTAAAAAAACCTACATAATCTGCAATGCTCACCTTGATCCCATATGGCAATGGGAGTGGGAGGAGGGCGCCGCCGAAGCCCTTTCGACCTTCCGTATTGCCGCAGACTTTTGCGAGCAGTACGAAGATTATATCTTCTGTCATAATGAGGTTTTGCTATACAATTGGATAGAGCAATTTGATACCGATTTGTTTGCAAGAATTCAAGAACTTGTAAAACGAAGAAAGTGGCACATTATGGGTGGCTGGCATGTACAACCCGATTGTAATATGCCTTCGGGCGAAAGTTTTGTCCGTCAGATACTTTCAGGCAGAAAATACTTTTTAGAAAAATTCGGCAAAGCGCCGCATGTTGCCATAAATTTTGACTCTTTTGGTCACAGTCGCGGTCTTGTTCAGATTATGGCAAAAAGCGGTTACAGGGGATATATACATATGCGTCCGCAACCACAACATTTATCGCTGCCTGCAAGCGACTATACCTGGGTAGGCTATGACGGTTCAAAGGTGGTGGGCATTCGTCCTGACGGATGGTACAGCACTCCAAAAGGAAGGGCTGCCGAATATATCGGTTATACCGTAAATAAATGCCCCGACGGAGATATAAATATGCGACTGTGGGGTATCGGAAATCACGGCGGAGGTCCATCTAAAAAAGATTTAGAAGATCTCAAGGTTTTAAAGACAGAGCTTAAAGAAAACGATATTGAGCTTATCCACTCCACCCCTGAAGAGTATCTTGCCGAAGCAATAAAATACCACGACCTTCCCGAGTTTAGCGAAAGTCTCTGGTGCTGGGCTGTAGGCTGCTACAGTTCACAAATTCGTGTAAAACAAAAACACAGAACAGCTGAAAACATTTATTACCTTACCGAAATTATGTGTTCTCACGCGGCAAGCGAGGGACTTATTGAATATCCGTTTAAAGAACTCTCAGACGCAATGTATGATATTATGACGGTCGAATTTCACGATGTTTTACCGGGTTCTTCTATACAACCCGCTGAAGAAATGGGTATTCGTATGATGGACCACGCTATTGAAATTCTCACCCGTCTTAAAGCAAAAGTCTTCTTTGCGCTGGCCTCCGGTCAGAAAAAGGCTGATAGCGACAAAATTCCTATTTTTGTTTACAACCCCTACCCTTATGAAATCACCGAAGATATCGTTTGCGAGTTTAACCTTTGGGACCAAGACCGCAATTTATACTTTATGAAGCCTATGGTTTACGATAAGAACGGTAAAATCATTCCGTCGCAGTGTGAAAAAGAATGCAGCACTATTCCGATCAACTGGAGAAAACGTGTGGTATTCAGAGCAACTCTTTCCCCTATGACGCTTAACCGTTTTGACTGCGCTTTTGAAACCCTTTCCTCACGTCCCACACTTAACGCAGTCGAAGGAAATGGTTATTTTATTCTTAACCGCGGCGGTACAACAATTAAAATCAATACTACAACCGGTCTTGTTGATGAATATATCAAGGACGGCAAAAACTACGTTGAAAACGGCGCTTTTGGTCTTGAAGTATTTAACGACGACTTTGACCCGTGGGGTATGATGGTAACCGCATTCAAGGAAAAGGTTGGCGAATTTAATCTTTTAACTCCTGCTGAGGCAAAAGAATTCTTATATCTTGAAAATGAAATACCGTCTGTTCATATTATTGAAGACGGTGATGTTCAAACAATAGTTGAAGCCGTATTCGGCTATAAAAATTCTTTTGCCGTGCTAAAATATATTTTGGGTGAAAACGGTGACCTTAAGCTTGATGTGCGGGTAAACTGGGGCGAAAAGCAAAGACTGCTTAGACTTAACATTCCTACCACGCTTAAAGACAGCATCTGTGTTGGCGAACAACCCTACGGCGAAGAAAGGCTAAAAGATGATTTTGAAGAAAACGTTTCTCAAAAATTCATTTATGTATCAAACGATAGCGACGCTTTGGTTGCAATCAACAACGGTATTTACGCTTCTTGCTTTGACGGCAGGTCAGGTAACTTAAAATACACGTTGCTTCGCTCGGCTTCTTATTGCGCACATCCGGTTGATGACCGCGTCGTTATGCCGCAAGACCGCTATATGCCATACATCGAACAGGGCGAACGCGACTTTAGCTTTATGTTCTGCATTGGCAAAAAGGATGAACTAAAACCAAATATTGCAAGAAAGGCTCAACACTTTAATATGCGACCTATGGCGCTTTCGTTCTATCCAACAGGGATAGGCTCTGTTCCCGCTTCACCGCTTAAACTTTCAGATACCGAATGTATAACAATAAATGCGTTCAAAAAAGCTGATTGTGGCGACGGATATATTATAAGACTGTTTAACCCAACATCCGATACTCAACAGTGCAAGCTATCATTCTACAACACAGAAACAACCCTTAATTTTGGCACCTACGAAATTAAAACCATAAGATTTGCAGATAACGAATTCACCGAAACAGATCTTATAGAAGGCTTGCTTAACTAACTCTGCAGCATCTGCTAAAACAAATTAGCAGATGCTGTTATTTTTAAGATTTTCAGAATTTGCTTGACAAGTGATATATACTATGCTATCATATAACTGTACCAATCGTAATAGTACAGTTATACATTAGGAGGTGCGCAATGTTTCAACTTGATTTTAAAAGCGGTGTACCTATATGCGACCAGATAGTAAACGGTTTTATAAAGCTAAAGGCTCTGGGCGTATTAAAGG
>CAZVWG010000027.1:0-18009 GCA_964630675.1 uncultured Ruminococcus sp.
TGTCAGGTTACCGATATCGCAATCTATGGTGAAGCTGATGCCGAAGCAGGCGGAGAAACTGAGGATGAAGTTACTTGGTCAGACGTAAACCTTGTAGCAGGTCAGGCAGACATAGCTCTTAATGACTACTTCTGGGATTGGCTACCTGTAGACATTAAGGCTGACCAATCATATAAATATAGCTTTAATTTAGTATTAACCGATACCGAAGGCTACCGTTTGCCAACCATTGCCGTGCGCGACAGCAGTGCAGATTCTAACGGTACCGAAGGCTTGTATATTGTATTCTACGGTGTAGAAGATCAGATAAGAATTGGTTACGAAGCAACAACCTACAGCTCACTTATAGGCGTAGCAAAAAATGTAGGTATGGGTCCCGCAGGCACCTATGCTGTAGAGATTATTTCCACACCCGATACTATCTCGGTTTCTATTAATGGTACACCCGTTACGTTCTATGATTATTCTGACGGACAGTCAAAACAAGCAGTTTCGGTAAGCGGACTCAAAGACGGTAAGGCAGGCTTTAATGCACAGGGTACTGTTATGGACTGTCAGGTTACCGATATCGCAATCTATGGTGAAGCTGATGCCGAAGCAGGCGGAGAAACTGAGGATGAAGTTACTTGGTCAGACGTAAACCTTGTAGCAGGTCAGGCAGACATAACCCTTAACGACTATACTTGGGATTGGCTTCCTGTAGAGCTTGATAAGGATGTTTCATATAAGTATAACTTTAATATAGTAGCATCAGAAACAGCCGGTTACCGTTTCCCAACCGTCGCATTACGCGACAGTAGCGCAAACTCTGACGGTACACAAGGCTTGTATATTGTATTTAATAATGCCGATGATCAAATCAGAATCGGATATGAATACACAACCAACAGTTCACTCATAGCGGTTGCAACCGGCGTAGGATTTACTCCCGCAGGAACATACGCTGTAGAGGTTATATCCACACCTACTACGATAGAGGTTTATGTTAACGGTAATGCAGTTTCTTTCTACGATTTCAGTTTGGGTCAGTACGGTATTACATCAGTTGCCGTAAGCGGACTAAAAGACGGTAAGGCAGGCTTTAACGCTCAGGGTAGCGTTATGGATACCCAGATCACTGAAATTGCAATCTATTCAGAAAGCAATCCCCCTGTAGACGAAGAGCCGCAGATAGATGCCGCAGCTGTAGAAAATGTTGTTAATCTTATAAACGCAATCGGAACAGTATCAAAAGACAGTGCTACTGATATCTCTGCTGCACGCGAGGCTTATGATGCGCTTAACGATGATGAAAAGGCGCTTGTTACCAACATAAGCACGCTCACCGAGGCAGAAGCCGTTTACAATCAGCTTAATGCTTCACAGGATATTATGCTTTATTCACTTTCTGCTACCGATGCAATGGGATATAACCATTGGCCATCTGCATTGGGAATAACCAACGTTGCAGGCGGCGGTATGGCATTTAATTGGAACGGAGCCGGAACCAACGTAAGACAGGGTGTTAATCGTTCCGTAAAGCTTGACGGCTTACATGCCGTATTTTCGGGTTATGATATTACGAGCGGCAAAAAACAGTTTGCAATTTATTTTGCAGATATCGACTCGAAGGAATCCTATACTCAGATAAATAATCAGAACGATTATATGCCGTTGGCTCTTATTGTAAATGCCGATAACGGTACTCTTGGTATAGCAAGTTCTGAAACAAATTATCCTATAACCATTATTGCCACAAGCGATATGCTGAAATATGAAGCCCTTGCCGGAAAAGAATGGTCATTGTTTATGAATGACAACGGCGACGGCAGCTACACAGTAACTGTTAACGGTGTATCCGGCGTTATTACCAAGGCAATGTTTGATGCTTGTAACAAGCTTACTCAAAAAGAGGACGTTTATCTTACAATCTGTCCTTGGAGCTGGGGTGGCGGTGTTGTAGGAAATCTTAATCTTATTTCTTTGCATGACGGCGACAGCGCTTGCGCAATCGACTTAACATCCGAAGAAATGGATGAAGTAATAGAGCTTATTAATGAAATTAGTTCTATAGGCATTGTTACAAAGGATAGCAAGGACGCTATAGAGGCGTGCGAAGCAAAATATGCAAGTCTTAACGATAAACAAAAGGGTTGTGTTGTTAACTATAGTGTATTAGTGGCGGCTCGCTACAGATATGATCAGTTAACACAAGATGTTGATGAGCCTTGCTTAAATTATTATTCTATAAGCACTGCCGACCTTGCAGGTACAAACTACTGGTCTGATATACTGTTATATAGTGACATTGCAGACGGTGGCGTTAAGTTTGAATGGCGTGGCGGCGGTACTAATATGAGACGTCTTATAAATCGCGAGGTAACTCTTGACGGATTACATATGGTATTTGGTGGATTAGAGGCTGAAGATTCTGTTAAAAAGGTTGCTTTTTATCTTGCAGACCTTTATGATACCGCAGCTGACTGGACATCTCTGTATTCTGAATATGTTCAGGGTGAACCAAGCATTGTAGCACTTATATTTGATTTCTCAAAAGGCACTTTGACCGCTCATGTTGAAGGTCAGACCGACGTTGTAATTATTAACGACTCACGTATTTCATACGAGTATCTTAAGGATACCGTTTGGGATATGAAGGTCGAAAAGAATTCTGACGGTGATTATGTATTTACCGTTGCGGGTGCTACCGGCATTCTTCCTGCATCGTTGTGTGATGCAGCTAACCGTTTGACCGACCGCGATAATTCAATGTATGTTACAATTTCACCTTGGACATATCAGTATTTCGACCTTGCTATCGACGTTTTGGCAATTCACGGCAATGCTGTTGTTTGTGCAGAAGATCTTACAAATGCACAGGTTACAGAACTTAACAAGGTTATTGAAGCTATATATGCTATCTATACCGAGGACGGTAAGATTGTTCCCGAATCTGAAGAGAAATATCTTGCGGCTTGGGAGCTTTACGATGCGCTTGATCCAAGCCTGCAGCCATTGGTTGCTAACTACGCTTACCTTGTTTTAGCTGAAGAAGTTTTAGACGTTGTTCTGGCTATAGAAGGTATTGGTACAGTAACCTATGAAAGCGGCGATCTTATTGATCAGATACGTCAAATGTATAAGCTGCTCGCTGTTGACAACAAGGAAACAGTAGGCACCGTATATCAGCGCGTGCAGATCGATACTGACAAGCGTCTTATTGTAGGCAACTACGAAACTCTTGAAAAAGCAATTTCTGATTATTACAATATCAGAAAACAACTTGACCTTTATGGTTATGTATCAGATACTGTTACTGATAACAAGCAAGACAACACTTCAAACAACACAAGTGACAAGGTAACATCAAACACAAGTGACAAGGTAACACCAAGCACAAGTGACAAGGTATCACCAAACACAAGTGATGATATGCTGTTTACATCAGTAGTTATGCTCTCGGCAATTGTTGCTGTTGCAGTTTTGATTTACAGGAAAAAAATTAGAAAGGAGTCTTAAAATTATGAAAAGAATATTAAGTATTATTTTAGCTGTTGTTCTTCTTTTTACGGTTTCGGCTGCAAGTGTTGTAATTTCTGCCGAACAACCTACAACAAATTATATCGATAATTCTGACGTAACACCCAAATATGTAGATGATGAATATGTTGTAATGGAAGACTCTGGTAACGGACTCCTTAGTCCTGATTGGGTAAAAGATCTTATAATTGTTGAGATGCAAATCAGCAACGCCACCGAAGAGGGAACCTTTGAGGCGGCAATTCCGCTGCTTGATCATTATCAGGAAACCGGTGTAAACGCAATATGGCTTACACCTGTTTACGACGATAACGACAATTCTAACTACGGTAACTTTGGTGTACACACCATAAGCAAGGCAATGACAGGCTGCGATAACTATGAAGATGGTTTTAAGGTTTTCAAAGACTTTGTTGATGAGGCACATTCGCGTAATATACGTATAATTCTTGACGTTGTTACCTGGGGGTGCGATTGGGAAGCTCCTATGTACAATGACGGTGAATATCCATCTGATTGGTTTGCCGGCGAAAACTATTGGGGCGGTTGGTCATACAATTGGTCCAACACCGATTTCTATAACTATTTTGTAGATACTCTTGTTTGGTGGACCACCGAAATGGGCGTTGACGGCTTCCGTGGCGACTGCGAACCCTCATACACAGGTTACACTATGTTTAAGGATGTTCGTACAAGAGCCCTTGAAGCAGGCGAAAAGATAGTTATATATTCTGAAAATACCAACGAACGCATCAATGGCTGTTATGACTTTGACGAGCACAGTGCAGGTCGTGATCAGTGGCAGATATATGAGCTCTTTACCGAACTTTACAACATAGTTGATTATGTTAAAAACGGTACAGGTCTTGGTACAGAATACTACCAGTATACAGATGAGTCGGGTTATTCAAGATTTTACTCATATCTTATGAGTTGTCACGACTGCAAATCTTATGGTATGGACGGCAAAGTATCTCTTACTGCTTATCAGGCATTGTTCTCACCGTTTATTCCAATCTTTTTTATGGGTGAAGAGTTTGCATACGACGGAACCTTAGGTCCGATTCTTTATTCCACAAGCATAGATTGGAGTGTTCTTGAGAATAAAGACAATCGCGAATACTTTGAAAACTTTAAGTATATGATTCGTTTGCGCCGACTCTATTCGGATCTTCTTACCGATTTCCCGAATGCGTTGCGTGACACAAGCATTGCTGAGGTAGAGGTTGTTGGACTTGAAACAATCCAAGGCTATGTACGTTATAACGATGAATACGGTATCATTATAGTTGCAAATAACAATCAACACGGTAATACATCATTTACCTGCCGCGTTCCTTATGAGGATATGGGTTGGGAAAACGCTGTATATGAAATTACTGATCTTTGGTCTGGTGAAGTTATTGCCGAAGGCACACAGAGAAGCCTTTATGATTTTGATGTTGAAATCGACACCGATTTTGCAGGTATTTACCTTATTGAAAAGACAGGCACTACTACCGAAGCGGGCGTAACCCGTTTTGATGTTGATTCTATTAGCAAGAAGGATAACACATCTTCTGACACTACAGATAATTCTTCAAGCAATTCTTCAGATACTACAGTTGAAAACAACGATAATAAAAGCGATAATAAAAACGATAATGTTGTTGGTAGCTCAAGCACAACTACAGTTGTTGACACTGACGAAACTGTTGATGACGATACTGTTGATGACGATACCGATAATTCTAACAAATCAACCAAAAAGAAGAATACAACATCAAAGGTTGTATACGAAGTCAACTACACGCTTATCGCAATTGCTGTAATTGCGGCTGTAGTTGTTATAGCAGCAGTAGTTGTACTTATCGTTCTTAGCAAAAAGAAACGCTCTAAGTAATAATTAAATAATGCACAGCGTTTTTACGCTGTGCTTACCCCGATCTCTTATGAAAGGATTGATTTTATGAAACGTAATTGGTTTACCAGAGCAATCGCTATATGCCTTGCTTTGTGTCTCTGCTTCTCACTTACCGCGTGCAGAAAGGTAATCGTTACCGAAAGTAGCTACTACTATGATGATTATAATGCCGACTTGTCTGATATAGATGACACATCATCTGATGACAGCACTTCAGACGGTACAGTTTCCGGCACAACGGACGGTACCGGCACTACCGGTTCGAGTGGTAGCTCTACTACGAGTAGCGGCTCAAATAATAACACAACCACGAACAACAACACAACAACGAACAACAATACAACCACGAACAACAACACAACAACGAACAACACAACAACGGCACAGCCAAGCGGTGGTGGTCTTGGCTCTGATACAGGCGAAAAGCTGGCAGATGATAAGGTTGTTGATATGAATGGATACAACTTTACTATTCTTTCGGCACATCTTCCTACAAAGCTTTCAAAAAACAGCACCTTGTTTGAAGAGAATCTTTTCGCACGTATAGAAGAGGTTGAGAAGGAGTATAACTGCAAAATTACCATACTTAACTCACCGTATCCCGATATGGAGACCATTCAAACATATGTTGCAGCAGGCAAAAAGGTTGCTGACCTGTTAGAGCTTTCACCGTATCAGATGGTTGCTGCAAAAGAACTCGGATATATTGTACCGTGGGATAACTGTGATGTTATCGATACAGATGATCCTCGTTGGTGCGACAGCTATACCAAGCTTGGTTATTATGACGGTAATCAGTACGGATTACAGTTCTACCGTCCCGAAGAGGTTAGATATTGTGTAGTGTTCAACAAAACATTGCTGAGTGCAAACGGTATTGATCCTGACAGCATTTATGATATGGTTGAAAACGGAACCTGGACCTTTGATAAATTCCAAGAGATATGTGTTAAGATTACCAAAGATACCAACAATGACGGCCAGACCGATCAGTACGGCTTCTGCGGATTGCCTAACTACATTTCTTGGGGACTTATCGGTGCAAACGGCGGTTCTCTTGTTAAAGATTCAGGCGGCAAGGTTGTTGCTAATTTCACCGACAGCAAGGTAGTAAACGCACTTAACTATTACGATAAGTGGGTTAATACACAAAAGATAATGTACACAAATAACCACGAGTTATCTTCTTCTCCTTGGGATACAGTTAGTGCTGTTAACAGCATTGACTATTTCTTAAAGGGTAATTGTGGCTTCCTTATGTATGAATCATGGGTTCTTAACCAACAGATCAAGCCAAGAGCTACCTTTGATTACGGTATGGTACCATATCCGAAGGGCCCAGATGCTACAACATATACTTCAAACTCTATGAATGCAAGACTTATGTGCTTGACAGCTACAAACAAAAATGCTGACAAAACAGCTATAATCTTTAATGCACTTGCTCGTCCTGTTGACGATCAGCTTGATTGGGCAGACGATGTACAGGCTGACTACTTCCAGAGCAACGATAGTCGTTCTTTGGATATGTATGATCTTTGCCTGCGCAACGTAACTTTTGATAAGGCATATGCAGTAAACTCAGTTGCAAATACTTTGAATGCGGTATATGCAAATACAATTTTTGGAAGAAAAACTACTCCAAGTGCTGAGCTTAGCAGTATTGGAAATACTCTTGACGATCCAATTAACGAACTGTTTAACAAATAGTATGACAAAAAGCGGTTCTGTCGCGTACAGTGCGGCGGAACCGCTTGCTTTTGAAAGGTGAGGTTTTATGCAAATGAATCTTGATAGAATTGACAAATCGTGGGCGCTTACACCTTTTTGGAAGGGGAACACTGTTTATAATGAAAGTGTTGTTTTTGTGCCCGACAAGAACGGAAATATGCGTGCACCACTTTTTTATAATGTCGATAAGGTGCTTTCTGTCAGAGACTATACATTACGTATAGAATACGAAGAAGGACGCGACTATACCATTGAAAACAATATGATTTGCCGTACCGAAAATTCTCGTATGGCTCATTTTACATATAATGAATTTTATTGCCCTGATGAAATTGGCGAAAACATAATGAATTATGATTTTGGCGGACATCTTCGTGTTGGTGGCGGTCATTTTTTCTATCCTAAAAATATACACGTTACATATACGCATTCCGACAATTATCCTTTTGCAAAGCCAAAATTTAAAGGAGACCTTTTGCCGCGCACAATGGAAAAATTGCGTACTTGTCAGGTTATGACCGCTGTATTTTACGGTGATAGTGTAACAAGTGGCGACGAGGTTTCAGGCTTTCTTAATATTGAGCCGCATCAGCCGATTTGGGCATCGCTGTTTTGCAAGCAAATGCAGTCAAAATACGGCGTTGTTATTCACGAAATTGATACAGCCCTCGGAGGTACCGAAACTAAATGGGGGATAGCAAACGCCAAGACACATATAGCAAATTTTAAACCCGATTTTGTAATATTAGGTTTTGGCGGCAATGACAGATGCTCGGTTGATGAATATCTTGATAATATACGAACAATTGTAAACATAGTGCGTAAAGACAGTCCCGAAACAGAGTTTATACTTGTTGACCCAATGACCCCACACCGATTTATAGCGCGTACAACCGATGATTACCGTTGGAATGTATATCAAAAGGATTACGCGCTGGCACACTTGGCTCTTGAGCGTGAAATACCCGGACTTGCTGTGCTTGAGATAATGCAACTACATCTTGATATTCAAGAACGCAAGCGCTTCTGGGATATTAACAGTAATAATATTAACCATCCAAACGATTTCTTCTATCGGATAATGGCTCAGGCGTGTACTGCAATGTTTGTGCCGGATGAAATGCTTTAACAAAAATTATATAAAATAGTGAGATGCTAAAAGTATTATAATAATGCTAGTATATTAGTAGCATCGTTTTTGGATATATATGATGAAGGAGGATACAAAGTGGGCGCAAACAAACTTGAACTGGGGCAGTTCATCAACTGGAATTTTGGTCAAAATTATCCATTTGGTGCCTGTATGGCAAAATTGATGGAATGCTTGGGTGGCGATTCCACTCTTTATACATACGACTTTTTTGCCGGTCTTGCCGGTGACGATTTTGTCATGTGTTACGGCAATAATGAAAAATTCAACGACTGCGTATCAGTCTGTGCCGATAACGAAGCCTTCATTGCACGGGTGTTGGGTATGATCGGATTGAAATATCATTTTGTTAAACATAGCAAATGGACTGCTGAATCGCAACGGTATTATACTATTATCAAGCAATTTATCGACCGAGGTATTCCTGTACTCTGCGTAGGCGTAGGGGAAAACTCAAATTATGATTTATTGATTTCTTACGATGATGAAACAGAAAAATGTCATCTATCGTGCGGTGATGATATTCAGTATGGTATAGACATCCCGTACCGTGAGATCGAATGTGACTTTGTTTTTATTGAACATCTGCCAGAGATTACAGATATCGCAGCAGTATACCAAAATGCCGTAAAGCAGATACCTGATTTAATGACTGCTAAAAAGACGGCTGATGGCGTAGTCTTTGGTGCTAACGCTTATCGTAGTTGGGCAGCAGATGTCATAAGCGGCAGATATAACCGATTTAACTCAGAAAATTATGATAGTTGGCGGCATTGGTGTATCTATATTTGTAATCTTGCAACAAACGCAGGTCACGGGGAAGCATTCCTACGTCGTGCATACGATTTAAATCCCAATTTGACATTTGTGCCGGATGTGATTTCCTTACTTCATGAAAACAATATAATATGGAGCGAACTGGAATTGTTGGGCGGTGGATTTAATTGTACGCTTGAGGTACTGCACGATAAAACAAAGGCAATGTCTATTGCAGAAACAATTTTGAAATTGGCTGTTACAAATGAAAAAATCATAAATATTATTAGTGCACATACCTAATGTTCGTGCCACCTGAAAGACTGTAAGGAGATATAATTATGAAGGAAAGAGAATTACTTAAAAGCCCGGGAATAATGGGCGGCGACGGTGCCGCTGCCGATGTGCTGCGTTGGGAATTTGACCTAAAAAATATGCAAGTATTTTGCAACGAGGCAGAGATAGATATCTGTTTCTTTGGTGATTCAATAACAAACCAGATGGAACCGTTAGCCTATTACAAACAATTTGGCAGTTGCATAAACCGAGGTATAAGCGGTGACAGTGTTCATATTATGAACCGTCGTTTTGAGGCTGATGTGCTTCAGTTAAAACCAAAAGTTTGCGTTATGCTTGGCGGCATAAATAATACATGGTGCCTCGATGAATTTGTAGGCGAAGACGGTACTGTTCCGCAGGAAAAAGCAAACGAGGTATATGATTTAGTCGAGAAGAGTTATATTGAAATTTTAAAAGCCGCGAGTGATGTCGGTCAAAAAATGGTTATATGTTCTATTTTACCTGTAAGAGAACCTGTTCCGTTTGCAAATATGCGAAACGAGGTTGTTTTAGAGCTAAATAAAATACTCAAACGCTTGTGTGATGATTTTAATGTTCCGTATGTTGATTATCATTCGGCAATTGTTTGTTCGGACGGCTTGACTTTGCAGGATGGATTATCTGACGACGGCTTGCATCCGCATTTTAAGGGTTATGTAGAAATGGCAAAGGTTTTAACGCCCGTATTAAAACAGATCTTCTCATAATATCATATTAAACCTTTTGGGAGGGGAAATATTGTGATAATTAAATCTCTTGATGAAATAGAACGCGAGCTTTTATTTATTGGAAAAACTCCTGCCGAGGAGCCTGAAATACCCTTGGTTTCAGTAACTGAATTAAATATTGTTGATAACGGTGCATCGCAAATTTCTTTAAATGGAATTTATCAGATGACTTCGGGCGGGGATGAAATACCGGATTTTGCTGATAGCATTAAAGCAAATATACCGTGCACGGTGCAAGCAGCGTTGCTTAATGCCAATAAAATACCCGATCCAATGGTTGCTAAGAATGATAAATTTGCCCGTGAGGAAGCATATAAAATCTGGTGGTTTAAAAAAGAGTTTGATTATGACGGTAGTCTTAATGATCCGCATTTGTATTTCAGCGGAGTATGTCATCAAGCAAGTTTTTATTTAAACGGGGTGCTTCTTGGTGAGCATATTGGTATGTTCGGAGGTCCTGATTTTGCGGTAGGAGAACTGTTAAAGCCTCATAATACTTTGATTGTAAAAATTGAAAATTCTCCGTCCGACAGAAAAAAATATTCTGAATATGCTGATTATGATGAGGGCTGGAGGAATGGTGTTGTTGTGAACTGTGTATATGGTTGGCACTATGCCTGCATTCCTTCGCGTGGTATATGGGCTGATGTTGCACTGCAAAGCAAACCCCACTGTGAATTTGAACGTCCGTTTATTTTAACCGAGGATTATTCTATCGGAAAAATGGGCGTATGTCTTAAAGCTTTTGGTATCGGAAGAGGTAAAATTAAAATAGCGGTATCACCCGCAAATTTCGAGGGTGATACTCAATATTTTACCTCCGATTTCACTTGTGATGCGGGACAGAGGTTGCATTATACTCTTAATATTAAAAATCCAAAGCTTTGGTGGCCAAATGGATACGGCGATCAGCCGTTATATAATTTTACAGTGAGTATAGAAAACGAAAACGATCTTGTACAAACCTTTGAAGAAACTGTTGGCATAAGACAGATTGAAATGCAACCTGTGCACGACACCCCAAAGCCCGATTGGTATAACTGGCGGTTTTATATTAATGGTAAATATATCTTTATAAAGGGTACAAACTGGTGCACCACCGATGCACTCCTTCGGTGTACAGAGGAACGGTATGACCGTTTCTTAGAACTCGCCAAGCACGAAAACCTACAGCTTTTGCGTGCCTGGGGCGGCGGATTGCCCGAAAGTGATTATTTTTACCGTAAATGCGATGAACTGGGACTGATGGTGCAACAAGAATGGCCAACGTGTTGGGAATCGCCCGAAACACAGCCAAACGATGCTCTTGTGGAGACTGCACGTATACATACGGTTAGGCTGCGCAACCATCCAAGCCTTGTGCGCTGGGCAGGCGGTAATGAGCTTATGGCTACAGACGAGCCCTCTGTTCGCGAGATGGCAAGCATAGCCTTTGAACTTGACGGTTCGCGTCCATTTCATCGCACGTCGCCATACGCCGGTTCACTTCATAATTATGATACCTATTGGGGAATGCAGGAAATGGACATTTCACTTAAGTTGCGTGCTCCGTTTATTGGTGAATTTGGAATGGCATCCTGCCCCAATATTCAAAGTGTTGCACGATATGTGCCGCAGGATGAGCTTGATGATGAAATTGACCGTGCAGCAAAAAACACTTTTAACTATCATACACCACGTTTTAATGAGAGTGTATCAGATCAAAATACTACCGATATGGACAATCTGATACTTCACGCTAAAGATTTTGTTGATATAAAAACAATAAAAGATTTTGTGTTTGGCACTCAGATGGCTCAAATTGTAGCTATACGTCATACGCTTGAAACTCAACGTGCCGATACTGAAAATGCGGCAGGCATATGCTACTACAAATTTACCGATGTATATCCTGCTTGCTCTTGGTCAACGGTTGACTATTACGGTGTTCCTAAAATACCGTATTACGCTTTCAAGAATGCATTTGAACCAATTCACGCAATGTTATCCGTTAAATCTATATCGGCGGTAGAAGAATATCCCGTTATATTGCTTGATGACAATTGCTCGGTTGCAGGTCATAAATGCAAAATTTGTATTTCTGCATTTGATAATAAGCTTTGTGAATTGCAGAGTGAAAAAATCTATTTTGTTCCCGATAGTGCAGCACAAAATGTAGGTTCATTTTGTTTAAAGCCGGAAGCAATAGAGCAGGTTCGGATAATTACCGTTGACCTTTATGTTGATGATGCTTTATACGATAATACGTTTTATATGCTTAATTATAAAAAGGATATAGGCTGCTATACGCGACTTCCACAAGCAGAGCTTTCGCTTTCGATAGAGGACGGGTGTGCTGTAGTTGAAAATCGTTCCGATATTATGGCAGTGGGTGTTTTTATTGAAAACCTACCGCACGATACCGAGTTTACAGCTGACAGCAATTTCTTTTGTCTTGCTCCGTACGAAAAACGTAAAATTATGGTTTCGCATACCGACGGTCTTTCGGTAAGAGCTTTTAATTTTAATACTTAGTAAATAAAATGCGAAGGAGAAACACAATGAAAAAGTTTTTATTTTCATTATTTTTAATTTGTTTGGCGTTGACTTTGTGCCTTTGCGGATGCAGTGTTGACGTTACTTCTTCGGACCAAAGCTCATCCGTTATATATCTTAAGGACAATAGTTCCCAAATTGATTCAAGCGAAATAGAGAGCATCGTAGCATCAAAGGATACAACATCTCAGATCGAACCAATTCATGATAACACAACATCTACTGTTTCTATTCCGTCAGAGAGTGCTTCACAAACCGTTGATGCTTCATTCCAAGAAAATATATCATCAGACGATAATCAAAATGTTTCTTCAGAGACAGTTATAGAAAAGAGTGAAAATAATATAGAATTTATCGGACGTTTTTCAACCGTAAGCACGGGTGTATATCAGTTTGAATGGTCAGGAAGCACAATTACAGCCGGTTTTGAAGGCAGTGAAATAAGTGTAATACTAAAAACTGTGCGTTGCGGTCCGTATGGTGAAGTTGATTATTTTAACGTAACAATTGATAATAAAGACCCTTACGTCCTTGAAGTTAAAATAGGTGTAGATAAATATCAGTTGGCTAGTGGACTTGAGAACGGTTATCATACTGTGAAAGTGACAAAACGTACCGAAGCTGCGTTTGGTTCGCTGATACAGTTTGAGGGCTTTGATTACGGAACCGGAAAGGCCGCACCAGCGCCCGCACGCAAGGATAGGAGAATCGAGATATACGGTGATTCTATTTCTGCGGGTTATGGTAACGAAGGAACCGAGGCGGGCTTTCGTTTAAACGAAGAAAATGTTGATCTTACCTATGGTGCGCTTGCTGCGGCAGAACTTAACGCAGAGTATACCGATATTGCGCTATCGGGACACGGAGTACACGTTAGTCTTTCAACGTCGACTACAGAGGTAACTCCAAAATATTTTAACCGTACGCTTTATAAAACTAATACCGCATACCGATTTAATCAACCTGACCCTGATGTAGTTATAATTAATCTCGGTACAAACGATTACGCAATGAACGTTAGTGAAGTTGATTATTATAATTCGTATATGGATTTTATCGCAACTATTCGAAAAAAATATCCGCAGTCGTACATTGTGTGCACCACATGCGGAGGAACTTACAAGGCTTTGAGTATACTTCAGACAATCGTAGAAAAACGCCAAACACAGTATAACGATAATAAAATCGGAGTTTTTGCCGCGGTAATTGAGGATACTAATGGCGCTTTTGGATCTGACGGACATCCTTCGGTATATGGGCATCAACAGCTATCACAGCAATTAATTGAGTATTTACAGGATGTAATGAATTGGTGAATACCTTTACCATGGGTATCCCTTGGCATAAATACAAACGTACTAAGGAGACTTTTTTGTAAAGCTGTCTCCGTTTCGGTTGTCTGTGACAAAATTTGGGCTGTCTCACTAAGAAAAAAGTGAGACAGCCATTTTAATGTTAAAATATAACCGAAGAACCATTTGATGCATTGTAAACATATGCAGCGTGTTCAAAACCGTATTTATCGTAATAACCTAAATTTACGATGTCTATAATACTATTGGCTTTTGATTTTTCAATCAAAGCAATTACACATCCGCCAAGACCTGCACCGACAATTTCACTACCCAAAACACCCTCGGTGTTGTTAAGCAAATCGCACAGATAGTCAATTTCCGGAGTGGAGCATTTGTATGAACCACATTCGGTTTCAAAAGGGGTGTTATTAGCGATTAAGTATTCAAGATGTGCATCACTTATACTTTCTGCACCAAGACGGTCTCCGTTATGGCTGATCTTCATCATATTGCCAAGCGCGGTATAATCTGAAGTTTTTAATACATCCATAAATTTTTCTGCACGTTCACATTCTGAAATACCATAGAGTGTAACGTTGCGAAGCTCATAAACCTGTGGGTCTTTGTGATTTGCAAAAATTTCATCAAGTCGATCTTTATATTCCGGTAATAGTGCTTTTATTCCGCCCCGAGTAATAGTTTCAGGTAACGATTCGATCATTTTGTATACGGCCGAATATGGTCTGATTTTAGCAAGATCGCGGAATTCTTTAAGTTCGTAGTGAGGATAATTTTTTTTAAGCAA
This sequence comes from uncultured Ruminococcus sp., assembly GCA_964630675.1. GTDB lineage: Bacteria > Bacillota > Clostridia > Oscillospirales > Acutalibacteraceae > UBA737. Next base: position 14,762 of record CAZVWG010000027.1, read on the forward strand.
CATAAGTGCAAATTCATAGCAAGCAACTTTTGCATTAAAGATATCTTTGCTACCTTCCGACTTTTTAGCCATAAGCATTGAGTTTGCGACCAAAACCGCATATTCGTTAGAGAATTTTCGTTTTTCGCCAATAGTAAAAGGTTTAAAGCCTAAATGCACAATAGCATTTTTTTTACCACATTTCATTGCCGCGTGGTCACCGGAGCCACCGCGCGAACCAACAAACCATTCGCCCTCGCCACAAAGGTCTATGAATTCACGTTCAGTAAGGTTAAGGCAGTTAAGCGCAACCAATGCCTCCATAACGGCAACAACAATAGCCGATGAGGATGAAAGACCTGCCGCAACAGGTATGTTGCCTGTTGATATCATATTCATACCGCAAAGTTTATGGTCGGTTTTAAATTGCGCGTGTATTACGGCGGATTTTACATAATTTGACCAATCACCCTTACTGTCATGTAGAGCGTCGATAACTTTTTGACTTGAAAGATATGAAAGCCAGGATTCGTTAGAACCAAGTGCGAGCGTTTTGCTTATTGAAAAACTGCGTTCGGGGTAGGTTGTATCAAGATTTGCAATATTAACAATATCGTCATCTCTGTGTGATGATACAAACACCTGATCTTTATCGGTTGCCATAACGTTTATACCGCCGCCACGATGGTCAATGTGTCTGCCCATAAGATTAATGCGACCGGGAGAACGCGTGATTACAACCTTTTGATCTCCATATATATTAATGAACTTATTTAGTAACCCAATATATCTGGATTTTTGAACATCAATATTATCGCCGTAAAGATTAGTGAATATGTGATTCATATTACCACAATTAATATCGGTAATATATTCAGATGCTTTACGCATAAAATGTTGACTTACCTCACAAAGTTCTTGCTTGGTGCTATAGGTAAGCATATCAGTTTTGTTTGCAATTTCATATAATACGGCACTGTTCTTTTGAGCAAAATACTCAAGCGTGTCGGTAAGATATATTTCGCCCTGAGCATTGTCAGAACCAAGTGTAGCGATAGCATCAATAACTTTGTTTGTATTAAAGCAATAAAGGGCGGCATTGGCATATTTGGCCGATAAAATTTCATCAGCACCGAATGTTTCACCGCAAAGTGTTTTTATACCGACAGGCGCATTTTGGGTTGCCACTTCCAATACTTTTTGTGCTTTTTTGGGGTTAAGACCAATTTCTTTCAGTTTTATTTCGTATTGGTCTGGTGTTGAATTGCTAAGCGCCATAAGTGCCGCATCGGTAAATTCTATAACACCGTACGGTTTACCGTCGCGCACGACAACACGTCCACCGTTAAAGTTAGCGGCAAGAGGTTGCACACCCCATACAGCATCGGCAGATTCTGCTTTTTGCAAAATACCGCTGATTACATCGGTGGATATAATCTTATCACCCATAGAAACAATAACAGGACCGTCATACCCCATAGAAGAAAGTGCCTTTAGTCCGCAAAGCGCGGCATGACCTGTGCCTTTTTGTTCTTTTTGATAGGCATATATAACGCCATCAATACCATCAAGGCAGTCCATTACGCTGTATGCTTGATGACCGATAACCACAACAAATCGGCTGACACCCGCAGCCTTCATATTGTCAATAATTCTTCTAATGACAGGCACTCCTGCACAATCAAAGCAAACCTTGCTTTTTGAATTGTCGTTCATTCGCGAGCCTTTGCCCGCGCACAAAATAATAGCCGCTGTATCTTTCATTTCAAAACTCCGTTATTAATTTTTATTTTCCTGTAGCCATTGTCCCATTTTTATTGCAAAAAGGTTCCAGTTCTGGAAACCTGGGTTGTTAACCCATTCACCGCTTTCGGGGTCGTAATATTCGTGTAGCTCGCCGTTTTTGGCAATGTCTTCACCGAATAGTTTAAGTGTTTTTTCGGCAAGTTCTTTTGCTTCGTTTATAAATCCGTATTTAACAAGACCATCAAATACCATATAGTTAGAAATACCCCAAATTGGTCCTAACCAGCAGGATGGATTTCCTGTCTTTTTAATAGAATACATCTTCTCATATTTTGAAAGTGTACGCACACCGTAAGGCGCCCAGAATGCTTTTTCGTCAAGAAGATTTTCTTTTACCATACGAGTAGCCTGTTCGTTGGTTGCAATACCTGCCCACATAGCCATAAAGCCTGACCAGCATCCAATACGCTGAATAAGTGTGTCCCAGTGGCGTGGCGCACCAGAGTGCATGATATTATCAGGATTAATTGGTAGTAAGTTAATGTCGCAACTGTAATACATACCGTCTTTTTCGTCATAACAAAGGTCTTGAACAACTTTTTTAAGATTTTTGGCTTCATTTTTATAAAATACAATATCCACACCCAAAAGTTCGCCTAAGAAACACACAGCCTCTAACTCTTTGTACATTAAGCAGTTAAGATAAATCGATGCCGAGCTGTTTTCGGGACGGTAGTAGGTAGATGGGTCGTTATCCACACCTATTGCACAATCGTTTATCCAATAATAAAGACCGCTTGAGTGACGCTGATTGTTATAGTAATAATCTACAAATTTAAGTATTTTGTCAAAATATGGGCGAAGCCATTCTATATCGTTATTATTAACCTCTACAATAAATGCTGTATGTTGCGCAAGACAAGGTTTGTGGATGTTGGTAACGGCAATATTATCACAATGATAAAACTTTAATGTGGGCATTATATATATAGGCATTTTACCGTCATCTTCCATATGGTCTAAAAAGTTTAATATACAACCTTTTTCATATTCTGAAATATCTTCGGTTACGAAGTCGCGAAGTGCAATATTGGTAAGCCAACTGTCCCAGTCCCACAAACTGTTTGAGTAAGTAGCGCCAGGTACAATGAACTTGTGCTTTAGCAGTCCGTCGGGCTCACGAAACATTTTTTTATAGCTTGCTTTAGCATAATTCAAAATTAAATCGTAATAGTTCATAAAACCACCCCGAAATTATATTTTATATAATAATAACATATTTTTTTATTTTTGTCATTAGTTTTATAAAAAACCCGTGTATGTTTTTGCATACACGGGAATAAAATTTCTTAGTCTAACGGTTTCATAGTGGGGATAGAAAAAGAGTGCCTCAAATCACCTCATATGAGGTCATCAATCCTCATAACTTTACCTTATTTTACAAAGTTTTTCAGAATCTCATAACACTTCATATCCTTGCAAGGAAACCTCATATTTTCTCGGTTAAATGGGGTAAAACTGGG
>CAZVWG010000028.1:0-17929 GCA_964630675.1 uncultured Ruminococcus sp.
TATGTGATGAAAGACAAAAAAGGAGGTCTTGATTATGTGTAATAATGGCTTTGGTGGTTGCGGTTGTACTTGGATTATCATCCTCATCCTCTTGTTCTGCTGCTGCGGTAACAACACAAACGACAACGGTTGCGGTTGCAATTCTTGCAATAACAACGGCTGCGGTTGCTAATTTCATCCATACGGCAAAAAGATCGGGTAGCTTCTTTGGGCTACCCTTTCTTTTTTTATTATTGACAAAGTAATAACTTTGTGATATGATTTAAGTAACTAAACAGTTACTTATTAGAGGTGTGGTTATGTCAATTGCTCTGAAACATTATAAAAAACTGCATAAATACCCCGAACTTTCGGGAAAAGAATTCAAAACCTCACAATACATATTTGATACTCTCAAGGAGATAGGCTATGCGCCTTACCAGATTGGTGGTGCAAGCATTTACACAGATTTGATATCTAACAGCGCATCACCCTGGATACTACTTCGAGCAGATATTGACGCATTGCCAATTAGTGAAAATAGTGGCTTGGCATATTCTTCGAAAAATGTTGGAGTTATGCATGCTTGCGGTCACGATGCTCACACTTCTATACTTTTAGAGTTAGCACATACACTTTACGACCGACATCTACCACACAATATACGCTTTTTATTTCAAAGTGCTGAAGAAACCACCAGTGGAGCGCTTGCCGCAATAGTAGATGGTATTATTCCAAAAAATTTAATCGCCTGTTTTGCTATGCACGTTTGGCCGCAAATACCACTTGGCTCAGCCGTCACAAAACGCGGCGCATTGATGGCATCAAGCGATGTTTTTCGTGTTAAATTTTTCGGTAAGAGCGTTCACTGCGCACAGCAAGACAACGGCAACGACGCATTGTTATCAGCGGTGGATTTTGCATCTGCTCTGCCCAAAATAAAATCAATTGCCGCCGATGATAATTCCTTACTTTTTTGCGGGAGCATCCATAGTGGCGATTCACATAATATCGTTCCTAATAAATCCGAGCTTTACGGAACCATACGTACTTATTCAAAAGAACATCGAGATAATATAAAAAATCTACTTTACAAAACCGCCGATGAAATCGCCAAACGTTATGGAACTACTGCAGAGCTTACCTTTGATGGCGGATGTCCACCCGTTTATAACGACGAACACATTGTTTCGACACTTATTAATGGTAATTTTAATGTTTGCGACGATGCTACTCCAACACTTGCTGCAGAAGATTTCGCCTGCTATGGTGAATTTGCACCATCGGTTATGCTATGGCTCGGGATAGGTGACACTCCCCCACTTCATAATGAAAAGTTTTTTGTTCCGCCCGAAGTTTTACCTATCGGCGTCAATCTTTTTGAAAAAATCGCAATATACAATTGGAAAGAGGAATTAATTTGAAGAAAAGAAATCCTGAAAAAAGTAGGATTGCAATTTTAAAAGCGGCTGAACGTGAATTTGCCGAAAAAGGCTATTGGGGTGCCAGAGTTGATGAAATCGCCAAGCAATCAAATCTTAATAAGCGTATGATTTATGCCTATTTTGGTGATAAAGAACAGCTTTACAAACAAGTTTTGCTTGATACATATTCAAAAATGGAAAATATAGAAAATATATTGGTAGAACAAAACATCACCGGTAAACCTTTAATAGAAAAAATTATTTCAACCTATTTTGATTTTTTGCAAAGCAATTCAAACTTTGTAAATATTCTTATGTGGGAAAATCTTAACAAGGGTAAATACCTAAAAGAATTAGAAAACTCTGTTATTGAGCGTAAAACCATAAAGCATTTTATAAATATTATTGAAAAAGGAAAAAATGATGGTATATTCAGTAAAGAAATTGACTCATATCAGGTTGTGATTTCTATGATTACCACCTGTTTTGCAAACTTTTCAAATCAGTATACCCTTTCAAAACTTTTTCATACTGACCTTACTGACAAAGACATTATTGAAACTAGAAAACAACATACCATTCAACTTATCTTATCTTATTTAACAAGGGAGAACTGAAATGAGCAATATTAAATGGAATGAACAAACACTGTCTAAGCTTCTAACAACGCCATCACAGGCACTTATTGATGATATCTTAAAAATAGACGGCGATATTATGGTCTTGGGTGCGGGCGGAAAGATGGGACCCGATATCTGCACTTTAGCAGCAAAGGCAATAAAGGCCGCAGGTATAAACAAAAAGGTTTATGCCGTTTCGCGTTTTTCGGATTCTGGGCTAATCACAAGATTGGAAAATGAAGGTGTCACCGTTATATGCGCCGATTTACTTCAAGATGGTGCGCTAGAAAACCTCCCCGACTGTGACAACATTATCTTTATGGCAGGACGTAAATTTGGTACAGATGGCAGTGAACATCTTACCTGGGGTATGAATTCGTGGTTACCTTGTATGACTGCAAAAAGATTCTCAAAATCCAGAATAGTAGTATTTTCAAGCGGTAATCTTTATCCAAAGGTACCAACCTGTAGTGGCGGCACCACCGAGGATGTAAAGCCACTTCCTATCGGTGAGTATCCAATGTCCTGTCTTGCGCGCGAACGTGCATTTGAGTATGCTGCAAAATCAAGAGGCACCAGCGTTTGCATAATGCGACTTAATTATGCTATCGACCTGCAATACGGTGTTCTTCACGATATAGCACAAACAATTCTTGCCGACTCACCAATTAACCTTGCCGCAATGCCTAGCTTTAACTGCATCTGGCAAAAGGATGCAAATGAAGCGGCAATAAGACTGCTTCTTCACACGAGTCCCGATATGAACATCGTTAACGTTACAGGTCCCGAAACCGCAGGAGTTAAAGTAACCGCTCAGAAACTTGCAGCATTACTTGACAAAGAAGTAACTTTTGTAGGCGAAGAAGCCGACACCGCATACCTTAATAATGCGGGTAAGATGTTCAGTATGTTTGGCTATCCAACAGTAAGCCTCGATACACTTATCGAATGGCAGGCAGAGTGGCTCTTGCAGGGGGGTAAAAGTCTTGGCAAGCCCACACATTTTGAAGAAAGAGACGGTAAATACTGATGAACAGACACGAAAAAGCACTGAAAATTTTACTGGGCGGTACTGTTATACCCGCCATTCCCCTTGCCCTTGACGAAAATCGCAAATTTGACCCTGAAGCACAAGCGAAGATGGTTCGCTACTATATGGCAGCAGGCTCTGGCGGTGTGGCAGCAGCAGTACACAGCACACAATTTGAAATACGTGACCCCGAGCATAATCTCTTCCGCCCTGTACTTGAAACAGTAATTGCCGAAATGGAAAAGTTTGAGGAAGAAACAGGTAAAACTTTGGTTCGCATTTCGGGTGTTTGCGGTGATATTGAACAAGCTTGTAGTGAAGCGCAACTCACAAAAGAACTCGGCTTTGATGCTGTACTACTTAGCCCCGGTGGACTTAACGACTGGACTGAGGAACAATTACTCGAACGTACCCGTGCAGTAGCTGAGGTAATGCCTGTAATCGGTTTTTACTTGCAAGAAGCTGTTGGCGGTCGTAAACTTTCAAAAGAATATTGGACGCGTCTTGCCGATATACCAAACGTTGTTGCAATAAAATGCGCTTGCTTTGACCGTTATCGCACACAGGATCTTGTAAAAGGTGTAATGTTATCAAGTCGTGCTGACGAGGTTGCGCTTTACACAGGTAATGACGATCATATAGTTATGGATCTTCTTACCCCATTCTATCACGAAGGTAAAACCAAATACTTTGTCGGTGGTCTTTTAGGCCAATGGTCAGTATGGACTCATCGTGCGGTAGAAATATATGAGCGTTGCCGTGAGTGCTGTAAAAACGGAACAATTGATAGTTCGCTCCTCACCATAGCAGAGCATCTTACCGAAGCAAACGGCGCTGTATTTGATGTCGCAAACCGATTCGCAGGCTGTATTCCGGGACTTCACTACGTACTTAAAAAACAAGGTCTTATGACAAGTTTACACTGCCTTAATCCAAATGAAGTTTTATCAGAAGGTCAGGCGGAAGAAATTGACAGATTGTGGAGTGAATATCCCGAAATTGCCGATGATGAATTCGTAAAAACCTTTATCCAGAAAGAAAATAAACTGTAAAATATTCAATGGACAACCAAGAATGATATGCTCCCTAAAAGTTAGACACTTTTGGGGAGCATATCATTCTTGGTTGTACTTTATATTATAATCTTTTTATGTATTCCACTGCCGTGATTCCAGTTTGTTTTTTTATATACGACAAAAATATGCGGGGGTCAACAAATCCTGTTTCAATAGCTACCTCTAAAATTTGGCAGTAATCTCTTGCTTTCTGCAATTATGGTAGCGGTTATGTTTAAAGAACGCATAACTCGACGCAGTATTTTGGGTATGATATTAATTACTATTTCAATTATTTTAATTAATGTTTTATAAACATAAAAAGCCTGACAGTAGCCCTGTCAGGCTTTATGTATAACATTAGTTGTTATCAAAGAATTTTAATACCGAACCAAAGTTATCGTCTTCGCCGTCGCCGGTATCACCAAGCAAAGATGCAAGGTCATTATCCTTGTCAGACTTTTTATCGTCGCCAAGACCTGTTGCTACTACAGTAACACGGATAGTATCCTCAATGCTTTCATCAAGCTGAGCGCCCCAAATAATTGTAGCATCGGGGTGAGCCATCTCTGCGATAATAGTAGAAGCCTGCTCAACCTCTTCAAGACCGATATCATCAGAACCTGTAATGCTGATAATTACGCCGCGAGCGTTATCCATAGAGGTTTCGATAAGTGGGCTTGTAATAGCCATACGAGCAGCCTGCTCTGCTTTGTCACGACCTGTAGCCTCACCAACACCCATATGAGCGTAACCTGCGTTCTGCATAATAGCAGTAACGTCAGCAAAGTCAAGGTTAACAAGTGCTGTAACATTGATAAGCTCAGAAATGCTTGAAACACCCTGACGAAGAACATCGTCAGCAATATTAAACGCATTCTTAAATGTAATCTTTTGCTCAGAAACGAACTTAAGTCTTTCGTTAGGAATAACAATAAGACTGTCTACCTGCTCACCAAGAGCTGCAATACCAGCCTCAGCCTGAGTCATACGCTTTTTACCCTCAAATGCGAAAGGCTTTGTAACGATACCAACGGTAAGAATACCGAGTTCTTTAGCGATTGCTGCAACAACGGGAGCAGCGCCTGTACCGGTGCCACCGCCCATACCTGCAGTAATAAATATCATATCAGCGCTACGAAGAGCTGCTGCGATTTCGTCGCGTGACTCTTCTGCTGCTGCACGGCCATTATCGGGATTACCGCCCGCGCCCATACCAGCGGCTGATTTTTCACCGATCTGAATTTTCTGATCTGCTTTTGAAAGGAAGAGTGCTGCTTTATCAGTATTAATTGCAACAAACTCAACACCACGAACACCTGCTGCTACCATGCGGTTAACAGCGTTACCGCCGCCGCCGCCAACACCTACAACCTTAATTTGAACTACATTTTCCATTTCTTCTGCAACTTCGAATGGCATTTAAAATTCCTCCATCTTTATACAATTATAGTGATACGCATTAATATACAAATACATATTAGCACAAGTTAAAACAAATTTCAATACTTTTTATTACAAAATTGTAACTTTTTTTAATTGTTTTCCTCAACGAATGAACCCTGACTGTTAGTGGGGGTCCACATACTTAAATTTATCCTGCCCTTGCGGTCAGGAATGCTTTTTATCATACCTGAAAGATGCGCAATTTTTTCTTGTGTGTAATCGGCATTTCCAAGTATTACCGTAAATCTACCCTCAACCTCAAGAGTAATCTCTATAATATTGCTAACATCAATTTTATCAACATTAATTTGCTTATTACCAAGCTCGGTAATGAGTGTGCATACCAGCTCTTCCTCAGCCAAACTATCATATACTGCTTTTTCGCCGATTTTGCCTGTTATACCGCTTGTGACAATCTCAAAAACATTCTCGGGTGCTTCGGATTGCTGATTTAATATATAACCGTTGTTGCTTAAGATATAATAACTTTCATTTGAAAAATAATACGCATATTCCTTTGCATCGGTAATAGTTAAAATCACAGCATCAGGAAAGACTCTTTTTAATTCTACATTATCAATATACGGTAATTTCTTTCTTATATTATTTTCAATCTTGTCTTCCGATACCATAAAAAGATTATCATCGGTTGTAAGACCTGATGTTTTGATTATTTCAGATTTTGAATAAATTTCACTTCCCGAAACACTAATTCGCTTTATTGGAAAAAACACCGTAAAACACATAATGGCAAGTGTAATAAACGCAATTATAAGAAAAAGCACAAACGCTATCTTAAGTCTCCTGCGTCTAGCCTTTTTTTGACGCGCCGCACGACGCTTGTTTACATCAGATTGCATCTTTTCACTTACCTTTCTGTTTTAGATTTCCTTAATATCCGCACCTAAAATTCTAAGGTGCTTATCAATTCCCTCATATCCGCGTTTTATATGATGAATATCACCTAAAACGGTAGTTCCTTTTGCCGATAATGCGGCAACAACTAGCGCTGCCCCTCCACGAAGATCGGTACATTTACAGGGCGCAGCCGAAAGAAAATCAACACCTTCAACTATAGCTGCTCTACCTACAACCTTAACATTTGCGCCCAGACGTTTAAGCTCATCAACATAACGAAATCGATTTTCAAAAATATTTTCAACAATAACAGACGTACCTCTTGCCCGAGTCAGCATCGCAAGAACAAGCGGTCCCGCATCTGTTGGAAAACCGGGATATACTGCCGTCCTAACGATTGGAACACGTGAAAGACGATTGGGAGCTTTTATTGAAATTGCTTTATCGTGACATCCAATTTCGCAACCAGCCTCTTCAAAAACAGAATTAATTGCGGTAAGATGCGCGGGTATTACATTATTCAACAAAATCTCTCCGCCCGTTATAGCTGCTGCCGCCATATAACTAACAGCGGCAATTCGATCCGGTATTACTGTATGAGCACAACATTTCAAACGGTCTACTCCGCAAACGGTTACTGTATCGGTGCCCGCACCGTAAATACGTGCACCGCAAGCATTTAAAAAATCGGCAAGATCACATATTTCAGGCTCCTTTGCCGCATTATAAATTACAGTATCACCTTTTGCAGTGGTCGCTGCCAGAATAATATTTTCAGTAGCTCCGACGCTTGCAAAGGATAAATAAATTTCAGCACCGTGCAAACCGCATGGTGTATCAAATTCGATCAGTCCGTGACTTTCTTTTACCACAGCACCCAGACGCTTTAATGCTGATATATGCAAATCAATTGGGCGCGGTCCTAATTCACAACCACCAGGACTGCTAATAACGGCATTACCACACCTACCGAGTATAGCGCCCAAAAAAATCACCGATGAACGCATTTTTAGCATAAGATTATCAGGAATACGATTACACTGTAAAGAACTTGTATCAACAGTTACTGTATTGTTCCTAATTGTACATTTGCAACCTAAATGCTTTAAAATATTTACCGAAGCATTAACATCAGAAAGTTCAGGGCAATTATGTATGACACTTGTGCCATAGCACAGCACAGTTGCCGCAAGTAACGGTAAAACACTATTTTTTGCACCGTGTATTTTAACCTCACCAAAAAGTCTGTTGCCACCGTTTATAATAAGTTTTGACATTGTTTATCCCCCACAAAAGAAAGGTATTACAATGTCATATTATGCAAATTTTAAAATTTTGCTATTTTTTAGCTATGCATTCGTATACAAACGCATTATTATTTCATAAATGCGCTCGTTTGCGTCCATAATCGCGCCCTTATGAGCTGCTCGTGACATATCGGCAAGTCTTGGCTTATTTTCAATGAGTTTTGATACAACCTCCACTAACCTATCACCGCTCAAATCCTTTTCCTCTATAATTTCTGCAGCTCCTATACGCTTTAGTGTCATGGCATTATGGAACTGGTGATTTTCTGCTACATATGGCGATGGAATAAGAATAGCAGGCTTGCCGCAAGCAAGTAATTCACTAAGCGTTATAGCACCCGCACGGCAGATTATAAGGTCTGCCGCCGCCATACAAACATCCATATCGCTGATATATTCTCGTATATCAATTTTATTGGATAATTCAATATCGCTAAGGCTCTCAATGAAGTTATTGTATCCCGATTTACCCGTACCGTGTATGTGATAAAATTTTCCGCTGCCGTTATGCCATCTTATAAGCTCTGAAACAGCAGTGTTTACTCGCATAGCACCTAGCGAGCCCCCAAAAGATAAAAGCATTGGCACATTACTGTCAATTCCCAATTTAGCTCGAGCCTGCTCCCGCGTAATGTTAAGCAACTCACTTCGTACGGGATTACCTGTAATATATGGCTTTTTCTTAAGTTTTAAATATTTTTCTGCTTCAGGCATTGCAAGCATAACAGCATTTACATTCGGCGCCAACATCTTAGTTGTGACACCCGGATATGCGTTTTGCTCGTGTATGGCAGTTTTTATACCCAGTTTTGTTGCTTCGCGCAAAACGGGACCGCTTACATAACCACCTGTACCAACGACAATATCTGGCTGTATTTCCTTTAAAATTTTTCTGGCAGTTACCGAAGAAGTAAACATTTTTCCTACCGCAGATATATTTTTTCCGATATTTTCAACCGTTATCTTGCGCTGAAATCCTGCAACTGAGATTGTACGGAAATTGTACCCTATTTCCGGAACGAGCTTTGCCTCCAATTTATCAGGAGTTCCTATATAACTAATATGTGTATCGGGGTGTTTTTCTCTTATATAACCCGCAATGGCTAATGCAGGATTTATATGTCCTGCGGTACCGCCACCTGCAAAAAGTATATGCATAAAGCAATTTCCTCCTATTTTACTTTTTCAATATTTGCGCCTCGTGATACCGAAAGTACAATTCCCATTTCGGCAAGCAATATAAGTAATGATGTGCCACCATAGCTAAAGAATGGCAAGCTTATGCCTGTGTTTGGTATGGTGTTTGTAACAACCCATATATTTAGCATCGCCTGAAGACCAACTTGAAAAGTAAGACCAATAGCAAGCATAGAGCCAAATTTATCTTTAGCGCGCATAGCAATTGTGAATCCTCGCCACACCAGTAATGCAAACAAAATTATTATTATTACGGCACCCACAAGACCTAATTCCTCACAAACAATTGAAAAAATAAAATCATTGTGCGGTTCAGGAACCCAAAGATATTTTTGCCTTGATTGACCCAAGCCTCTGCCAAGTATACCGCCTGAGCCAATAGCCAGAAGTGATTGTATTGTCTGAAAGCCTTCGCCCGTAGCATCTGCCCAAGGGTCAAGCCAATACTTAATACGATCAGAACCGTAGCTGATGAAACCTGTTGACTGTGTTATAACCACCAGCACAACAGCCGCAGCAGCCAAAACAATACCTACTATTACTACCTTGCGGTTAAGACCGCCAATATATATTAAAACAACACCGATAGCAGCAATAAGCAGTGTCGCAGAAAGATGCGGTTCTAACACAACAAGCAAGCAGGTAAAGCCTAAAACACCGAATAAAAACAATATAAATTTCCAGCTATTCATCAGTTTTTGATTTGCGGAAATCAATGTTGAAAACAGTATTACAATAGCAAATTTTGCAATTTCTGAAGGTTGAAAGCTAAATCCACCTATTGCAAACCAACGCTTAACGCTCATACCACTTACCATAGGCGGTAAAATCAATAATGCAACCAACATAACGGCTGTTATAATATAAACAAGCCAACTTACCTTGCGCCAAAAATGATAGTTAATGCGCGAAGTAATAAACATTGCGATAATGCCCGCTCCTGCAAACAGCGCCTGTTTTATTATGAATTTATAACTGTTGTCATAATACTCCAAAGAATAGGCGTAGCTTGCCGAAAAAAGCATAACAAGACCTATCGTCAGCAGTATAAGAACAAAGGAAAGAAAGGTAATATCAAGTTTACCGCTTTGAAAAAAGCCGTCTTTTTTCCTTGATGAAGCTTTTGTCATAATTCCTTTCCTCCTTTAAATGTAATTACCAATTAAAAATTATTGACATTAACGCTATCAAGCATCCGATAAAAGCTATAAAAGAAAACAGCATTACTACCTTTTGCTCTGAAAAACCACTCATTTCAAAATGATGGTGAAGCGGTGACATTTTAAAAATTCGTTTGCCTGTGCGCTTAAACCAAAACACCTGCAAAACAACAGATAATGCCTCAATTAAATAAACGCAGCCCATAAGCAACAACAATATCGGTCTGCCTATTCCAAAAGATAGTGCCACTACCATACCGCCCAAAAACATTGAGCCTGTATCGCCCATAAATACCTTGGCAGGTTTTGAATTCCACACAACAAAGCCTGCGCATGCACCAGCAAGAGCTGCCGAAAGTGAATTTGCAGAACCAATACTCATTCTGCCCGAAGCCAGCATAAACGCACACGCTACAACAAGCGTTACGCTTGAAGCCAATCCATCAAGACCGTCGGTAAGATTAACAGCATTTGTAAATCCGTAAATAAACATAAGAGCAATCGGCCAAAAAAGCAACCCCGCTCCGTTTACAATACTGATCTCACCGATAAACGGAATATATGTCGTATGCATACCGCAAAGTGCTAATGTTACAAGATAAGCCGCAGAAACAAGCAGTTGCATAAAGGTTTTCTGCTTAGCGGTAAGACCTAAATTGCGTTTTTTTACGACCTTAATATAATCATCAAAAAAGCCAATTGAGCACATACACAGCGCCATTACTATACCGGCAAGCAAAATGGTCAGACGATACGGATCCGACATTTCGGCGGCATAATCACCATTTGTAAAATAAGAAAACGCAAAACCCACAGCCATCGAAAGCAATACGCCTACTACCATCATCACGCCACCCATGGTGGGGGTTCCCTGCTTATCCTTATGCCAATTTGGACCTTCCTCTAGGATAGTTTGCCCAAATTTTAATTTTCTTAAATACGGAATTACAATAAAACCAAGCAATGCCGTCACAGCAAAAGCAACGATCGCAACAACAACTGCAGTATAGTCCTTCATAATATTCCCCTCTTAATATTCTTTTATATTAAAGCTCGGTAAGAGCTTCCTGTACTACTTCACGCTCATCGAGATGAATTGTGCCTGTGTTTAATATCTGATAGGTTTCGTGTCCCTTGCCGGCTAAAACTATTATATCACTTGGTTTTGCAATTGACACGGCATATTTGATTGCATCTATTCTGTTTGAAATCACCTTGACAGGTGTCGACGAACCTTCGGTGCCGACAAGTATATCCTTGATTATCGCCTCTGGATCCTCGCTGCGTGGATTATCGCTTGTTACAATGACATAATCCGCATACCTCACAGCAATTCGCCCCATAATAGGACGTTTTGTCTTGTCACGGTCTCCGCCGCAGCCAAACAACGCAATAATGCGGTTTTTGGGGCAATCTTTGAAAGTGGAAAGTATATTTTTAAGCCCATCAGGAGTATGAGCATAATCAATTATTACGGTAAAATCTCGTCCCGTGGGCACTGACTCTGCCCTACCCTTTATTCCCTTAATAGATTCTATAGCTTCCGCCACTGTAAAAACAGGAAGTCCTAATTCAAGCGCCGTAACTGCGGCACACATAGAATTGTAAACGCTGAATTTACCACCTGTATTGAATTTTATATGATTTAATATGTTGTTGCTTACAAGCTCGTATTCAACACTTGTTGGATAATACTTTACAGCCTTGGCGCTATATGAAGAATTATCACTTAAAGAATACGAAACAATTCTGCAATCAAGACCTTTAACTAACTCCTTGAAATATTCATCATCGCTGTTTACAACGGCTGTCTTGCACATACCAAAAAGTCTTTTTTTTGCAGCAAGATAATTTTCCATAGTAATATGATAATCAAGATGATCCTGCGTAAGATTTGTAAATATTGCCGATTCAAACGTCAAATTACACACTCTTTTTTGGTCTAGCGCATGGGAAGAAACTTCCATAACAACATATTGACAACCCTTATCCTTCATTAACGAAAACAGGCGGTTAAGCTCATAAACACCTGGGGTTGTGTTTTTGGTAGGTATTATTTCGTCACCGATCATATTGTGTATCGTTCCTATAAGACCAACCTTAAACCCTGAATGTTCTAAAATGCTTTTAAGCATATATGTTATTGAGGTTTTGCCGTTTGTTCCTGTAACGCCGATTAATTTCAGAGAATTTGAAGGGTTACCGAACCAATTAGCGCACATATCAGCATATGTCTCACGAGTATCTACCACAACGATTTCATTTTCAACACCCATTTCCTGCTCCGTTATAACAACAGCGGCGCCCTGCTCTGCAGCAGTTTTTGCATACCTGTGACCGTCATCAGTAACGCCTTTAATACATACAAAGGCGTAACCCTTTTGTATTTCACGCGAATCACTTGTTATGCCGGCAATATTAATATCGCCAAATTCATCGTTAACATTAGATATAAGTTCTTTTAATAACATTTTTTACTCCTTATGCCAACAAGCATCAGACTAAAACAACTAGTCAGAAAGATTGCTTTCTGCAATATCAGCAGAAGACTCATCACGAAAATAAACCGTAACTATCTGACCGAGCGACACCGATTCACCGGCGGCAATATCTTGAGCGTAAGATAAAACCGTGTTTGAGGATATACTTCCGGAAAATTCAACATTTATACCTGCAGCCGCCGCAACCGAATTCACCTCACTTGCAGTAAGGCCTATAAGGTTTGGTACGGTAGCAGTTTGAACTTCGCTTTCCTCGGTGTAAAGTATCACCATACCACCGTTATAAACCGAATTACCGGCTTCGGGTAACTGTTTTACAACAGTTTCACCGTTGCCTATAACCTTGTAAGACAGTTTTGAACTGTTTATTTTTGTCTTTGCAACCGAAATTTCTTCGCCTGTAACATCGGGAACCGAAACAGAAATTTTTTCAAGTTCTTCTTCCGTGTATTGAGGCTCATAACCAAGATACGACAGTATATCAGTCATCACTTTCGAACCCACCGGAGCTGATATCACACCACCGTAGTAATTAGCTCCCATTGGTTCATCGAGCATTACAAACACTGCAATTTCGGGGTCATCAATTGGCGCAACGCCTACATAAGAACCGATATACAGCCTTTGATTTCCAGTTTCGTTAATTTTTGACACCTTCTGAGAGGTACCTGTTTTACCGCCCACACGATAACCCGAAACTATACCGTTTTTAGCACCGTTTTCAACAACATACTCCAGCATTGTACGCATTGTCGCCGAAGTAGTTTCAGATATAATCTGCTGACGATTGTTGTTTGAAAAACTTTCAACAACATTATTGTCACTATCTACTATTTTATCAACTATATGCGGAGTTACAGAATATCCACCGTTTACCGCTGTAGCCGCAAGACTTATCATTTGAATAGGTGTAATATTAAATGTCTGACCAAATGAAGATGACGCCAACTCGGTGGGACCTCTATCCTCATGATAATACGGCGATGCCTCGCCGGGTAAGTCAATGCCCGTTTTACCCGTAAGATTAAATGCCTTAAAATATTTTGAAAAAACATCTGCACCTATTAACTGACCAATTTGAATAAAGGCAGGGTTGCAGGAATTTGAAATTGACTGAATTAATGTTTGCGTTCCGTGACCGCCCTTATTATCATGACAATGATAAGCATTTCCTGCAACAACATAGGTGTGATTACATGTAAACGTGCTGTTTACTGTTACAAGATTTTCTTCTAAAGCTACCGCAGCGGTAAATATTTTAAATACCGAACCAGGTTCGTAAGTATCCGATACCGCCTTATTTCGCCATTGACGGTTAAGAAGTTCTGTACGCTTTGCACTTTTTTCCTCTTCATCAGTAATAGCGTCAACTATTGCCTGATCCTCATCAGATAATGTAAAAGGCTCGTTTGGATTGAAGTCGCCGCTTACAGCCATTCCAAGAATTGCGCCCGTATTTACATTCATTGCGATTACGGCACCACGTTCTTGAATTTGCTCTTGTTCTACAGCAATATCAAGATATTTTTCACAGACATACTGTACATATGAATCAAGCGTCAAAACCAATGAATTGCCTTTTTGCGCCTCTTCTACCTTCTCATAACTAAAAATCATATCGGTACCTTTGGCATTTTTGGCGGCAACTACTCTACCGGCAACCCCTGTAAGTTCATTATCATAATAGCTCTCAAGACCCGCTAGTCCCTGATTGTCATCACCTACAAATCCCAACACCGTAGACGCTAGTGTGTCGTTTGGATAATAACGCTTAGTAGTTTCATCCAGACCTATATAGCTTGCAAGCTCAAGCTCTTCATTGTCTAAAATAAATTGTCTTATTTTGTCAACAATCTCCTGCTCTACCTTCTTTTTTACAATAACATAATAGGAGTTTTTTTGGCTTGATTCATAAACATCATCATATTCTACGTCAAGTATTGAAGAAAGTCCTTCTGCAATAACCTTGCGTATTTCCTCTGCCTTTGACTTATCATCCAGTTTGTTAATTCCGTTTGGTGTCAAATAAACGGTCCAAGCGGGAGAACTTGTTGCAAGCAAATTCATATTACTGTCATAAATGTCACCACGAGGCGCGGTTATAAGACTGTCATAAAGCTGCTGCTCGGAAGCCTTTGCCTGATACTCCTCGCCATTTATAATCATAATACGCACAAGACTTGAGGTAGAAATTAAGGTAAGGCACAAAACTACTATAACCATAACAATAAATGCCCTTTTAAGCATTTGTCGGTTTGGTCTTACAGACATCGCACCCTACCTCCTATCACTTCAATTTATGCTTGAAAACGAGAGTTAGCAATTTCGACCGCAACTCTCGTGTTCATTGTTAATATTATATTAGTCGTACAATTAAAGTATCACTTTAATTATTGCTGTCAACAGTTTCTCCATCCTTGGTCACAGCAGAATTTTTATCATTTACTCTGATATATTTTACTTGATTTTTATCCATTTTCTGCATACCGATTTTGGCAGCCTCAAACTCAATATTAGAATACGAAATAACCCGCTCAAGCTCTACCTCTAAACTTGTTTTTTGACTTTCAAGAGCATTAATTTCAGTTTTTACGTCATTAATCTTTGAATTAACCTCATTTATTTGAAGTCTTAAAAAAATATTACCGCACATTGCAGCCAAAACAAAAACTGTTGTCATAACAGCAAATGCCGATGATGAAACACGCTTTACCGCACGTTTTTTGGCACGTATCTGCGATTTACTTTGTGGCAATTTAACAATATTATCTTTTCTTGCAGGTTCTGCCGTATGTGGCATAAACATTTCAAAATCATACGCTAAACTATCGTTATAATATTTTAAATTGTCCACCGTATTTCCTCCATCCTTAATTTTTAAGTTCTAAATTTATATTTTTACTATTGCACGCAGTTTTGCGCTTCGACTACGCTGATTTACCGCCAGTTCTTCATTGGTGGCTGTTATAGGCTTCCTAAACTTCAGGCTACCTCTGGGCTTTTTCCCACAAACACAAACAGGAAAATCTGAAGGGCAGGTACAACCCGTGCAATACTCTTTGAATTTTTGTTTAACAATTCTATCCTCAAGCGAATGAAACGTTATAATTGACAGCACGCCATCCGAATTCAGCATTTCAAATGCAGTGTCTAAAACACGTTCCAGACTGCCTAATTCATCATTGACAGCTATTCTAAGTGCCTGAAAGCATTTTCGCGCGGGATTTCCGTCACGTCTGGCAGCCGCCGGATAACAAGAAGCTATTATATCCGCAAGTTGTGTTGTTGTGGTGATGCTTTTGTTCTCACGATGGCGAACTATAGCATTTGCAATTTTATAGGCAAATTTTTCTTCTCCATAGTCGCGGAATATTTTCGTAAGCTCATCTACTGACATGGTATTAACCAAATCTGCCGCGGTTATTCCGTTCTGGCTCATACGCATATCAAGCGGAGCATCATATTTATAAGAAAATCCTCTATCGCCGTTATCAAGCTGATATGACGATACCCCTAAATCAAGTAAAATTCCGTCCACCTTGCTAATACCAAGATTATTTGCAGCCTGCTTCATATCGTCAAAATTGCACTCTACCACCGTTGCATTATAGCCCTTTAAACGCTCGCGAGCGGTAGCAACAGCGTCGGGGTCGCGGTCAAGTGCTATTAGCTTGCCGCTTGTTAACCGTTTTGCAATCTCACGCGAATGGCCTGCGCCACCTGCGGTACCGTCTATATATATACCGTCAGGTTTTATTTTGAGTGATTCAATTGTTTCGTCCAATAAAACAGATATATGCTTAAATTCCATAATCAAAAATCAAGTTCATTAACAATGGCAGCGATTGATTCGGGAGTATACTCTGAATTTTCCTCCTGCCAGAGTTCTTTATTCCAAATTTCAAGATTAGTATCAACACCAATTATGTGCGCCTCGGTTTCAAGAGAAGCAAACTCTCTGAGTGATTGCGGAATAAGTATTCTGCCCTGTGAGTCAAACTCCACCTCGAAAGCACCTTCATAAAGATAACGTTTTACAACGCTTGATTTTGCAGACGGCAAATTACCGATTTTTTCAACCAGCTTGTCCCACTGCTCGTTTGAGTAAACACATAAGCAATTTTTACCGAAAATACCTTTGGCGATCATAAATGTCTCACCAAAAGCATCGCGCAGCTTTGCAGGTATGGCAATTCTGCCCTTTTTATCTATTGTATGGTCGTATCCGCCATAAAGCATAATTGCCGCCTCCCTTTCACCACTTTAATACACTTTTATGGATTTTTGATACACTTTTCACCACTTAAATGTATTATAGTACCACAAAAAGAAAAAATCAAGACTTTTTTTGCAAAAAGTCTTGATTTTTATGATTTTTTTAAGTTTATACTATTTTAATTCAACATCCCAACCATTGAGATACTGCATAAGTAAACCATAGTCCTTGTTGTTTACACGACCATCATCATTTACATCAGCCGCCTCAACATATATTTCAACATCCCAACCGTTAAGATGTTGCATAAGTAAGCCAAGGTCTTTATTGTTTATTTTGCCGTCGTTATTAAGATCGCCTATAGTATAATCTACAACCTCAACTACTGTATAATTCTTTTCAAAATACACATTATCATAGTTGGTATCATATACGTCTTCAGCATCATAATCTACGGTTATCAAGATTTCCTCAACAGTCGTATCTTCTTTAACATTAAATGTAATAACAGCAATAACGCCATCGGTTGTATTATCACCGTTTAATGTATCTATCCAATTTATTACAAACAGTTGATTATCGGTCGGACCAAAAGCAACATTTGTAAAGTCGCCGCCTGTAGCACTTACCAGCTCAAGTACACTTGTGTCGTAATCAATAAGTAGCTTCATCGATACAATACCGGGATTGTTTTTAAGCGCTACCGATACTGTAAACGTATCACCTTTTAATGCTTTTCCACCTGTTACGTAGAATATCGGCTGTGCGATTTCTATGTTACATTCGGTGCATTCACCGTTTTCATTGATTTTATGACCGTATGCGGTATATGTAGTCTCTCTTGAAACCTCCTGACTGCAAACCGTGCAGTATTCAACGCTGTCATATGAACCTTTTTGTTCACAACTTGGCAGTTTCACATTTTCTGTAACCGTCTCACCTGCTGTGTGCGGCAAGGTATCGACTGCAACTGTTTTTCTGGAAAGTTCTTTCTCACAAACAGTACAGTATACCACCTCATCATATGAACCTTTTTCCGTACAAGTAGGAGCTTTATAGTTCTCCTGCACAGCGTCTGCCTCTGTATGACCTAGTGCATCTACTACAATCGTGTTTCTTGAAAGCTCTTCGCCGCA
>CAZVWG010000029.1:0-17803 GCA_964630675.1 uncultured Ruminococcus sp.
ACTTGAGGCGGCTTTCCGCCCCAATACAAAGGCTGTTTTTGGCGAAACCATTGCAAACCCTGCTCTTACGGTGCTTGATATTGAGCGTTTTGCTAATGCGGCTCACGCACACGGCGTGCCACTAATTATTGACAACACCTTTGCAACGCCTGTAAACTGCCGTCCTTTTGAGTGGGGCGCAGATATAGTAACCCATTCTACAACCAAGTATATGGATGGTCACGGCGCAGGCGTTGGCGGTTGTATAGTAGATAGCGGTAAATTTGATTGGACCAAATATCCCGACAAATTCCCAGGTCTTTGCACCCCCGATGACAGTTATCACGGTGTAACCTATACCGAGCGCTTTGGTATTGAAGGCGCATACATCACCAAAGCTACCGCACAGCTTATGAGAGACTTTGGTTCTATTCAGTCGCCACAAAATGCTTTTCTTTTAAACCTAGGACTCGAAAGCTTGCACCTTCGTATGAAAAAGCATTGTGAAAACGGTCTTGCGGTGGCTAACTTCCTTAAAAATGATGATCGCATCGCTTGGGTAATATATCCAAACCTTGAAGGTGACAAATACTACGACCTTGCTCAAAAATACCTGCCAAACGGCAGTTGCGGTGTCGTAAGCTTTGGCGTTAAGGGTGGCAGAAAAGCGGCTGAGGGCTTTATGAAAAACCTTCGCCTTGCCGCAATTGAGACCCATGTTGCCGATGCGCGCACCTGTTGTTTGCATCCCGCAAGTGCTACACACCGCCAGATGAATGATGACGAGCTCGCAGCAGCAGGAGTACCTGCAGATCTTATTCGTTTTTCTTGTGGTATTGAGAGCGCCGAGGATCTTATCGCCGACATAAGCCAAGCGCTTGACAACATTTAATTAAAAGGAGCATAAATAATGCCCATTAAAATACCCAACGATCTACCTGCAGTAAAAATCTTAAATGACGAGAATATATTTGTAATGACCGAAACGCGCGCCATTACGCAGGATATTCGTCCTCTTAAAATATTGTTGCTCAATCTTATGCCTAAAAAGATTGAAACCGAAACACAGCTTTCCAGGCTTCTCGGCAACTCACCGTTACAGGTAGATTTTGAATTTATTCATACCAAAAGCCATGTTTCAAAGAATACGTCGGCAGAGCATCTTTTTACATTTTATAAAACATTTGATGATGTAAAGGATAAAACCTTTGACGGAATGATCATTACAGGCGCACCCGTAGAGCAGATGCCCTTTGAAGAGGTTGAGTATTGGGATGAGCTATGCGAGATAATGGAGTGGACCAAAACCCATGTTCACAGTACATTTCATATTTGTTGGGGTGCGCAGGCGGCACTTTATTACCACTACGGTATAAAAAAGTATCCTCTCCCCGAAAAACTTTTTGGTATTTTTCCGCACAAGGCCGATTACAAGCGCTCTATACTTTTCCGTGGCTTTGACGATGTGTTTATGGTGCCACAGTCGCGTCATACAACAATAAAAACCGAAGATGTTGCGGCAGTGCCTGAAATAAAGATACTCGCGTCAAGTGAGCGTTGCGGAATTTATGCCGCAGCAACAGAAGGCGGTAAGCAGATATTTATAACAGGTCACAGCGAGTATGATTCTGACACCTTGAAAAATGAGTATCTACGCGATGTTGCGGCAGGCTTGCCTATAAAGATACCTGAAAACTATTTCCCCGATGACAACCCTGCAAATGAGCCGCTTGTAACCTGGCGCTCGCACGCGAATCTGCTTTACTCAAACTGGCTTAACTATTTTGTATACCAGACCACACCGTATGATATAAAAGATATAAAATAATTAAAAAATCTCTGATGAAATGAAATTTTCATCAGAGATTTTATTTTATTATCTGTTTAATACATTTTTTGCATACAAGGCGTCAATTTCTTTTAAAATTTCGGCTTGTTGCGGTTTTAACCTTACGTAGTTGTTTGCAATCTCGATAAGGCGTGGATTTACGTCGGTGCGGGTACGGGCGTATTCCTCTGCGATTTTAAGCTTTTCTTCAAGTGGTTTATCATATTCACGCACTATCATAAGCTCGCCACCGTAAATCTCGATTTTTTCGGAAACCTTTTTACACCAATCCCGTAAATATTCCGGTGGGCTTAGTTTTTCCTCGCCTATGTCAAGACCTTGCTGTGACAAGAAGTATTTTGCCATAGTGAAATATCCGTGCGCATTGGGATGAACGTGGTCGCCGCTATAAAGAATATCGGTTTGCATTTCGCGCGCAAAATAATCAAAATAATCGCAAAGTGGCAGATTTTTCTCAGCAGCTATTTTGCGAACCTCTTCGGCATATGCCAATATAAGAGCAAAGCAACCGGGGAAAACAGGCTCGGTACCCTCGTGATATTCGTCATAGGGGGGAGGAGTGCAAAGCGTTACTTTTATTCCGCGCTCTATTAAAACATCGCAAAGCTCACGCATGCATTTTTTATAGCGTTCAAAACAGGCTACAAGTCTGTTGTAACGCTCGGCAGAGCGTGGGTTTGCAAGATCCCATCTACCACAGTCGTTAACGCCAAAGCCTATTACTGCGTGTGTGGGATTGTGCACAAATACGTCGTCCTCTAAATACTGAAACGCCGCCCAAGCCGCACCACCGGCAACACCGCAGTTAAACACTTCGATTTTTGTATCGGGAAGGTTGCGTTTATAACAGTCAACAGTCATCCACTGCACCGCGTTTTGTGCGGTGAGACTGTCGCCTATAAAACAAATACGTGCGCCATCTGGAAATCTTTCTAACATTTTAAACACCCCTTCTGTATTATTTTGTTGTTTCGGTGTCGCTTACGAGCTTGCCTATCACAAGATAACGTTCACTGTCGTTTGAGGTACAGGTGCTGAGTGTTATGATTTTATCATCGGTAGTGAGGGTTGCGCCCTCTAATACCTGTTTAGTAAATGAGGTAGGATTTAGACACTCATCGAAAAATTCTTGACACTCGTTTTCAATATCAAAATTAAATGAGTTTAAAATGTGACGGTCGTCATACACAAAGGCTGATATGATCTCATACTCCAAAATATGACCTGGGGTATAAATAAAAATTTGGCGGTTGGTATTAAAAAACTCTTTGCTTTTGAATTTTTTAAGCTGACCAAACATTGTGCCGTTAAGCATATTGTGACCGTATATCAAGGTGTTAGAATCACTAAAGTCGTTGTGATTAAGCTTTTGAATATAGATGGATCCGGAACGCTTTTCATTACCGTTTAAGTCGTGATCAAGATAGTAGTTATCGTCAGCTTCCAATGAGCTTTGTAGAATAGGATAATCTATGATGTCGATGCCCGGAATTTGAATCCAAGCGCAAACATCGGGATTTGTAGCCTGAACTTCTTCAAAGTTTATTGGGTTAGCGGGTAATGCGGTAGAACTGACAGAGCTATTTTTGTAACTGCTGTAATCCTCTTTTCCGCCCAAAAACTTAATACAAAAAACAATTGTTGATACGAGCAACAAGGCTGCTGCGATGGCAATTGCAATATAGTATATTATTTTTGAATTTTTGCCTTTTTTATTGCCGTCAGGGGTATAGGAATGTTTTGAATTGTATTCTGACATATTATCACCTTATTTGTTATATTTAATTTTTGCCTTTATTTCACTTTTACCGCCCATATAAGCTTGAAGAGCGGCAGGAATTTTAATGCTATAGTACTCGCCGTCAAAGCATAGGTTGTTTTCGAGAAATGCAATCAGCATACGTGGTGGAGCAACAACTGTATTGTTGAGTGTGTGAGCAAGATATTTTTTGCCATCTTCTCCTTTTACACGAATGCCAAGTCTGCGTGCCTGCGCATCGCCGAGATTTGAGCAAGAGCAAACCTCAAAATATTTTTGCTGCTTGGGACTCCATGCCTCAACATCATAAGATTTAACCTTTAAATCGGCAAGGTCACCTGTGCAACATTCAAGTGTGCGAACCGGGATATCCATACTTCTGAAAAGCTCTACAGAATAGCTCCACATTTTGTTAAACCATTCCATACTTTCTTCAGGCTTGCAAACCACTATCATTTCCTGCTTTTCAAACTGATGTATACGGTAGATGCCGCGTTCTTCAATGCCGTGAGCTCCCTTTTCTTTACGGAAGCAGGGAGAATAACTTGTAAGTGTGAGCGGAAGCTTGCTTTCGTCGGTAATGGTGTCAATAAACTTGCCTATCATAGAGTGCTCTGATGTGCCGATAAGATAAAGGTCTTCGCCTTCAATCTTATACATCATAGCGTCCATTTCTTCGAAGCTCATAACACCGGATACCACGTGACTGCGAATCATAAACGGTGGTATGCAGTATGTAAAGCCCTTATCTATCATAAAGTCGCGCGCATAAGCGGTAACTGCTGAATGAAGACGGGCAATATCGCCCATAAGATAATAGAATCCTTCGCCTGCAACACGACCTGCGGCTTCCTTGTCGATGCCGTTAAAGAGCGCCATAATATCGGTGTGGTAGGGGATTTCAAAATCCACTACCGTCTTTTCGCCGTATTGCTTAACCTCAACGTTTTCGCTGTCGTCACGACCCACAGGTACGCTGTCATCTACAATGTTAGGTATTTTCATAACGATATCGCGAACCTTGATTTCAAGCTCAGCTTCTTTTTCTTCCAAAGCCTTAAGCTCTTCAGCCTGCTGTGTTACAAGTTTTTTTGTTTCCTCAGCTTCTTCGCGTTTGCCCTGCGCCATAAGCATACCAATTTGCTTGCTGATTTTATTACGGTTGGCGCGAAGCTCGTTAGCACGCTGGTTTGCATCTTTTTTCTCGTTATAAAGCGCGATAACCTCGTCAACAAGCGGTAATTTATTGTCTTTGAACTTGCGCTTAATATTTTCCTTTACAAGCTCGGGGTTTTCGCAAATAAATTTAATGTCTAACATTTTTATTCCTCCAAGGGATAATTTCGTATCTTGCATTATACCACATATATTTATATATGTCAAAGGGAATAGTAGTTAATTTTATGTTAAAAATATTAGTGGTGATAATATGAAAAATAAGAATAAAAAACAAAATAATGTTCCGACACAAATTTCTGCCAACAATGTTGTATCACAGCCCGAAACGGCTTACGAGCTTATAAACAAATACGGCACCTATGAGATACAGCCGACTTGTGATAGCGACAACGATTTTCCAAAAATCGCGCAGGGATTGCCAAAAGAAGAAAATCGCAGGATTGTAGATAAGGATTGGGATGGGCATAAGGCTAAAGAATAAAAAGACCGCTTGTAGCGGTCTTTTTTGTGCGAGTTGGTCTATAAGCCGAGTTCTGTCGTGCGCGGTCATCTATCTCGACATATAGTCACCTATATGCTCAAGCCGCTTTTCGTGGCACATCGGGCCAATGTATAGCCACAGTCAGCGTTGCTCCAAATAGGGTTTACAGTACCGGTGTGTCTCCACCCGGCAGGTGAGCTCTTACCTCGCCTTTCCACCCTTACCGCTTAAAGCGGCGGTATATCTCTGTTGCACTTTCCCTAAGGTCACCCTCGGCAGCCGTTAGCTGTTATTCTGCCCTGTGGGGCTCGGACTTTCCTCACATACTGTGTATGCGCAACCGCGTAACCAACTCGCGCATCAATTTTATCACAAAAAAGCCTTTGTGTCAAAGATTTTAATAATGAATAGTATATTATTAAGTTAAAATTCATTAAAAACGGGGGCTTATATATGAAAAGCGTGTTTTCTAAATATTTTTTAGCGGCAAATTCGAGTGAAGGTTTTATATCGTATTTTAGCGATAGCTTTGACGTGTTTGACGGCTGGCGAGCTTACATAATAAAGGGTGGTCCCGGCACAGGTAAATCGTCGTTTATGAAATATGTTGCGGTAAAGGCAGTTGATAAGGAATATAGCGTAGAGCTTTGCCCGTGCTCTTCTGACCCTGACAGTCTGGATGCTGTAATTATTAGGGATATAAAAACGGTTGTGCTTGACGGCACAGCGCCCCATATAGTAGAGCCGAAATATCCGGGTGCTTGTGAAGAAATTATAAATTTAGGGCAGTTCTGGGACGGCGGAGAGCTGTATAGGCGGGCTGATGAAATCATAAATGTGACAAATAGTAACAAAAAACTGCACAGTACGGCAGCTGCTTATTTGTCGGCGGCAGGCGAGTTGATATATGATAATCTAAAACAGTCACAGCGATTTACATCAATTAAAAAAGCCGAGCAATTCGCTTTGAAAATTACCGCGCGAGTAATCCCGAAAAACAAAAATCACACTCCACACGAGTGGGTGCGATTTTTGAGCGGAATTACACCAAAGGGTATAGTTAGTTTTACGGACACAATAGAAAAATTTTATAAAAATATAATTGTAATAGAGGATAAATTCGGCGGCACGTCGGGCGCAATAATGGACACAGTGCGTAAAGTTGCTTTGTCGAAGGGATATGAAATAATTACACTTAAAAATCCGTTTTTACCCTCAAAGCTTATTGACCACATACTTATTCCGGAACTGTCGTTGGCTTTTGTAAGAGAGTATGAGTATATGCGTTTTGATGAGTCGCATCGCCGCATACATGCACGCCGCTTTAACGATGTTAATTTAATGCGTAGTGTTCGCGGAAGATTGACCTTTAACCGCCGTATTATAAGAGAATTACTGCTTGGCGCAATAAAAACGCTGTCGCAGGCAAAACAGGTTCACGACCAAATGGAACAATTTTATATAGACACTATGAATTTTAATGAACTTACGCTGTTTATAGAGAAAAAGGCAGAAAAAATACTAAGCAAAGAAGAGTAATGCCATGCTAACATAACTTATACTATTAAATTATCGGATTAAACGCTTCTTAATCAGCAAAACAAAAAAACAAATTAAAATTACAATAACACATACAGGAAATAATACGTCTCCGATTTTTGTATACAGGGTTTGTTGTTCGTTAAAATACACATTATCAATTATAACACCCTGTTCGTTTGCGTCTAATTGAGATTTTATGCTGCCGTGGTTATCTATTACTGCCGAAATGCCTGAATTTGCCGAGCGTATAAGATATCTTCCGTTTTCAACACTGCGAAAAACACCGTGTGCCAAGTGCTGTTGCATTGCGGGTGAATCCTTAAGCCAGGAATCATTTGTTGCTTCTACCATAACCTCCGCGCCGTCAAGCACACTTTGACGCATGAGCGAAGGATATATGCTTTCAAAGCAGATAATATTACCCACATTACCGCCTGCTACTTGCATAATTGATGTACTGCTTCCCGAGATGTAATCATCCTCTATGATATTTAGTTTGGTCAGCACAGGAAAAAGTTTGGAAAGTATTTTTTTGTAGGGCATATATTCGCCAAAAGGCACCATTTGTCTTTTGGTGTATGTGCCCTGCAGGCCGTTTTCGTCTATGAGCAGGGTGTTGTTGGTGTTCCCGTCGCTTGTTTTTAAAATTATCCCCGCAAGTAAGGGAACATTGAGTTCTTCGGACAGCTTTTTATATTGTTTTAGTGCATTTTCATTTTTGTATATTTTGGGCACGGCACTTTCGGGCCACAGAACCAAATCTACATCATCGGTTAGGTTTTCTTTTGTAAGCGATGAATAAGCATTGTAACAAATGGTATCGCCGTCGCTATCCCATTTTTCGTCCTGCGGAATACTTGCCTGAGCGGTTAAAACGGTAATCTGATTGCCGCTCGGTTGTTGGTTGATTTTTATAATACCAAAGCCCAAATTTACAAAAAACATAATAGCCGCTATTGAAAATATAGCAATTCGTTTTTTGTGTTTCGAGAGCAGGGCGATGGCAATCAGTGCGTTTACAGCAAGAATCAGCATATCGACACCGTCGGCACCCCAAACGGCTGCTGATTGTATTAGCACGGTTGCTTTGTACTGACCTAAAGAAACTCTTGCCCAAGGGAATGAGAGTTCTCCTATTTGTGTTAGTTTTTGAGCTGCGATAATGCCAACTACTGTAATTGAAGATATAAAGAATGAGTTTTTTGTGATTTTTTTGGCAAAATGACTGCATATAAAGGGTATACACCAAAGCGCACCGTGAACCGCGCTTATGCCGAACCAAGCAAGACACACAACCACTACCGAAGAAGCACCGTTAAGATTTACATAGTCAAGAGGATAAAACCATAAAAACCAATAGTAAATACAAATGTGATAGATAAAACCAAATAAAAATCCGCGTCCTATTGTATGGCGAAATCTCTCACCCGATGCGGTAATTATTACGTAAAAAAGCGGCACAAATGACACCCATGAGAGCCAAAAAAGACTTGAAAAGGTAAGCGGCAAGGCCGATAAAACAGCGCTTATAATCAATAAAGGCGCAGGCTTGGATAAAATCTTATTAAGTCTCATTTTGCTCCTCCTTTAACGGTGACTTACTATATTATAACACATAGATTTAAGATTTTCCACGCATTTTGTTTTTTGAGAGTTTTTTATTTGACTTTTACAAAAATATATATTATATTAAATTCAAGACATTCCTTATTGCACGGAGGTATAAAATATGAAATTTTATCAATGCCTTACAGCAAATTTTCCGCGTAACAATAGCGATAAGTTTTTTGACGTAAAAAATGACAAAAAATTTAGCGGATGGCTTAACAGCAGTCTTGAACTTATTACCGATATGCAGCTTCGCGATGCTAAAATGTGGAGCCTTTTTGTAGAGCAGTTCCGCACTAATCCCGACATTGTGGATGCAGGTTGGCGCGGCGAATTCTGGGGCAAAATGATGCGCGGCGCATGCTTTGTATATTCATATTCAAAGGATCAGGCGCTTTTTGATGTGCTTAAAGAATCGGTAAAAGACCTTGTTAACGCTCAGGACGAGCTTGGTCGTATAAGTACCTACACCGTCGAAAAGGAATTTGACGGATGGGATCTTTGGAGCCGTAAATATGTGCTTCTGGGTATGGAGTACTTTGTGGAAATTTCTGACGACCGAGAGTTCAACGACATGGTAATTGACTGTATGAAAAAGCAGGTTGATTATCTTACAAGTAAAATCGGCTGGTCGGACGAAGGCAAATTGCAGATCACCCGCCTTACACGTCACTGGAGAGGACTTAACTCTTCTTCTATTTTGGAGCCGATTGTTCGTCTTTATTCACTTACGGGCGAAGATAAATATTTGGATTTTGCCGATTATATTGTTGCTTGCGGCGGTATGGATGTTGAAAACGTGTTTGAGCTTGCTTACCGCGATGAAATGCATCCGTATCAATATCCTGTAACCAAGGCTTATGAAATGACCTCCTGCTTTGTAGGTCTTTTAGAATATTATCGCATCCGTAAAAACGAGAGACATTTAACCGCAATAATCAACTTTGCAAACCGCGTTTTAGAGGATGATTTTACCGTTATCGGTTCAGCAGGCTGTACTCACGAGTTGTTTGACCACTCTACCGTGCGTCAGGCAAATCCCGACCGAGGCGATCCACGCGCTCAGGAAACCTGCGTAACGGTAACCTTGATGCAGTTTTTCTATCAGCTTAACCTTATTACAGGTGATCCTAAATATATGGACGCGTTTGAACGCTCGCTTTATAATGGATATTTAGGCGCCGTTAATACCGACGATGCCATTGATACAACTGCGGCTAAATTGTATCCTGAGCTTACAATGGTACCAATGCCCTTTGACAGCTACAGTCCTCTTACCCCCGGTATTCGCGGTAACGGTACGGGCGGATTGAAGCCGTTTGCAGATGGCAGATATTACGGCTGTTGTATTTGTATAGGAGCTGCAGGTATTGGTGTTGCTATGAAAACCGCCGTGCTTACAAGCCGAGCAGGTGTTGTTGTAAACCTGTTTGAAAAAGGCGAGGTTACACAACCGCTTTATAACGGCGATAACGTTACGCTTAAATTTGATACCGCTTATCCCGTAGACGGTAGGGTCAAAATTACGGTTGATACCGATAGCGACGAGGATTTTGAAATTCTTATAAGAAATCCTGAGTGGAGCAAAAACACAACAGCGGCTGTTAACGGAAAAGAAGTTACCGTAACAAAGGGCTATATTTCTATATACCGTAAGTGGAATAGTGGCGATGTTATCGAAATTAATTTTGAAATGCGCGCTCGTGCTATATTCCCGATTCCTTACGGCAGTCAGATTTTGATGAACAAGGTTGTTTGGGGTGCTAACTGTATGTGCCCAACCTTTGATAAAGAGCATCCGTCTACTCGCAATCATATCGCTGTTCAGTACGGTCCTTTAATGCTCGCGCAAGAAAACCGACTTGGATACAGCGTTGATGACGCCGTAAGCGTAAAGGTAGAGGAGGATGGATACATCGATATCGTTATCCCCGAAACAAAAACCGCTCCGTATGCGTGTGCCTTTGAAGCAAAAATTCCCACCACTGACGGCGGCTATTTCACCGTAACCGACTATGCTTCGGCGGGCAAATTGTGGACAGAAGAGAGTAAGATGGCAGTTTGGTTTAACACAAAATAAATTTTCAAAAAAACTACTGCCGCTATAAATGTAGCGGCAGTATGTGTTTTAGAAAAGAGAATTATTATGGAAGTAAGATGGGATTATCTGACACCGCCCGACTTTGAAAAAATTGGTACGTGAAGAACAACTTTGCATATTGCCTATTGGTTTGGACAGGTACACGAGGCAGCTTGTTTTACAGTAAGATAAAAGAAAAGGTAAAATAATTAAATGATTTATACTTTAACCTTTAATCCGGCGATCGATTATTACGTTACAGTTGATGATTTAAAAGTCGGAGCAGTAAATCGTATCCAAACCGAACAAATACGTTTTGGCGGTAAGGGAATAAATGTATCACTTGTTTTAAAAGAACTTGGCGTGAAATCGGTGGCACTTGGGTTTGTTGGCGGCTTTACAGGTGATGCGCTCGAAAGTCATTTAAAGCAAAACGGTATCCAATGCGATTTTGTAAGAATTGCAGGCAATACACGAATTAATGTGAAGTTAAACGATACCGATATAAATGCCGCAGGCCCCGATATATCGCAAGAAGAAATCAACGAACTTTATAAAAAGTTAGACAGTATTAAAAGCGGCGACTTTCTGGTGCTTTCGGGTAGCGTACCAAAGAGTTTACCCCTAAATACATACAAAATTATAATTGAACGTTTAAAAAACAAAGATATAAATTTTGTAATAGATGCCGAAAAAGAATTGTTACTTAGCGCCTTAAAATATAAACCTTTTTTAATAAAACCCAATCATCACGAGCTCGGTGAAATGTTTGACACCAGAATAACCGATTTTGAAACTGCACTTTTATATGCTGAAAAATTGCGGGATATGGGCGCTAAAAATGTGTTGGTGTCTATGGGCAAAATGGGTGCTGTTTTGATTGATGAAAATGGCAAAAGCCACACCGCAACTGCACCAAATGGTGATGTAATAAGTGCCGTAGGTGCGGGCGATAGCGCCATAGCGGCGTTTTTACGCAATTATTTATACGACCAAGGATATAAAAACAGCTTAAAGCTTGCGGTAGCCGCAGGAAGTGCCACGGCATTTAGCGACGGACTTGCAACCAAAAATAATATAGAAAAAATATTTGGAGAAATGATATGAGATATGTTTTTATGAGATTTCCTAAAGGAAAGGGAAAGTGTGTAACGCTTAGTTACGATGACGCCAGAAAAAGCGACATTCGTTTTTCTGATTTATTACAAAAGTATGGACTCAAATGCACCTTTAATGTAACGGGTGAAAAATTCAGAGTGCCGGAACAAAATCTTACGGCAGACGAGATAAGAGAATATATAATTGCTCGTGGTCACGAGGTAGCACTTCATAATTACAACCATCGCGCGTCGGGTACATTGCGTCCTATTGAAGGCATACGCGAAGCGCTTGAAAACCGCATTGAGCTTGAACAAGAGTTTGATATGATAATTCGTGGTATGGCATATCCCGACAGCGGAATACAGATTTTTGCAAATCCGGATTATACATACGAAAAGGTTAAAAATTATTTAACCGAGCTTGATGTTGCATATTCGCGCAACACCGCAACCGATAATGGCTTTAATCTGCCTACCGATTGGCACAATTGGAAACCGACTGCCCATCACGACCGCGAAAACGTGTTTGATCTTATCGATGGTTTTTTAAACATAGATCTTTCTGAGAATGTATACATAGCATCTCGTCGTTCAAGACTCTTTTATTTGTGGGGTCACAGCTTTGAGTTTGATAACAAGAACAACTGGGAACACGGCGAAGAAGTTTTGAAAAAACTGTCGGGTCACGACGATATATGGTACGCAACAAATATAGAGATTTACGACTACGTACAGGCGTATAATTCGCTTGTTTACAGTGCCGACGGCACAAAAATTTATAACCCAACGCTTAAAACTATCTGGCTTGATATTGATAAAAAAGTTTATGAAATCAAGTCGGGAGAGACATTAAAACTTTAATAACAAAACAGTGGATTGCGAGACTTCCTTATCAGAAATCTCGCAATCCACCTTTTTGGTTATATTTTGTATAAATGGGTAATCAATATCGGAATAATAACGGTTATTTGTTTTTTAAAGCATATCAATTATATTTTCTTTTGGTCGGTAGCCTACAATTCTATTAACTTCTGCGCCGTCTTTAAATATTATCAATGTAGGAATACTTGCTACACCAAATCTGACGGCAAGCTGGGAACTTTCGTCAACGTTTATTTTGCCCACCGTTATATCAGGGCGCGCGGCGGCAATTTCTTCCACAATGGGTGCAATCATTTTACAGGGTCCGCACCAGTCGGCATAAAAATCTATGAGAGATGTGCCGTTTGCAATCTCGGCATCAAAGTTTGAAGTGTTAAGCTTTTTAACGGACATATGTTGAGTCTCCTTTATATCAGTCTTTAGATTTATAATATAACATACAATGGCAGTAGCCCTCAAAATCGGGATCGGCGATTTGCGCTTTAAACTCTTCGCAGATACATTTGAATTTGGGCAATTTTTCGACGCGGCAGGGACAGTATCCGTCCTTTTCTTTAAGACCTCTTTTTATGATTTTTACAATTTCTTTATTATCGTTTAGTCTTACTGCCATATTGGTTCTCCTTATGCTTTTTGCAGGTTTTTATAGTAGGCAACCGCCAATTCATCACATCGCTCGTTTTCGGGATGACCTGCGTGACCCTTTACCCAAATGATCGTGACATCGTGAATTTTCAATAGATTCAAAAGCTTTTCCCACAAATCTGGGTTAAGCGCGGGTTTTTTGTCGGCTTTGCGCCAGCCGTTTTGTTGCCACGAGGACGCCCAACCTTGATTTATACCATCGGACACATATTTTGAATCGGTGGTAAGCAGCACCTTGCAGGGTTCTTTTAACTGTTCAAGAGCCTTTATTACTGCGGTTAGCTCCATACGGTTGTTTGTGGTGCTTTTTTCTCCGCCCGAGAGTTCCTTTTCGTGTCCGTTATAACGCAGTACCGCGCCCCAACCACCAGGTCCCGGATTGCCTGAGCAGGCACCATCGGTAAATATTTCTACATTTTTCATAATTCTTAATACTTTCTGAAACTACCGATTACTTTACCGAGCACCATTGGTTTTTCAGGGTATATGGGTAAAAAATCGGGATTTTCGGGCATAAAAACCACGCGATTGCCTTTTATAAGTAAGCGTTTAACGGTGGCTTCGTCGTTGTCCATACCAATAATTATATCGCCGCTGTGACAGGGTGCGTTTTTATCAGCAATTACGATATCACCGTCAAGTATACCCGCATCGCGCATACTAAGTCCCACAACCTTTAGGGCAAAAAGACCCTCTGCATCTTTAGTGGGATAGGGTATATAATCCTCGATTTGTTCAACCGCAAGAATGGGTTGACCTGCGGTGACGCGACCAACAAGAGGAACCATAGAAGCGTCAAAATTATTTTCAAGACGAATCGCACGACTATATTTTGCATCTCGCAAAATATAACCCCGTTCCTCCAACACGCCAAGTATTGCGTGCACGGTGGAGGTTGATTTTATACCGGTTGCGGCGCAAATTTCACGCACGCTGGGTGGGATACCGTTTTGCATTTTTTTGACAAGAAAATTGTAAACCGCCTCTTGCTTTGCGGTAAGCGGAGCTTTTTCCATAAAAACACCTCGCCGAACATTTATTCGTCCTTATTATAGCACGGCGACGGGGCGCTTTCAAGAGTCTTTTTAGGTTTTGGAAAAAATTTCTTTTATTCCCAGCAATATTAAAAAACCACCAAATAATTTAGAGGTAAAATTACCGCCTATAAAATCCGTGAGATAAAAGCCACCTACAGCGCCCAAAATTCCGCCTATGGCAATGGGCAAAGTGACGTTCCATTTTATTTGCTTTTTAAAGGCGTAGATCATAACTGCCGTTAAGGCTATGGGTATAAAGAAAAGTAAATTTATACCCTGTGCCTTTAACTGTTCAACGTTTTGGAAAACGGTAAGGTAAATTATAAGCACAGCTCCGCCGCCCAAACCCATACCGCCGATTATTCCCGAAAAAAGCCCTGCTAAAAGGGCGCCGACAGTCACTTCATCAGCAGGCGCACGCCTGCATAGATCATAAATACGGCGAATATTTTTTGCAAAAGTTTATTGGAAAATTTTTTGAGCAAAAAGGTAGCAATAACCGAGCCGATAAGACCTGTTGGAATATATGCAAAACTATCGCTAAGCGAAACGTTGCCGTTTATAAGATAAAGTACCGCGCTGACAGCGGTTATCGGCAATATTACAGCAACCGCGTTTGCGTGGGCTTGCTTTTGATCAAGACCGCTTTTT
The DNA here is from genome assembly GCA_964630675.1 of uncultured Ruminococcus sp. Taxonomy (GTDB): domain Bacteria; phylum Bacillota; class Clostridia; order Oscillospirales; family Acutalibacteraceae; genus UBA737. The sequence continues at coordinate 14,793 of CAZVWG010000029.1, forward strand.
TTAAGCAGTGGGACTGCAAGCATACCGCCGCCTGCTCCAAATACACCGTTTACAAGCCCCACGGCGATTCCAAATGAAGCTGTCTTTAAATTTCTTTTTATATCCATAATAAACCACCAAAAATATTTTAGCCATTTATACATAAAAAATGCTATTGTAATATATAAAAATAAATGGTATAATATAATGAATTTGTATGTCAAAACATAATGAGGTGGTTTTTTGTTTACCGAAATCAAGGGACTTAAAACTGAATATCAAATCTGGGGCGAGGGCAAGATACCTGTACTGTTGCTTCACGGATGGGGAGCGTCGTTTGATACTTATAAGGGAATTGCGTCAGCGCTCTCAGACAGATGCAAGCTTTATGCTGTGAATTTTCCGGGCTGCGGAAATAGTGAAACTATGGCAGAACCGTGGGATGTTGACGATTACTGCGATTTTGTTATAGATTTTGTAAAGGCTATGGGTTTAGATAATCCTATTATGATTGGTCATTCACACGGCGGTAGGGTAACGATGAAGCTTGTTGCCGACGGCAGATTAAATCCGCCGCAAATAGTGTTGCTTGACGCGGCAGGACTAATACCTAAAAAAAGCTTTAAGCAAAAAATGCGCGCGCGCAATTTTAAAATCATTAAAAAAGTTTTGACGTTGCCGATTCTGAAAAAATATACCGAAGGATTGCTAAACAAAGCCCGCGCACATTACGGCTCGGCTGATTATAATGCCGCTCCCGAGGTGCTTCGTAAAACCTTGGTGAAATTGGTTAATACCGATATTCGCGATATACTCCCGAATATCAAATGTCCCACATTGCTTATATGGGGTGAAAATGACACGGCAACACCGCTCGAAGATGCAAAAACCATAGAAAGACTTATTTCCGATTCGGGACTTTGTGTAATAAAGGGCACGGGACATTTTTCTTTTTGTGAAAAGCCTTATGAGGCGCATGCTATTTTACGAAGTTTTATTAAATAAATTGAGGTTAATTTATGCCATATACTATTTTTATCGCATTACTGCTGGTTGCGGCAAGCGGAATATTTTCGCTTTATAAACAATTACAAATGTTGCAACAAAATTCATATTTTCCGTCAAGATATTTTAAATGGTTAAGCAGCTCTTACACATTAGAACTTGTTCTTAGCGCAATGATGTATTGCGGAATTACGGTTACTGTGTTGCAAGGCGGCAATATATTGCTTCTTATACTTTGCGTTTGCCTTCTTTTGATAGAGATTGATTCAAACATTAAGGCGTATAAAAAATCAATCAAAAAACTTGTGTTTACAGCGCGCATAAAAAGACTTTATATTGCGGCAATTTTGATTTTGGGAGCTTTGATAATAGCCTATGCTTTTACTCCGCATACGATTTTGGGCAATGTATGCCGAACGGTATGTATGCTTTTGTCGGTAATGTCTCCAATTTTGGTATTTGTTGTGTGGGCAGTAACCTATCCGATAGAAAAAGCAATAGCAAGGTGGTACATTAACGATGCTAAAAAGATTTTGAAATCACATAAAAATTTAATCGTAATTGGTATTACGGGTAGTTACGGTAAAACTACGACCAAATTTATACTTAACCGTATTTTAAGTGAAAAGTTTAATACCGTGTGCACTCCGCAAAGCTTTAACACGCCTATGGGTGTCGTGCGTACCGTGCGCGGCAGTATAAAACCTCAGACACAGGTGTTTGTTTGCGAAATGGGCGCTAAAAACGTGGGTGATATAAAAGAGATATGTGATATATCGAGTCCTGATTACGCAATTATAACCTCAGTCGGCGAGCAACATCTCGAAACCTTTAAATCGGTTGACAATGTTTTCAAAACCAAGTTTGAGTTAGCGGATGCGGTAACAAAAAAAGGCGGCATAACACTTGCAAATCTTGACAGCGAGGGAATTAATTCCCGCAAGGATAAACGCGATGATGTTGTGTATTTTGGTAATGGTACAAAATATGCGGCTCAAAACATTACTTGTAGCGAAGACGGAACCACCTTTGATTTATATCTTGATAACACAGAGGTTACAGTTAGCACGCGCCTTTTAGGTATTCATTCGGTAAGTGATATTCTGGCGGCGGCCGCTATGGCACATATATTGGGTGTTGATGTAAATGATATTAAATTTGCAATTGGCTCGCTAAAGCCTACCGAACACCGACTTGAGCTTAAATCTTATACAAACGGTTCACTGCTCATAGACGATGCTTATAACTCTAATCCAGAGGGTTGTTTAGAGGCGGTCAGAGTGCTTGGCTCATTTGCGGGCAAGCGCAAAATTTTGGTGACACCGGGTCTTATAGAGCTTGGCGATCGCGAATATGATTGCAACTATGCTTTGGGCCTTGAGGCTACAAAATATGCCGATGTAATAATACTTGTAGGTCAGAATCGTTCAAAGCCGATGATAGATGCGATAAATACTACTGATTTCGATAAGAATAATGTTTATGTGGTTTCAAGCTTTAAGGAAGCAACAGAAATTTATACTCCTATGCTAAATAAAGAGAGCGTTGTTCTTTGGGAAAACGATTTACCCGACAATTATCTTAATTAAGATTAGAGGTTTTTATTATGAAAACAAATATTGCAGTATTTTTTGGTTGCCGCAGTGTTGAGCACGAGGTTTCGATTATTTCGGCAGTTCAGGCAATGCGCGCAATAAATCGCGAAAAGTATGATGTGACCCCCGTTTATGTAGCAAAAGACGGCGAAATGTACACGGGTGACAATCTTTTTGAAATTGAAAATTATCGAGATTTATCGGAGCTTTTTAAAACTGCGAAGCGCGTTACTTTTATTAAACAAAAAGACGCTGTTTTAATGCATTATCTCGACCAAAAGAAATTTAAAAAGACACCCGATGTGGCAGTTGACTTGGCTTTCCCAATAGTTCACGGCACTAATTGCGAAGACGGTACAATGGCTGGCTATTTTGAGTTTTTAGGTCTGCCGTATATCAGTTGTGATATTATATCTGCTGCTGTTGGTATGG
>CAZVWG010000030.1:0-17230 GCA_964630675.1 uncultured Ruminococcus sp.
AACCTGTGTCTTACCGTCGGGACGAAGATATGTAAGCTCACCCGATTTACGAACAGTAGTCAATTTATATGACATTTTGTGCGCCAAAGAAATGGCAAGTGGCATAAGCTCGGGTGTTTCGTCACAAGCGTAGCCAAACATCATACCCTGGTCGCCCGCGCCGTGCTGATTGTATTTATCGTCTTCGCCGTCTTTAAGCTCAAGCGAATTGTCAACACCCATGGCAATGTCGGGTGACTGCTTATCAAGGTTTACTACAACCTTGCAGGTCTTACCGTCAAAGCAGGCTTCTTCCTTGCTGTCATAACCTATATCGCATAAAACCTCACGAACCACCGCCTCTATATCAACATTTGCGTTAGTGGTAATTTCTCCCATTACATTTACAATGTCGGTGGTGCAAAAGGTTTCGCACGCTACACGAGACTGCTTGTCCTGCATAAGCATTGCGTCAAGTATTGCGTCAGAAATCTGGTCGCATACTTTATCGGGATGACCTTCGTTTACCGATTCAGAAGTAAACAATTTTTTCATACTACATATTCCCCCATATTCTACAAAAATTAAAGCCGCTTACCAAAAGATAAACGGCTTTTACAAATCTTATCTTTCGGATAATCCGCAGGATTTGGCACCTTAATTAAAATCAGGTTGCCGGACTTCACAGGGCCTGTACCCTCCGTCACTCTTGATAAGGACTATATATTTACTTGTTGTGTAGTATTTTACTACTGTTATTTAAATTTGTCAATAGCAAATTAAGACAAAATTCGAAATTCACCGTGCAATACGAACAAAATTACCATTATAGCAATCGCAAGCAACACTAAAGCAACCGTTACTAAAGGAATAAATTTTTTAATATCGGTTTTTTGCGAACCGCCAGCCGACAGCCCGACCTTTTTTAGTGCAGAGGTTATGGGTTTATAAATTATCATTGTGATTGCGGCATTTACAATACCTTTTATTAAATTAAACGGCAATAGCAGAGAAGGTATCATTGCCGCTACTTCATCACGCGCCACACCCATATAAAACGGCGTTATAAATATATTGGCAACAAGCATAACTGCAGTCATAGAAAGCACTGCCGCTATGCTGCCAAAAACCGCGCCCGTAAGAGTACGGCGGTATTTATAGATTGTGCCGCAGGTAGCGGTAAACACAGCGCTTGATACCGCATTCATAATAAAGCCGTATACCCCTGTATCGCTTACCGATAAAAATTCTATTGCGGCAACCAAAACTGAAGATGCAACCGCGTAAACGGGACCGTATAAAAAGGCAATAACCGTAAGTATCGCGTCTTTAAGATCAAAGGTTAGAAAACTAACCTTAAATTTAAAAACAAACATACATATATATGCCAGCGCGCATAACATCGCCGTGACCGATAATTTTTTTAAATTTGTTTTTTTATTCATATAAACAACTTCTTTTCGTTTATTAGTAGTATAAATAATTCAGTCTTTAAGATTCTTCGCTTCGCTCTGAATGACACACAGAGGAAGCGCCTATACCCATTTGTCATTCAGAGCGACGGTAATCGCGAAGAATCTCAAATGTAACATTAGAGATGAGACTTCGTTTTAAAAAGAAAAGCCCCCACAAATATGTGGGGGCGTAAAATTTCATAGTATAAATTTTTTCTTCTACCATCCGGACTGTACCGTCGGCTTTGGAATTTCACCAAATCAACCAAAAAAGGCTCGCAGGCTTTAACTGCCGGTGGGGAATTTCACCCCGCCCCGAAGAATATTCAGTTTTTGTTATTTTACAATATATCATATGCTTTGTCAAGGCAACAGACACAAATTATATGCCGATATTTTTAAAGCACACTTTCGCTGTCATAACGGTAGGGCATAGTATAAAATACTCCGCGTGCCATTCCATCCACCCAAGCACGATAGGTGCGTTCAATATTAGACCACTCATCAAGTCGTGAAATATTGTGAGCACGCAGGTCAGTGAAGAATTGATTTATCTTTTCGGCATTATAATTTTTGCCTATTACCTCATTCCAATATACATCAGCAAAACGAATAGAAAGTCGTGCCTTCTGTACGCGCATTAGACGAATTCCGTCTCCTACCACCGCTGACTCCGCTTTATCAAATAACTTGTTATATTTTTCTAACCATCGGTTCTCAAGATACGGCGGTCTTTTTATCTCCTGTATATAAAGATGGTAATTTTCACGCTCAACAAAATCGCTTTGCATATTAAGATATTGGTCTAAATACTGCGCCGCATCGCCGTAATAATATTCCATAAAGTCTTTTCGGTGTGTTTCAATATCACAATCGGGATTCCACATAAGCTTTGAAAGTAAATATGTACGAAGCTCGTTAAAATCAACGCCGCCGTTTGCCGCGCAGTTAGCCTCTTCAAATACACCCTTGACATTATATTTTGCAAGCGTTTTTAGATTGGGCTGTAAAACACGCCAGTTCGGAAAAGGCATTGGATAAAGCGGAAAATTAGAGGTGTAATCCCATACATAAAGACGGTTGCAAACCTTGCTCCATTCTATAAGGTCCTCTATAAACAAGCTTGTTTTTCCATTTGGGTGCTTGACCGCGCGACTGCGGTCATCGCATTTGTCATAAGGATGTGCAAAACAGGTGGTGCTTGCGCAAAGGCGTACGCAAACATTGTGTCGTGTTTGCGTTTTCTTTGATGCGGGTCTTGTATAATGGTATGCAAGTATATCAAATGTAACATCAGGAAACTCAGGCTCCAAAATCTCGGCTACGCGGTTTACAAATTTTATAAGTGTACCAACGGGCGAGCCCTCTTCCTTATCGGATTCAAGACATTTTTCACACTGGCAGCTGTACGGATTATCGTTTTGTGAAATTGACAGTATTTTTTTGTCAGGATTCTCTTTTAAGATTTTTCGGGCATTCTCTACCACTATGTCCACAAGGTCTGAATTTGTTAGACACAGCTGCCAATGGTCATCCTTTATTGACTGACGTCGTCCGTTATAAAACGAAAAATATTCGGGATGAGCATCCCGATACTCTTCGTGAGGCACCAGTCGTGCAAAGCTGTGCGCGCCGAGCGCATATTTTATACTGCCGCCGAGCATTTCGGGTATATCGTTCCATCTGCCGTTAATACGGCACATTGTCGCAAATTTAGAATAGCGCTTTATACTGCCGTAATCTGTGTCACGAAATTCAAAAACCGGCTTTTCGCGTTTGTTTATATCATTTAACTCAAGCTTTGTAAGTGTAGGTATTTTTTCACAATCGGGTGTAAAAAAGCGACAGCCTAAAATTTCAAGCAGCTCATATCCTCCGTAGATAACTCCGCGTTTTCCACCTTTGATATAAACGCTACCGTTTTTGCTGTCTATGGAAAATTCATCATCGGCATACAAATCGTCACGGCTTACATATATTCCTTTTTCGCCGTCACTTACTTTAATTTCAAAAGGCGCCAAAGTAATTCTGGCAAGATAATATCGCAATTGTGTCGCTATAAACCAAGCCTGAGATCTATAATCTTCAAAATCATCTTCAGGTACATATATCGCGCCAAAAGGCACTCTGTTTTCCGCTAAAATCACAAAACCCACCTCTTTACTTGTGATATTTCGATTATAATACGAAAATTTCTGTTTGTAAACTGTAATTTGCCTTGAAATCACAACTGTTTTATGTTAAATTAATTTTGAAATAATTTACCTTAGAGGTGCGGTATTATGAGATTTGAAAACCAGCTTAAAAACCTTATGCAGCAGATAAATGATTTTAAGGCAAGCGCAGACAACAGCCTGCCGCAAAGCACATTTTATCTTAATGAAAATCAGATTTTGTGTTGCGAGCGTGAATACGGTGTGTCACGCTTTGCGTATGACGCTAACGGACTTGTAGTTTGGGCGCGCAGCAGCGGTCATATTGACGCTTACGAGTCAACCTTTACCATCTTCAGAGAGCTTAACAACTTTGAAGATGCTTCAATAGCTTTTATGGGCGGTATAAAACAGCAAAGCGGCAAATATTTCCCCGTATCACTTTTTGAGTGTCACCGTCAGTTGTTTGAAAATATTGATATTAAGCGTTATGTGGTTTATTCCTTCAGATACGCTTACTACATAGCCGATACGCCCGATGTTACATTTGCAGTACGCGTTCACGCAAGCATGGATAAACACATTCATTTTTCATTTGCCGCTATTAACAAAAGCGACAAGCCGCAAAACATTTATATGATGTCTTGTATGGATGCTTGGCTCTTTTACCGTAATAACGGCGGTGTTTACGACATAATGAACCGTTTTGCTAAACGCTACCAAAACGGCAACTATCTGCTTCGTTCTTACGGTGACAGTATGACTGTGTCACGTGCAGCGTTTGGAAAAGAGCCCGATACCGAATATCTTACCGCTCAAAAATCAGCGGTGCTCGGCCCCGTAGGCAGACTTATGACCAACGCCGCCAGCCTTAAGACAGGTATATTCAGCAATCAGTCTGATGCCGCAAACTCGGTTGATGTTCCTGTTTGCGCTGACAGCGCTCACTATACTTTGGGTGCGGGCGAAACAGTTCGCCGCGAGTATGAGCTACAATACTTCCACACAACCGAAGAAGCTGAAGCCGTAATTGAGCACAAGCCCGACATAGAAAAAATTGACACCGTGCTTGCCGCTGATGAAGAGCTTGCGCTTTCTAAATTTGCAACAATGCAAACACATTTTGCAGATTACAATGGCAGTCTTAACGCTAAAGTGCTTAACAAATTTGTTCGCAACATTCAAAAACAAATTTCTTTCTGTGCGCTGGGCAAAAACTACTTTGGACCTATGATGGGCGTGAGAGATGTTATGCAGCAGCTTGAATCGTCACTTATCTGGCAACCGGAAGAAAGCCGCGCTCAGTTTGTAAACGCGCTTAACCACATACTTGAAGACGGCAGACCGCCACGTCAGTTTTCTAATCAGGAAAGCGACGACTATATGCCGCAGTTTGACCTTCGCAAGTTTATTGATCAGGGTGTTTGGATTATCACTACCCTTCACACATATCTTGCTTACACAAACGATTGGGCAATTTTAGATGAAAAATGCGGTTATTATGTTGCGGCTGATGACAACTCACGCATAGTAGCAAAGAGCAAAATTGTTGACACAGTACTTGACCATGTGATAAAAATTATGGACTTCCTTTGCAGTAATATCGATGAGGAAACAGGTTGCTTACATTCGCTGTATGGCGACTGGAACGACGCGCTTGACGGTCTTGGTAAAACCGCCGATAAATCAAAAGAATACGGCACAGGTGTCAGCGTAATGTGTTCGCTTCAGCTTTATCAAAACTGCGGTGAAATCTGCGATATTTTGGCGCACGTAGGCGACCACGATGATAAGATAGCAGAATACAAGGCTTTTGCCGAAACTCTTAAAAACGGTCTTACCAAATACGCGATTGACGTTAACGACAAGGGTGAACGCCGCATAATGCACGGCTGGGGCGATAATCGTTCGTATAAGATTGGTTCTTGGTGTGACCCCGACGGTCTTTCACGCTACAGCTCTACTGCCAACTCTTTCTGGGCAAATTCGGGCATGATAAAGAATGACCCCTCTACAAAAGATGTTGTTATGCAAGCATTTATCGGTCTTGATTCAAAATACGGTATTATGACCTTTGATAAAGCGTTCCCGCTTGATATGCATAAGTATGTAGGCCGTATTGCCAATATTTCTGCAGGCACCTACGAAAATGCGGGCACCTATGTTCACGCTACAATGTTTGCAGTATCTGCCCTGTTCTTAATGGGCGAGCCGCAGGAGGCTTGGCGCCAGTTTGAGCTTGGCACCGTGCTTTCACACGAGGATTGTTCTAAATCACCGTTTGCAATGCCCAACTCATATTTCAGAAACGAAGAGCTTTGTATTGACGGTCAGTCCTTTGCCGATTGGTATACAGGCAGTGGCACAGTGTTTATTAAAAACCTTGTTAAATTTGGTTTTGGCGTATGCCCGACACTCGACGGTCTTGTTATTCAGACTGCAGGCTATATGCCTACCACCAATGCTTCTATTGACGTTATTGTTAAGGGTCACCCCATAACCATTAAATATCAAAACAAGAATAGCAACAATCGTAAATTTGTGGTAAACGGCAAAGAAATGTCAGGCGAATTTGACAGTATGATGAATATTCCCAAATTATTCGTCCCCACCGCCGATATTACCGACGGTATGGTTATTGAGGTTATTGACTAACAATTTCTTGACAAATTTTCTTTTAGGTGATATAATCCCAATATATTTCAAAAGCTATGATGAAGAAAAGTAACGGTATAAACGGTGCTTAGTGAGTGGCAGACAGTGTAAATGCCGCCATACGCATACCGCGAAGAACACTTTGGAGCTGCAAACCCAAAAGTTAATTTGATAACCGTCAAACACTTAGTAGGGGCGCCGTGGGCGGCACGTTAAAGCCGATAACAGTTTTAGCTGTGAGTGACCTATGTTTCATAGGTAATACGGGTGGCACCGCGAGTAGTATTTTAATGCGCTATTCGTCCCTGATTTTTCAGAGGATGAATAGCGCTTATTTTATTTTAGTAAACTAATATACGGAGTGATAAAAATGAAACACATCGACATTATTGACATTATGAAGGGCGACTATGTTGACCAATCGGTTACCGTTTGCGGCTGGGTTCGTACCTCACGCGACTCTAAAAATATGGCGTTTTTAGAGCTTAACGACGGTACAACATTAAAGCATCTACAAATCGTAATTGATAAGGCGGTTATGAGCGATATTGCCGAGTTTATGAAGCTTGGCACCTCGCTTAAGGTCGAAGGCAAGGTTGTAAAATCTGTAGTAGCAGAGGATTCTGTAGAAATCAACGCTGAAAACATAACCGTTCTCGGCGTATGCCCGCCTGAATATCCCTTGCAGAAAAAGCGCCACACACTTGAATACCTGCGCACTATTCCTGCACTTCGCGTGCGCACAAACACATTCAACGCCGTACTTCGCGTGCGCTCGGTAATTTCGGCTTGTATTCACGAATTTTTTCAGGATCGTCATTACACATACATTCATACACCCCTTATCACAGGTAGCGACTGTGAGGGCGCAGGCGAAATGTTTAAGGTAACAACCCTTCCCTTTGACCACGGTTTTAAAACCGAGGAAGAAGCTGATGCCGCTGACTTTTTCGGTCGCCGCGCAGCACTTTCGGTTTCGGGTCAGTTAGAGGGCGAGGTTGCCGCGATGGCGCTTGGTAAGATATATACCTTTGGTCCATCCTTCCGCGCTGAAAAGAGCAATACTCCACGCCACGTTGCAGAGTTCTGGCATGTTGAACCCGAGGTCGCTTTTGCAGAATTGCCTGATATTATCGAAATTGCAGAAGACCTTATCAAGCATATAATTAACACCGTTTTACAAAAATGCCCTGAGGAGCTTAAGTTCTTTAACGCGCATTTTGAAAAGGGCCTTATCGAAAAACTCGAAAGCGTTGTAGCAAACGATTTTGCCGTTATGACCTACACCGAAGCGATTGAAGCGCTAAAGGCTAGCGGCAAAGAGTTCCAGTACCCTGTTGAGTGGGGCTGTGACCTTATGACCGAACACGAGCGTTACATTGCGGAAGAAATTTGCAAGCGTCCCGTATTCCTTACCAACTATCCTAAGGAAATTAAATCTTTCTATATGAAGCAAAACGCCGACGGCAAAACAGTTGCCGCAACCGACCTGCTTGTTCCAACGGTTGGCGAAATCATCGGTTGCAGCGAGCGTGAAGCCGACCTTGACAAGCTGCTTGAGGCTATGAACATTCGCGGTATGAATATAGACGATTACACCGACTATATTTCACTTCGTAAATTCGGCTCTGTTCCGCATAGCGGCTTCGGTCTGGGACTTGAAAGAATTATTATGTACGTTACGGGTGTTCAGAATATCCGCGACGTTATTCTCTACCCCCGTACAGTTGGTACCATTTCTTAATTGGACGTGATTTTATGTATAAATCAAAATTAGACGTACTGCAAACGCAAGGTATCATCCGTTCTTTGCGTCACAAATTCGAGGAGCATCTTTGCGATGCGCTGAATCTTCGCCGCGTATCAGCGCCTCTCTTTGTAAAGCGTGGCAGCGGCTTAAATGATGACCTTAACGGCGTTGAGCGACCTGTATCATTTGACATTTTGCAGTCTGGTGAGGTTGTCGAGGTTGTTCACTCACTTGCAAAGTGGAAGCGTATGGCGCTTGGCAAATACGGATTTGAACTTCATACGGGTCTTTACACCGATATGAATGCCATCCGCCGTGACGAAGTGTGCGATAATATCCACTCGCTTTATGTTGACCAGTGGGACTGGGAAAAGGTAATCGACAACAGCGACCGCACGGTAGAATTTTTGCAAGATACCGTAAAGCGCATTTATGCCGCAATACTGCTGACGGCTGACTTTGTTGAGCGCAGACACCCCGAGCTTCAAAACTACCTGCCCCGTGAAATCAAATTTATAACAACACAAGAGCTGCTTGACAAATACCCCACCCTTTCATCAAAAGAGCGCGAAAATGCCATTGCCAAAGAATACGGCGCAGTATTCCTTATGCAGATAGGCGATAAGCTTTCAAACGGCGAAAAGCACGATGGCAGAGCCCCCGACTATGACGATTGGTCACTTAACGGCGACCTGCTTGTATATAACCGTGTATTAGATAGCGCGCTTGAGCTTTCGAGTATGGGTATTCGCGTAGACCGCGAAACACTTTTAAAACAACTCGCCGCTGAAGGCAAGCTTGACCGATTGGAACTACCCTTCCACAAGTCACTTGTAAACGGCGAGCTACCGCTTACCATTGGCGGTGGTATCGGTCAGTCAAGGCTTTGTATGCAACTGCTTCAAAAAGCACATATTGGCGAGGTTCACGCATCTGTTTGGCCCGAAGAAGAAATTAAAAAGTGTAAAGTTGCAGGAATAGAACTGCTATAATGCATAATTCATAACGCAAATCCTTCTACCGCTAAAGCTATCCCTATCCCATTAGGGCTACGCTCAATTAAATAAAAACACTAGACACTGCTTTGAAATTCAACAAAAGCAGTGTCTTTTCTTTATGTATTATTAATTTCTCTTTTTCTTTCGACTTCACAAATTTTATGAACCTATATGAGATATAGCCGTGTTACTCGACCTTGTTTTTAGTTTTTATTATTAAACAAGTGATAATAATATGTCGGTAGTGCGCTCCAGCCGTGGCAAAGGCTACCTGCACCACCAAAATCGGCATCGCCCTTTATGGTCTCCCAAAACGTCGTTGCACCCTGGTCTAGCATATATCCGTAAAGTTCGCGAATTTCATTTAATATAAATTCTTTATCGCACGGGTTTGCAGCAAGTAGTGCCTCGTACTTATAAATGAGCATAGAAAGTGACGTTTCTAAAAGATTTTTATCTTCCTTAATTGCTTTTACCGTTCGCTCATCACCAAGGCCTATAAGCAAGGCAAAGGAATTACCCAGTTGTGATTTATAACTGCGGTCATCGGTACGAAGTATAAAATTACCGTCGGTTTCGTCAAAAAACTCTTTTTTGATTGACGTTTTAATACTTTCAAAATCGCACTCAAACTCCACCCCTGCCATATCGCACAACTCTTTAAACATTTTACCCGAATAAACAAACGCGCAGTTAAGGATTAAGTGATAACAATCTTTGAATTCGTAGTGGTGTTGACCGGGTATTGCATCGTGACTACCGTCGGTCCACTCATAAAAATTCCAGTAAGGCGCATCAAACTGACGAATGAGGTTGTTTTCTTCCAATCTTTCTTTAAAGTTATTCATTATCTTAAGCATGGTGGGCATTGCGCTTTCTAAAATAGATTTATCGCCCGTATACTTAATATATTCATAAACCTCAACAGGATACATTACCGAGAAAAACGGAATTGCAGGTCCGTCAACCGAGGGGTACGTAAGCTCCAAGAACCCGTCAGGACGTGCCCCTTTTGCAATAAGTTCAAGGTTAGCTTTGGGAAATTCGGTTTCCCCAAAAGCATAATACCCACAAAGCATTTGGTTGCGGGAATCAAGCACATAAAGAGCCTGTTCACGCCAAGGAGTATCCTCATAATGCATATTCATACAAAGTCTGAGTGTTCTTACACAAACATCGTAAATTTTTTGGTCAAGAGCATTGTCAAGTTTAAACTCCAACTCGTTAACAGGATAAATATATGGCATTATTCCAACAGATATAATTTCTATGCCTTCATCCAAAAACGCTTGTATGTATCGACCCGACATTCTAACAAAATATTGGCAAAATTCGTGTTCGCCTTCAGGCATTTCAAAATTAAAAGCAAATTCCCTGCCCCAAATAGCATAACGCACACCACCATCAACAATATGTTGACCGTAAGCGATTTTGGCTTTTCCGGCTTTATTTGCTTTAAATTTAACACGCAAATAACCCGCGGTTTCGCGACCTACGTCATAAAGATTTTTTTGCTTATCAATAAGTTTACCCTCGGCAAACTCAAGCGGTATGGTTTTCTTTACAGGGCGTGGTTTAATATTATATGTCATATCAACCTCGACACAAGGAATATCGCAAATATAGTCGCCCACACGCATATCGCTACCAAAACCCAACTGTCCTGAAAGCAAGGTTTTGGTGTTTTGAATATATCGATTATCATAACCACCCAGAGTGCTCTCGTGACTGTAAGCTACGGTTTTATCATCAACGCTAAGAGTGTAAATAACACCCGCTTTATCCACAATATGAATATGCGTACGAACACCCTCATATCTTGCTGTCAGAGTAAATGTATTTTCGCCATTTACACAAAGGTCTGTTATATCAAGTTCGTCATAATATTTTTCAAACGGGTAACCTGCATACTGACCAAAACCTGCAAGGCGACCATTTACATGCAAAACATAATCCATTTCTGCGCACACGGTAAAGGTGGCCTTGGCGCCGTCAAAATTAAATTTTCCCTCAAAAACTGCATATTCGTTTTGCTGTGGCGCGTTGTTAATCCATATCCATTTAGCATTTTTATCAAGCAATTTTGGTTCTCCTTATCTGCCAAAAACATTTTCTGTGGTAATACCTTTTATATGGCGCGCATCGTTCACAAGTACAAAACGCGGTGCTGTAAGCTCTCCCTCTTTGCCACCAAAATTCACAATTGTTATTGCGGTATAATCACACCTAATAGTACGGCAGGTGTATAAGAACGGTATATTAAAAATATGTGACAGCGCCACGCTTGACGCGCCCGCATGACTTACCATCATTACCGTATCGTTGCTTTCCTTTGTTACGCGGTAATATTTCCCCTCGCGCACAAGACCCAAGTCCTCAAGCCATTTATCAAATTCTTGGGAAAGCTTGTTATAATCACTTGCTAACGTTACGCCTTTGTATTCGGGGTCGTTTTGCCAGTCGGGATTCATAATGTCCTTGCCTTTTTCAACCCAACTGTCAGCAAGTGTCCACGGATGAACAAAATCCTCTGTATCCTTTACGCCCCATCTGATTTCACGCATAAAGTCAAGCTGTGTTATCATAAGATTGTGTCTTGCCGCTATATGCTCGGCGGTTTCTACCGCACGGCCACAAGAGGAAGAAAATATTTTATCTATCTTCTCGTCCTTTAAACGCTCTGCCGCCGCCTCTGCCTGAGGATGACCAAGCTCGGTAAGACAATCGTCTTTATAATTCGGGTGTCCGTGACGGACGAATATAATGCGCATAATATACCCTCCACGATGTATTTTTATAATTATACCAAGTTTTTTCAGATGTGTAAACAAAAAATAAGGTTTTTATTCATTTTCTGAATAAAAACCTTACACACTATATGTACATATACTCAGCTATACTAACACCAACGGCAACAGTAAAAATTATTGTTATAATAAACACGAGTATTACCAATGCCACTAACACAATAGCTCCCACCAAAGCGCCCCAACCGACACGCTTTGCGCGAAGTGGTGTGTTGCCAGTCCAGACAAGCCAAAGTATAAATCCTATAAATGGGAAGAAAAATCCTAACCACCACCAGCCAAAACTGTTAGAGTCTTGCTCAACGGGTTTTTTTATATTTTTTACGGAACGACCGCAACCTAAGCATATATCGGCTTTGTCGTTTATTTCTTTTCCACAATACGGACAAAACATTAAAAACACCTCTGAAAAATAAAATCCCTACGAGCCCGTAGGGATTTTACTGAAATTTTAATTAAAATGCCTTATCGGGATTAACCTCATATTTATCCATAAGGATTTTGATGAAATCAATAAGGGCAATAATACCACCTATACCGCAAAGTAAAGAAAGAACTATTCTTACGATACCTTTTTTGGTTTCACCAAGCATAAAGTTGTGAATGCCAAGACCACCCAAGAAGAAGCAAACAAGAGCGATTGTTATCTTATCATATTTTCCAAAGTCGCCGCCTGCCTTTTTAACGGCCACACCACAATTAAGGCAAACTTCTGCTTCGGGTGCTACTTCTTTTCCGCAATTAGCGCAAAAACCGTTTCCTGAGCCTGTTTTTACACCACATTTCAAGCATATAGCCTGATTGTCATTCATCTGTTCGCCACAATTTTTACAATACATAAAAATTGCCCCCTTCTATAAATTTATTGTATTTTTTATACCATAAAAATTATAACATACACCAAAAATCATGTCAACAAAAAACATCCTTTTTTGACAACATTACCATAATTTTGATAACCAATTTATAAAAAAGCCTATCGCAATTATAACAAGAATACTGCAATCTAAAACTTTTTTGCCGAAAAATTTACCGTCAAATAAAAAATATAAATAAACTATTGGCACTGACCAAAACATCGGGTGATGATTAAACGCAGTGACAAAATCAAGCTTTAATATCGAAAAGAAAGCCCGTGACATTCCACAACCAATGCAGTCGATTCCCAGAAAAAATCGGTATAAACACGGTAACCTTAAATACCAAAACACAAGCAACCAAACAACCAAGACTGCAGTCAAAATCAGCTTGTTTTTTAACTCCTTTACACGTTTCATATTATACCTCCAACTTTGTTTTGATTTTATCATAAAATCTGTCAAATATCAACGTGTATTGACAAATCCAAAGTATTATGTTAATATATTGTTAACAAATTATTAAGGAGGTCTTTTTATGACAACTGAAACTGTAAACCAAGCCCCCGTAGCTCCCGTAACACAGCTCAAAACCAACAGAGGACTTTTGAAGTACATTTTGCTGTCAATTGTAACTTTCGGCATTTATCCGATTGTTATAATGTCTGCAATCTCAAGCGACATCAATATCATCGCTTCAAGATATGACGGCAAAAAGACCATGCACTATTGCCTGCTTTATTTTGTGTTTAGCTGGCTTACTTTTGGTATTGCTCCTATTGTTTGGATGCATAGAATTTATGCCCGTATCGGTAACGAAATTGCCCGCCGCGGTATTTCTTATTCTATTGGCGCAGGTACATACTGGGGATGGGGCGTTCTCGGCTCATTCATAGTTGTAGGTCCATTCATCGCAATGCACAAGCTCTTTAAAGCTATGAACCTTTTATCAGCTGACTACAACGTAAATGGCTAATAACCAAAAACTTAACCTCCGTGCAAATTGTACACGGAGGTTTTTTGCGCTTATTTTTTATCAACACAAAGCTTTATAAGGTCGTTTACATCGGCAGTGGCAAGGCACTCTACCGTATCGGATGCGCCGTAATAAATCTTTACTTCACCGCTGTCTTCAAGTATCATACCGCCCGGGAATATAACGTTTTGTCTCATACCCTCGTCAACCTCGTAATCGGTTTCGGGGGCGATAAGCGGCAGCTTGCTCATACCTATAACTTTTGACGGGTCTTCGAGATCAAGCAGCATTATACCTGCGCAGTAACGCTTTTTCCAACTGTCTTCCCAACCGTTTTTGCCGCGCGACGCGTCTATATCTACCGTATGGAAGGTGGTAAGCCAACCCTTTTGGGTCTTTACAGGTGGCGCGGCGGGACCAATCTTATCGTTAGCGTAGGGCACATGCTCTACACCTAAAAGCAATTTATTATTACCCCAGAATTTTAAATCGGGCGACTGCGCAAACCAGATGTCAAAACGATCCCTGCCACCGCGTGAATATACGGGGAACGGACGTTCAAGTCGGGTATAGAGTCCGTTTATCTTTTCGGGGAAAAGTACCATATTGCGATTGTCGGGCGCGGAAATACTCATAATTTCCAAACGCTCAAGGTCGTGAATTATGCCCACACCGCCGTGAACACCGTGACGGGTATCAACGGCAAAGCACATATGTAAAACACCGTCAATAACTGTAAGACGTGGGTCATATATACGCTCTATTTCGTCGGTTTCTATTGCCGACTGTGGAATAAACGGCTTGTCACTTACGCTCCAATGAATACCGTCGTCACTTGTGGCAAGACCTAGATCTATGCGAGAAAGCGGCATTGTGCCGTAGCCGTGCGTACGCACATCGTTACGGAATACCATAACGTATTTTCCGTTGTATTTCGTGATGCCCGCATTATAAATACAGGTGGCTTCATAGGGAATATCCTTCATAGAAAGAACGGGATTACCCTCATATCTCTTGATAACGGGCGATGATTGAAGTTCGGGGAATACCTTTGGCATAATTATTTTCCTTTCACGATAAAATATTATTTATCTGCAAGCTATTCTTCGGTCAATTTACGATAAACCCTGCAGGAATTTTATTTATGCCCATTATAACATATCAGAATGATAATGCAACAAAAATTTAAAGAATGTCTGAAAAAATCAGACACTCTTTTAATTTTATTCCGTTCTTATAGAAACGGCTGTTATTATGGGTTGCTCTGCCGCAGTGATGGTACCGTTATCGTCGGTAGGCTCTGCGCTTTCGCATATCTGATCTACAACATCTAAGCCATCGGTAACATAGCCAAACACCGCATACTGACCGTCAAGGTAGGTGCTGTCTTCGTGAACTATAAAAAACTGTGAGCTTGCGCTGTCGTAATCGCTTGATCTTGCCATTGATATAGCACCGCGCGTGTGCGAAAGCTCGTTATCATATCCGTTGTCAGTAAACTCGCCGACTATAGTATTCTCGGAACCGCCGGTTCCGTCGCCGTTAGGATCGCCGCCCTGCATCATAAAATCTTCGATAATTCTGTGAAATGTCAGACCGTCATAAAAGCCTTGATTTGCAAGATCAACAAAATTAGCGCAGGTAATTGGCGCGTCGTCAGGTTCAAGCTTTACTGTAACGGTTCCGTAATCTTGGATTACAATATCGGCGTAATAGGTAAGAGACGTATCAAGGTAGACTTCTTCTGATTCGGCGCTGTCTGATTCGGAAGCATCAGAGCTTTCGCCGCCTGCTGTAGTGCTTGTATAGCTATAGTTACCCGATATGCAACAAACGCCAACTATAATGCAAAGACACAAAACCAATGCTGTACATATAAGAGTGATATTTCTTTTCTTCTTTTCAATCGGTAGGCATATACGGTCTACGATATCTTCAACCTTTTTATCGGCAAGACCCGAAACCTGAGTTTTGGTTAAATTTTCTTTAATCAGTTGTTGAGCATATTCAAACGATTGCTTTTCAGCCTCTTGTGTTTTTAGTATATTACAAATGTTCTTCTGCTCGGCGTTGAGTGCGATTTCAACGGTTTTTACATCAAATTTAAATATGTTTGCAATCTGCTCGCTGTTATATTCCGCTACCGTATGCAACACGAAAATAAAACGTTGCAGTGGCGGCAAAATACATAATATTTCGCCGAGAATATCTTTTGAATCGTTTGGCACAGGATTTGCCGCAATCAAAAAATTTCGTTCTTGCGGTAATTTAAAAGCCTTTGAATTTGTTTTAAGTATCTTGCGTTTACAAAAATCTACCGTATGGCGTATTACAAGCTGTGTGAACTCTTGTTCGGTAGCAATTACGTTACCGCGTATAATATCAAATGAAGTATTAAACGCGTATGCCGTGGCATTTGCCGCTTCCTCCTCACTGCTTAAGAGACACTTTGCAACATAGTATGCCTTCTGACAGTTTGATTTGTACAAGGTTTGAATCTGCCTGCGGCACCCGCCTGATGCTTTCTTTATTATATTTGACATACCTACAATCCTTTCAAAAATAATTGCTGTAGATATAATAATTTACAAAGTATGCAAAAAAATAAAATATTTGTAAACAAAAGCGCCGCAAAATTTTTGCGACGCTTTTTAGTATTAATATTCTTCTGTTTCATCGGTATCAACATAAATTTCTTCACAAGATTTTTGTGCTTCTATCAACAAATTTATCGCTTTTTCGACACCGTCAAGCAACGTTAAATACAACTGCTTG
Source organism: uncultured Ruminococcus sp. (assembly GCA_964630675.1). GTDB lineage: Bacteria > Bacillota > Clostridia > Oscillospirales > Acutalibacteraceae > UBA737. The sequence continues at coordinate 16,405 of CAZVWG010000030.1, forward strand.
TAATCAGGCATATAGCACCCTCCTTTGTATAACAATATTATTTTTGTTATAACGGCCGAAAAAACAAAAAGTGCGCCCACCGAAGCAGACGCACAAAAAACGCAAACTCCGATAGTCGCCAAACTAAAAAATATAAAAATGCTCTCACATCCATATATCCTCGGAATTCACATTTTTTTGAAATCTCTGATATATAGATACAAGGGCACAAAGTCCCATTTGTGAGATTATTTAATTTTATATTTTTTAGTTTGGCAAAATTATTTTAACATAAATAAAAATTACCGTCAAGCCTTTCGACAAAACTTGTTAAAACATTACAAAAAGCCGCAGATTTTGTAAAACTAAAAAATATTGACAAATAAATTTAATATGTTATAATATAGACAGACAAAGGACTACCGCAGTCAGCGGTTGTCCCCTAACTGTTATGGATAACCGCTAGTTTGGACGCTCGGCGGTTATTTTTTTATGCTTAAAATAAGTAACAAAATAATTACAAGGGTAATTACTGTAAAATATTCCATTGCATCACCCCCTAATTTTATTAGAGGGCTTATACCCTCTTAATAAAAGAGGGAACAACCGCTTTCCGCTTATTTGGTAGTCCTTTGGGAGAAAATCTCCGTAAAGCATTATATATTGTAGGTCGCATTTTGTCAATTATAGGTTTTTGTCCCATTGTACCTCGACCATAACATAAATAAAAATCTTGTCAATACCTTTGAAAAAACATGTTAAAGCATCACAAAAAAAGCCGCAGTTTTTGCTAAACTGCGGCTTTTGACTTAATCGCTTACAGTATCGTCATTTATAGTGCGCATCG
>CAZVWG010000031.1:0-16851 GCA_964630675.1 uncultured Ruminococcus sp.
CAAAACACGCTACTGTCTTCGTCACAGCCTTTACCGAGCATAATATTAACACAAAGTTTTTAAAAAATCAATAGTTTACTGTTTATTTTAATGTTAAAAGATAAAAATAAATGTATGGGAAGTGTTTATATGGTAAAAAAACAAACGGTTGTAAAAGTTGTATCATTGTTATCCGCGGCAATTTTGGTTGTGGGTGGATTTGCAATTAAAGAAAAAAACAAAAGTGAATATTATTATACAATGATAGAAAATCAGTACACAAGGGCATTTGAGCAATTAAACAGTAGCCTTAACAGTATAAGTTTGGCAATGCAAAAGACGGTGTATGTGTCGTCTGCAAAGAAAATGAGCTCGCTGTCGGCTGAGATTTTCAGTGAAGCCGAGCTTGCAAAATCGGCGCTTTCCGAACTGCCGATGGGGGAAAGCAATATATCTACAATTTACCGTTTTTTGTCTCAGGTGGGTAATTACGCACTGGCTGTTTCTAAAAATATAACGAGTGAAAATACTGTTACCGATAAGCAACGTGAAGAACTAAAGAAATTAAGCGAAACTGCTCAAACGGTGACCCAGGTTATAAATGATTCGGCTGTTGAATATAACAATCCGGAGCAGTGGGCTAAGGCAATAGACGATAGGTTGAGTAATGTTGTAAGTGAACCGGGACTTGCCGTGTCGCTTACCGAACTTGAAGAGAATTTATCTGATTATCCTACACTTATATATGACGGACCTTACTCTGACCATATTTTACAAAAAACCCCGCTTATGACGGCTGTTGCAAGAGAATTTTCTCAGGATGAAGCGTTGGAAGTGGCTAAAGGTGTGGCGGGGGATGATAATCTGCGTTTTGAGGATATGCAAAGCGGAAAAATTGAGTGCTATCGTTTTGTTGATGATAATGTAAATATCGCGGTCAGCAAGGCGGGTGGTTATGTTATATATATGCGTAAAAATCGTACGGTAGGAGACAGTCTACTAACGTACCAGCAAGCATTAACAAAGGCTGAAAGGTTTTTAGAAGAAATGCAGATTGCAAGTATGGTGGATACCTATTTTTATACCGATAATGGTGTTTGTGTAATAAACTTTGCATATCTTGACGGACAAACCATCTGTTATACCGACCTTATTAAAGTAGGTGTTGCTATGGATACGGGTGAGATAATGTTGCTTGAAACAGCGGGATTTGTGACCAATCATACCGATCGCGCATTTCAGACACCTGATTTTACCGTTGAGCAGGCTATGGAAAAGATTTACAGCGACCTTGAGATAGAAAAAAGTGCAGTAGCATTAATACCCACAGATGCAGGCGGTGAGGTGCGGTGTTATGAGTTTTTGTGTGTCGGTGAAGAAGGTCAGGAAATTTTGGTGTATATAAATGTGCAGACTTTGGAAGAGGAACAAATTTATATATTGCTGAAAAGTGATGGGGGAACGTTGGTAAAATAAAGCAAGGTTTTGACCTTGCTTTATTTTACAGTTATATTCGCCTGACGGCGAGTGATATTGCTTCGCAGTGATATTTGAACTTCGTTCAAGTGATATATTGCTTGCGCAATGTTAATGTGTGCCTGCGGCACGGATATAAACACGGACGAGCAATGCTCGCCCCTACGATTAAAACTAAATTTTATTGTGTAGGGGCGGTCATTGACCGTCCGCAATTATTATGTTATTTAGATTTACATATCTGTTTAAGTGTGGTATAATTAGTAAAAATAGTTTGGGGGTATTGTTTATGGCTGAACAAAATATATATGACAATACGGAATTTTTTGAATCATATTATGATTTAAGACAAAAAGGTGATAATTTTAATGTTTTGCTTGAACAACCTGCAATGATGGAACTGTTACCCGATGTTAAAGGTAAATGCATACTTGATTTGGGTTGCGGTTTTGGTGACAATTGTACTGATTTTGTAAATCATGGTGCAAAAAGTGTAACGGGTATTGATATTTCAGAAAAAATGCTTGCAGTGGCTCGCAAAGAAAATGCTCATTCAAAAATAGAGTATTTTAATATGGGTATGGATGAAGTTGGTGCATTAGGCGAAAATTTTGATTTGGTTTATTCCTCTTTGGCTTTTCATTACATAGAAAATTTTGATAAATTAATTTCAAATATTTACGACAAATTAAATGATAACGGGATATTGCTTTTTTCGCAAGAACATCCTTTTATTACAGCTACCATTGACGGCAAAGGACATTTTAACCGTGATGAAAAAGGTGTGCCGGTTTCTTACACGTTTTCAAACTATTGCCAACGTGGATTAAGAAAATCAACATGGTTTGTTGATGGTGTAGAAAAATATCACCGTACAATAGGTGATATTTTAACAACGCTTGCGTCAAAGGGTTTTTGTATAGAAAAGGTAGTTGAGCCAATTCCAAGTGAAGAAGCATTAAAGATAAGACCCAACCTAAAAAAAGAATTGCTTAAACCTAATTTTTTAATTGTTAAGGCGCGAAAATTATAATTTATGTGGTGATTTGCCTCCCTCGTCAGAGGGAGCCGAAAGGTGAAAGAGGTTATTATGCCGTTAGTTGAAAAGATAGAACATATTTATGAGCCGAATCCGTTGGCGTGTGGGCAGGCGGTACTTGCGATGCTGTCGGGTGCTTCGGTAGAAGATATTTTTAGCCTTGTTAAAACCGAAAAGGAAACTACCCTTAAAGATATGAAAGATGCGCTTAAAGCGTTGAGCATAGGCTTTAAGGAAAACAGGGTAGAGGTGCGTGATAAAAAAGATTTGCCGCATGTGGCGATACTCAGTCTTGAAACACCTAAGTGTTGGCACTGGTCACTATACTTTGAAGGAAAATTTTATGACCCTGAATATGGGGTGCTCACAGATTTTCCACCGTCAAATCGCCGCTATTTTTGGGAAATAACGGGTTGACAATAGACTCTGTAAATATTAGAATTATACATATAATGGAGGATATCCCTCCACCGCTAACGCGGTCCCCATCCCTTTAGGCAAGGGAGGCAATCTTTGTTAAGGAAATATGGGTGATAGTTATGGTAAAGGTTTCTCCGTCGGTATTGACTGCTGATTTTTTAACACTTTCAGACAGTATTAAAAAACTTGAGGCTGCGGGTGTTGATATGTTGCATCTTGACGTTATGGACGGTATTTTTGTGCCGAATATCTCGTTTGGTAATCCTGTTATAAAATCAATAAAGGCGCACACAAGCCTGCCGCTTGATGTACACCTTATGATAGACCGCCCGCACAGATATATAGAGGAGTTTGCAAAGTATGCCGATCTCTTGGGCTTTCATTATGAAGCAGGCTCAGACAACGCTGAACTGCTTAAAAAGATACGCGAACTTGGTTGCAAGTCTTGCATTACAATTAAACCTGCAACTCCGGCAGAGGCGATATTCCCACTTTTGCCGCTTTGCGATATGGTGCTTGTAATGTCGGTTGAGCCAGGTTTTGGCGGACAAAAGTTTATGCCCGTGGCGCTTGATAAGATTAAAGCGATAAAGGCTGAATGTGAGCGTCAGGGATTGGAAATTGATATTGAGGTTGACGGCGGTATAAACGCCGAGACAGCGCCACTTGCAGTAGCGGCAGGCGCCAATGTATTAGTAGCGGGTAATTTCTTATTTTCTGCTGATGACATGGGCGCTAAGGTAAGAGAAATCAAGGCTTTTTAAAGGCTTTTTTTAGTTTTGAAACGGCATTGATTTTACAAATTATTTTACTTTTATCCTTGATTTCATTAAGATGTAATTTGTCTTTTAAAATTATATTTTCGGTAAATTCAGGTGCTGTGGTCGATGTGATCAGGAGTTGATAGCAATCATCTTTAACATAAAGACTGCTGTTTGTAATGTCGGGGCGATTTTTGTTGCATACATATTCGATAAGGTTGTCGCTGCTGTCAAAAATAACAGCATATTCGTGAAAGGTGATTTTGCGGTATCGTTTGATTTTTTTATAGCGCTTAAATTTCATATCACGGCACCTTTTGGAGAATAAATTTTTTTGTGTTGTTAATACTTTATATGAGGTGTTAACATTATGGAAAATCAAGGCAAAAGCGAGTTTTGGAGATTGTTTTTAAAATCAGCGGTTATTACTATTTCGGCAGTTGCGCTGATACTTATTGGATATTTTACCGCAGGTTTTTTATCGGGCGGTTTATAAATAATAAAAATAGAGGTTAATTATGGATTACGGTTTTTTAAAAAGCGGCACCGATGTACGCGGTATCGCGTCGGATTTGGGCGGTAAGGAAGTAGAGCTTACCAATGAGGCTGTATATGACATTGCCGCAGCATTTGCTGTGTGGTGTGTAAACAAGTTTTCAAAGCCCGCAAGCGAGCTTATTGTAGCAATTGGTCACGATTCAAGAATTACCGCTGACAGAATAAGCGGATGCGTAAAAGAAGCGCTGACAGCGGCTGGAATTACCGTGCTTGATTGCGGTCTGGCATCTACCCCCGCTATGTTTATGACTACCGTTGATTTACATACAGATGCTGCGATTCAGATTACTGCAAGCCATCATCCGTTTGACCGAAACGGTCTGAAATTTTTTATAGGCAGTGGCGGTCTTGAGGGCAGCGACATTGCCGAGATTTTAAAGCTTGCTGAAAACGGTGAAGAACTTATCAGTGAAGAAAAAGGCACGGTAAAACAATGTGACTATATGAAAGATTATGCCGCGCGACTTCGCGATATGATTATTCGCGAGGTGGGAAAAGGTGAGAAACCTCTTCAAAATTATCATATAGTGGTTGACGCGGGCAACGGTGTCGGCGGATTTTATGCCAATGAGGTTTTGGCAACTTTGGGCGCAGATATTTCGGGCAGTCAGTTTTTAGAGCCTGACGGTATGTTCCCAAATCATATACCGAATCCTGAAAACAAGCAGGCGATTGAAAGCATTTGCGATGCCGTAAGAAAAAGCGACGCAGACTTTGGCGTGATTTTTGATACCGACGTGGACCGTGCCGGTTGTGTTGATGGTGACGGAAATGAAATTAATCGTAACAGGCTCATTGCAATAGCGGCACATATTGCGTTGGGTGGCAAAAAGGGCGGCACAATTGTTACTGACTCTGTTACCTCTGACGGACTTAAAAAATATATTCAAGAGAATTTAGGCGGAGTGCATTACCGTTATCGTCGTGGATATAAGAATGTTATAAATAAGGCTATTGAGCTGTGTGAGCAGGGGATAGATTGTCCGTTGGCCATTGAAACCTCAGGTCATGCGGCGCTACGTGAAAACTACTTTTTAGACGACGGCGCATATCTTGCTACCAAGATTATAATAGAACTTGCAAAGGGTACTGATATTAAGGCACTGCTTTCTACAATGGAAATGCCGCAAGAAGAGGCGGAATACCGCTTTAATATAAAGGCGCAGGATTTCCGTACTTACGGTGAAAGGGTGATTGCCGATTTAGAAAAATTTGCATCAGCTTGCGACGGATATGTTATTGCCGATGATAACCGCGAGGGCATAAGAGTTTCAACAAAACAGGGCTGGTTCTTACTGCGACTTAGCGTTCACGACCCTGTAATGCCAATGAACTTTGAAAGCAATGAGGTTGGCGGCATTGAGGTTATGAAGAGTGAGCTTAAAGCGTTTTTTGAAGGCTTTGGCGAACTTGAAATACCAAAGGGATTTTAAAAATTCATAATGCATAATTAATGTTTGGTCAAGTCACTACTTCCTTTATGAAGCCGTGACTTGATTTTTTTACTATTCAAACATCCTAAATACAAAATTATAAGCCACAGCTTAAAACTGTGGCTTAATTTATGGTAATTGTGCATTATTAAAGTACTTTACTTAAAAATTCTTTAAGTCGGGAGCTCTTTGGATTGCCGAAGATTTCTTCGGGGGTACCCTCTTCGGCAATTACGCCCTCGTCAATAAATATTATACGGTCGGCAACCTCACGGGCAAAGCCCATTTCGTGAGTAACTATCGCCATTGTCATACCGCTGGCGGCAAGGTCCTTTATAACCGTAAGAACTTCACCGACCATTTCGGGATCAAGAGCACTTGTAGGCTCGTCAAACAGCATAACCTCGGGGTCCATACAAAGCGCGCGAACTATTGCAACACGCTGCTTCTGACCGCCTGAAAGCTGTGAAGGATAAGCATCGGCGCGGTCGGCAAGACCAACCTTTTCGAGTAGCGCCATAGCCTTTGCTTCGGCTTCCTCTTTGCTTAATTTCAAAAGCTTTATGGGAGCGATTGTCATATTTTTAAGTATAGTCATATGAGGGAATAAATTAAACTGCTGAAAAACCATACCCATTTTTTGACGGTGAATGTTTATATTAGCCTTGGGATCGGTAATATCAGTATTGTTAAAATATATGTGTCCGTCGGTAGATTCTTCAAGACGGTTAAGACAACGCAAAAAGGTTGACTTACCCGAACCGGATGCGCCGATAATTACTACTACTTCACCCTTTTTAATTTCGGTATCAATGCCCTTTAAAACTTCAATTTTATCAAAGCTTTTTACCAAATTTTCAACCTTTATTAAAGTTTCGTTAGTGGTCACTCTTACGCAGCCTCCTTTCGAGTCGTCCTACAAGCCAGGTGAGTACCATAACAACAACCAAGTAAATTGCGGCAACGGTAAGTAACGGTAAGAAATAAGAATATGTGCGACCTGCAATAGAGTTACCTGCTTTGGTAAGGTCCATAACACCTACATAACCCGCAACAGAGGTTTCTTTGAGCAAAGCTATAAACTCGTTGCAAAGGGTAGGAAGTACTGCCTTAAACATTTGCGGAATTACAATATGTATCATTGTTTGCATATAGTTAAAGCCGAGACTACGACCAGCCTCAAATTGACCGTTATCGACAGCCATAATACCGCCACGGAAAATCTCGGCAACATAAGCGCCGGAATTTATACCAAAAGCAAAAATGGCAACGGGCACGCCATCGCGCGCAGATACAAAGATAAGGAAATAAGATATCATAAGTTGAACAACAACCGGAGTGCCTCGTATAACGGTAAGATATACTTTGCAAATTGCGTTTAATATTTTTAGTACAGCGTATCCAAAACCGTGTTTTGCGCCGCTTTTGTCATAAGAAGAGCGAATAGCAGCAACAACTATACCGATAAGTACACCTATAACCAAAGCGCCTGCGGTGATTTTTAAGGTATTAAGAATACCCGTAATCATTTGTTTGTATCGATCACCCTGAATAAAAACAAAATCAATCTCGTGTGTAAAGGTGTTCCACTGTGTTGCAATGAAATCCCATACCTGTTTTAACCAATCAAAAATTTTAATCACTTCCGTTCGTAAAATGCACAAATAAGGGCGGTTAAAAACCGCCCTTAAATCTTTTGAATATAAGGATTATTCTTCAGTATTAATGTATTTGTCAACTACCTTCTGAACAGAACCGTCGTCAATAAGCTCTTTAAGAGCATTGTTTACCTTGGTCTGAAGCTCGGTATTTTCTTTTGCAAAGCAAATAGCATAATCTTCATTAGCATACTCGGTATCAAGAATCTTAAGACCTTCGTTTGCTGCAACATATGCCTTTGCGGGCTCGTTATCAATGATAACGCAGTCAACCTTACCTGCTTTAAGAGCTTCTACTGCTAAAGCACCGTTTGCATACTTAGTTACATTTTCTTCGCCATAGCCGCCATTTTCAACAGTATCAGAAGCGTAGATATCACCTGTAGTGCCCTGCTGAACGCCTACCTTTTTGCCGTTAACATCATCAAGAGAAGCGATATCGCCATCCTCTTTAACGATAACTACCTGAACACCCTTTGCATAGCTGTCAGAAAAAGCAACCTTTTCGAGTCTTTCGTCGGTAACGGTCATACCAGCCATACCCATGTCGTACTTGCCTTCCTGCACACCGGGGATAATAGAGTCGAAATCAACATCAGCAATTTCAAGCTCCATACCAAGCTTTTCAGCGATTAAGGCAGCGATTTCAGCATCGATACCTAAGATCGCGTCACCCTCGTGATATTCATAAGGAGGGAACTCGGCATTAGTAGCCATAACAAGTTTTGCTTTTGCATCAGCATCACTGGTTGTGTCTTTTGTACCGCAACCCGCAAAGCAAAGAAGCATGCAAAGCGCTAAAACTAATGCAAAAATTTTCTTTAAGTTTTTCATTTTTATTACCTCATTTCAAAATTAAAATTACAAGTTATGTAATTTGTTAACAGTGTGATTTTAACATAATAATAGCAGAATGTCAAGCAATAGTGCATAAATATTTTTTTAAAATGAATTTTTTAACAAAATATGCAAAATAAATGCATATTTGCTCTCTTTTTGGGAGAAATATGCATTTATTTTAATAAAAACTGTGCAGTGCAAGTTTTTGTTCTGCCTTTATTAGTTCAAGAAGTGTTTCTATATTTTTATATACTGTATCAAATTCCGAAGAGTTGTCTTTTTCGATGCTGAGCGTCAGTTGACCTATATAAAGTGAAATTTTATCTAAAAAACTGTGGTTTACAAAAATACCCATTTGCTCCTTGCGTTCTTTCCAAAAATTTTCGAGAGTGGATGCTGAGATTTTTTTATCTTGGAATGCATTAATGTCTATGAGTGTCTTCTCGCAGGCGCGGTCTACATATATACGAGATCCGATGCAGACGGATATAAGTAAGATTAAGATTATAGCGGCGGGAATAAGTCTTTTCATAATTTAATGCTCACCGACTTTCCTTATTATTGTGTGGTTTCCGTCGCGGTCGAGTGTCATTAAAAAAATTTGTTGCACATCGGCGCATTTGTGCTTTAATATTTTATCTAATTTTTGAGTTGAAATACCTAACGCGCGAAGTGATTCATAAACAATCTTGCCGTCACTTATTACCGGAAGCGGCAGGGAGGTGTCGGGCAGGTTTAATTCAATATCTTTTACAGTTATCGTTTGAGCGTCTTTTTTAAGCAATACACTTAAATTGCCGTTGACCTCTAAAACAGCGAAGGCGACATCTGCTATATTAAATACATTCTGACCTCGTAACTGTTCTATAAGATCTACCACTGTCATACGAACATCACGCATAGCTTGTTGATCTATGACACCATTTTTTATAATTACTACAGATTTGCCGTTTAAAAGCTTGCGAATACAAAAACTTTTCATAGAAAGGATAGAAACAATTATTTCGAGAAAAACTAAGACCAAAATTGCGGCTATTCCAATTGAAACGGGTTGTTCACTGTCTTGTAAGGGTATGGCGGCGATTTCGGATATAAGCAATGTTACTACAAGCTCATTGGGCTGCATATCGCCGATTTGCCGCTTGCCCATAAGGCGAATGGCAAGCGTTACAACAATATATAAAATAATTGTGCGAAGTACAGTAGAGATCATTTTTATCACCGCTCTTAGTATTTGCTTTTTTTCTTGCAATATCATAAATATAATGATATAATGTATATACCATTATATTACTCTTATGTTAAAGTGAGGAAATTGTTTTGGCAAAAGATACTTTAAACAAAGCTAATTTTTTCAGAGATATGAAGAAATTTATGCCTTTGCTGAAAAACCTTGTTTCAAAAGACTTTAAAATTAAATATCGTCGCTCGGTTTTGGGCGTTGCGTGGAGTGTTTTAAATCCACTCCTTACCATGCTTGTAATTACAACGGTGTTTGGTAAGTTGTTAAAAATTGAAATTGATAATTTTGCTACTTACTATATAGTAGGTTTTGCAATATGGAACTTTTTTTCAGAGGCAACCTCAAATTCGTTGAGTTCTATTTTAAGCTCAGCGCCGCTTATTAAGAAGGTGTATATACCTAAATATATATTCCCTATTGAGAAATGTCTTTTTTCACTAGTTAATTTTTTCTTTACGTTGATCGCGGTCGTTGTTGTAATGCTGTTTCAGGGTGTAGTTCCAAGCGTTACCGCATTACTTTTTCCGATACCGGTATTGTACTGCTTTGTATTTGTATGCGGTGCAAGCCTGCTGTTAAGTGCGGCTACGGTTTATTTTAGAGATATACAGCACCTTTACAGTGTGTTGCTTACGATGCTGATGTATTTGACACCTATAATATACCCGCTATCGCTTTTAGAAGGTAATTCATTCGTTTTAAAGGTGGTTAAGCTTAATCCAATTACTCATTATGTTGAGTATTTTAGAGGACTGGTAATGTACAACACCATACCGAGCGTTAAGGAAAATTTGGTGTGCATTGCTATGTCGTCAGTAATGTTTTTGATAGGTGCGCTTGTATTTAAAAAAGCGCAACGCAAGTTTATTCTTCATATTTAAAGAGGTGGTTTTATGAGTAACGAAAACGCTGTTGAGCTTCGCAATGTCGAAATGCACTTTAATATGAGCAAGGAAAAACTTGAGAGTCTCAAGGAATATTTTTTGAAATTTATAAAACGTCAGCTTCATTTTGAGGACTTTGTTGCTGTTGATAATGTTTCCTTCGATATTAAAAAGGGCGATGTTTTCGGCATTGTCGGTCTAAATGGCTGTGGAAAAAGCACAACTCTTAAAATTATTTCGGGTATCCTTGAGCCAACGAAGGGTACGGTTAAAACATATGGCACTATTGCACCACTCATTGAGCTTGGTGCAGGCTTTGATATGGATCTTACCGCTCGTGAGAATATTTATCTTAACGGTTCGGTTTTGGGATATTCAAAAAAATTTATGGATGAAAAATTTGATGAAATAGTCGAGTTTTCCGAAATGCGCGAATTTTTAGATGTTCCTATGAAAAATTATTCTTCGGGTATGGTGGCGCGCATCGGATTTGCAATTGCTACGGTTACGACTCCTGACATACTTATTGTTGATGAGATTTTGGCGGTTGGTGACTTTTTGTTCCAACAAAAGTGTGAGGAACGTATTAACTCTATGATAAACGATGATACAACCGTTATTATAGTTTCACATTCTATCGAGCAGATAGAGCGCCTTTGCAAGCATTGTGTGTGGCTTGAAAAGGGTAAGATAAAGATGATTGGTGACGCGTTGGAGGTTTGCAGCGCTTATAAAAATTCTCAAAGGTAGGCTTTATAATGTTTGAAAAGGTACCTATGCAAGAAAAATCATTTAAAGGTTTTTTAAAAAGGTTGGCTCTACGACTCAAAGAGCATCCGCGACTTTTTACGCTTGCAAGAATGCCGATTGTAATTTTTAGAAAAATCCGCCGCAAGTTAAACCGACTTGTCGGCGGCTTTGCTGTGCGATATAAAATAAGTCCCCGTCGTCGCAAAAGAGAAACGGCAACGGCTTTTGATAAAAATATAAAATTCAGCATTCTTGTGCCGCTTTATAATACACCGATTAAGTTTTTGCGTCAGATGATTGATTCAGTAATGGGACAAACCTATTTAAACTGGCAGTTGTGCATAGCTGACGGCAGTGATGACGAGCATAATTATGTTGGCGAATATGTACTGTCGCTTAAGGATGATAGAATTTATTATAAAAAGCTTAATGAAAACAAAGGTATTTCCGATAACACAAACGAATGTATAAAAATAGCAACCGGCAATTATATCGCGCTTTTTGACCATGATGATCTATTGCATCCGTCGGCACTTTTTGAAATGGCGAAGGCAATAAGTAAAGAATACGCAGATTTTATTTATACTGATGAAGTGACATTTGTGGGTAAGCCTTCCAATATAACGATTTATAACTTTAAACCTGATTTTTCGCCGGATACACTGCGCTCATATAATTATATATGTCATTTTACAGCGTTTTCAAAAGGGTTGCTCGATGCTGTTGGCGGTTTTAACAAAGAATATGATGGTAGTCAGGACTATGATTTAATTCTTCGTCTTACTGAAAAAGCGAAAAAGATCGTTCATATACCAAAAGCACTTTATTTTTGGCGTTCGCACAAAGCGTCGGTTGCATCCGATGTATCGGCAAAGCCGTATGTTGTGGACAGCGCAAAACGCGCGCTCGGCGCTCATCTTGAAAGGCTTGGACTTTCGGGCAGGGTAGAGGATGCAGTAGTGCCTACTACCTATAGGATACAGTATGATATTATCGACGAGCCTTTAATTTCAATAATAATACCTAACAAGGATCACATTGATGACCTTGAAAAATGCCTAAGCTCTGTGTATGAGAAATCTACCTACAAAAACTTTGAGGTAATTGTTGTAGAAAACAACAGTACAGAGCCTGAAACCTTTGAGTATTATGATGTAGCAAAAGAAAAATATAATAATTTAAATGTTATAACTTGGGAAAAAGGCTTTAACTATTCTGCAATAAATAATTTTGCTGTAAAGCAGTCACAAGGCGAATATGTGTTGCTTCTCAATAATGATATTGAGGTTATAACTGATGATTGGATAGAGCAAATGTTGATGTTTGCTCAGCGTTGTGACGTGGGTGCGGTTGGCGCCAAGCTTTATTATGATGATGATACAATTCAGCACGCGGGTGTTATAGTTGGTCTTGGCGGTGTTGCGGGGCATTCTCATAAAGGTTTTGCTCGCGATAATCCGGGTTATATGGCGCGTGCTGCTATAACGCAAAACTTAAGTGCTTGCACGGCGGCGTGCCTTATGATGAGAAAAGATGTATACGATGAAGTGGACGGTCTTGATGAGGGATATGCCGTTGCGTTTAACGACATTGATTTTTGTATGAAAATTCGCAAGGCGGGGTATTTAATAGTATTTACACCCTTTGCTGAATTTTATCATTATGAGTCAAAGAGTCGCGGTGATGAGGACACACCCGAAAAGAGAGCGCGTTTTAACAGTGAAGTTTTCCGCTTTCAAGAACGCTGGGGAACAGAGCTTAAAGCGGGTGATCCGTATTATAATCCAAACTTATCGCTGGACAGCGAGGATTTTGCGTTAAAATAATAATTCAAAGCGCTATCTAAAAAAGCGCTTTGTTTTTGACAAATATTGTTAAAAAAATAACAATAAAATTTATTACGGAAAAGAATTTTAAAAAAACATTGTCTATTTTTTAACAAACCTATTGACATTGAATATCATATAGTATATAATAGGCATCAAATTTAGGGAAAACAAATCCCAATACGGAGGTTTTTATAATATGGCAAGAGTTTATAATTTTAGCGCAGGTCCTTCAATGTTACCTGAGGACGTACTCAAAACGGCTGCGGCTGAGATGATGGAATACGGCACTACCGGTCAATCTGTAATGGAGATGTCACACCGCTCAAAAGAGTATCAGGCAATATTTGACGAGGCAGAGGCTAATCTGCGTGAGATAATGAATATACCCGATAACTACAAGGTTTTATTTTTGCAGGGCGGCGCGTCAACACAGTTTGCAATGATTCCGCTTAACCTTATGAATAAAAACAAGAAGGCTGACTATATCATCACAGGTCAGTGGGCAAATAAGGCTTATAAGGAGGCTGCTCGCTACGGTGAGGCCCGCGTAGTAGCATCAAGCGCAGATAAGACATATTCTTATATTCCAAAGACTACGGCGGCTGATTTTGACCCTGATGCTGATTACGTTCATATTTGTATGAATAACACCATTTACGGTACAAAGTATCACGAGCTACCCGATACGGGTGATGTTCCGCTTGTAGCTGATATTTCAAGCTGTATTTTGTCGGAGCCGATTGATGTATCAAAATTTGGTATGCTTTATGCAGGCGCGCAAAAGAACGTTGCTCCCGCAGGCGTTACCATTGTAATTATCCGTGAGGGTTTAATTGGCAATGCTATGGATATTACACCCACTATGCTTAATTACAGCACACACGCTGACAATGGCTCTATGTTTAACACACCGCCTTGCTATGCTATTTACATTGCAGGTCTTACATTTAAGTGGATTAAAAAGATGGGCGGACTTGAGGCTATAAAAGAAGTTAATGTTAAAAAGGCAAATATCCTTTACGATTTTCTTGATAACAGCCAAATGTTTAAGGGTACAGTTGTAGCTGAAGACCGTTCGCTTATGAACGTACCTTTTGTTACAGGCAATGACGAGCTTGACGCAAAGTTTGTAGCCGAAGCAAAGGCGGCAGGCTTTGTAAATATAAAGGGTCACAGAAGCGTTGGCGGTATGCGCGCGTCTATTTACAACGCAATGCCTGTTGAGGGTGTTGAAAAGCTCGTAGAGTTTATGAAGAAATTCGAGGAGGAGAACGCATAATGTATAAGATTAAAACCTATAACAAAATCTCTAAAATCGGTCTTCAAGTTTTTGATGACAAATATACGGTGGGGGATGAGGTAGAAAATGCCGACGGCGCGATTGTGCGTTCTGCAGCACTTCACGATACTGAATTTCCTGCAACGCTTAAGGCGATCGCACGTGCGGGCGCAGGTACCAACAATATCCCGATTGACCGCTGTAGCGAGCAGGGCATAGTTGTATTTAACACACCAGGTGCTAATGCAAACGCAGTTAAAGAATTGGTGCTTGCGGGTATGCTGATTTCCTCTCGCCGTGTTATTCCCGCAATCGAGTGGGCAAAAACACTCAAGGGTGAGGGAGATGCCGTAGGCAAGCTCGTAGAAAAAGGCAAGGGCGCGTTTGCGGGTCCCGAGCTTAAGGGCAAAACCCTTGGTATTATCGGTCTTGGCGCTATCGGTGTTATGGTGGCAAATGCCGCTAACCACCTTGGTATGACGGTTTACGGTTACGACCCGTATCTTTCGGTAAACTCTGCTTGGAACCTTACTCACAACGCGGTTCATATTTATGATATTAATGAAATTTACAAAAAGTGTGATTATATCAGCGTTCATGTGCCGCTAGGCGACAATACAAAGAATATGATCAATGCCGCCGCTATTGCCAATATGAAAGACGGTGTGCGTATTTTGAACTTCTCACGCGCGGGTCTAGTTAATTCCGATGATATGTTAGCAGCTTTAGAAAACGGCAAGGTAGCCGCCTACGTTACTGATTTTCCGACTGAAGAGATGCTTTGTGTTGACGGCGTGATCGCAATTCCTCATTTGGGCGCATCCACACCCGAATCTGAGGATAACTGCGCTGATATGGCAGCAAGACAGCTTATTGACTATATCGAAAACGGTAATATTACTAATTCGGTTAATATGCCTGCAATCTCAATGCAAAGAAGCGGTAAGCATCGTGTATGCGTAATGCATAAGAATATACCGAATATGCTTACTGCTATTACGGGCATTGTTGCTGAAAATAATGTTAATATTGAAAATATGCTTAATAAATCACGTGGTGATTATGCGTACACAATGATTGATGTTAGTGTTGACGATACCGCCGCAGTAGAGGACAGAATCGCCGCAATTGACGGGGTAATACGAGTACGCGTAATTTAATGCACAATTCATAATGCATAATGCACAATTGACTAATTCAACAGCACCTGCTAAAACAAACGGCGGGTGCTGTTTTTTTGGTTGCACTTAATAGAAAAATGTGGTAGACTAAATATAAATAATTAAAGTTACTGTATACTTTTTAAGGGGTTGCTTTTGTGAAAAAATTGTTATCAACTTTATTAGCGATGCTTCTTATTATATCGGCAATACCGCTCGGTGCGTTTAGCTTTACCGTCGGTGCGGAATCATATACCGAGGGTTATTATACCTATACGGTATCGAATGGTGCCGTTACCATAACCGATTGCGACACTTCAATCAGTGGTTCTGTAACCATACCGTCAACTTTGGGTGGGTATCCTGTTACAAGTATAGGCGATTATGCATTTAAACATTGCACCAGCCTTGCAAGCGTAACAATCCCCGACAGTGTTAAAAGTATTGGTAGTTATGCGTTTTATTATTGCACCAGCCTTACAAGTGTAACAATCCCCGACAGTGTTACAAGTATAAGCAGTTCTGCATTTTCTGGTTGCACCAGCCTTACAAGTGTAACAATCCCCGACAGTGTAACAAGTATAGGCGGTTCTGCATTTTCTAGTTGCACCAGCCTTGCAAGCGTAACAATCGGCGACAGTGTAACAAGTATAGGCGAGAATGCATTTTATCGGTGCACCAGCCTTACAAGTATAACAATCCCCGACAGTGTTACAAGTATAGGCGATTCGGCATTTTGTTATTGCACCAGCCTTACAGCAATAAATGTTGACGAAAACAACGGTAGTTACTGTTCTGTTGACGGTGTATTGTTTAATAAAGATAAAACAACATTAGTACAATATCCCTCAGGTAAAACCAATGAGTTATACACCGTGCCTGATGGTGTCACAAGCATAGGTAAGGGAGCATTTCTTGGCTGTTCTGACATTATGGGTATAGCAATACCCGAAAGTGTTACAAGTTTGTCTTTGTATGCTCTTGGTTACTGTAAAAATATTTATATAACCGATTTATCGGCATGGTGCAGCATGTATATTTATGCAACCAGTGACCCGACAACGAGTTATTGTGCATATTTTGAACATAATTTATATTTAAATAATCAACTGGTTGAGGAATTAGTAATCCCCGACGATGTTACAAGTATAGGCAATTTGGCATTTAGTCAATGTACCAGTCTAAAAAGTGTAGTAATATCTAAGAATGTCACTCAAATAGGTATTTCTGCATTTTGGGGCTGTAGCAATCTTGAGAAAATTATTATAGAGCCAAAATCCAACTGTGAAATGGGCACGTGGGCATTTTATAACTTAGAGAATATTACTGATATGTTTTATGTCGGAACTCAGGGTGAAAAAGAAACTTATTGGAAATCTTTTCTTTCCCATTATACTAATGTCACCTGGCATTACAACACCTGTGAATATACCCAACATTTGTATTCAAGCAATTGTGATAGTGCGTGTGATAATTGCGAGTGGACACGTGAGGTAACAGACGAGCATATTTATGATAATGCTTGTGATAGTAATTGCAATG
>CAZVWG010000032.1:0-16635 GCA_964630675.1 uncultured Ruminococcus sp.
GTGACCCTCTGCTTGTAAGGCAGATGCTCTCCCAGCTGAGCTATGCTCCCACGAAACGCTGGCTCTGTTAATCGCAACTCACCGGCGACGAACACTATAATAGCATAACGAATTAGCAATGTCAAGCATTTTTTTAAAAATTTTTTATTTTTTTATAAAGGCTTTAAGTTCTTCGCTGGTAAAAGTGTAAATACTATTACAAAACTGACAAACAGTCTCTGCATTTTCCATTTCATTCGCCATTGACTCAAGCTCTTCGCGGTTCAAGGACTTCAGAGCACTTTCAAATCTTTCCCTCGAACAATTACATTTATATGAAGCGGTCTGCTCGCTTAGAACCTCTACCTCAAAACCGCTAAGCGCAATTTTTACAATCTCTTCAATTGTTTTACCCTCATTGAGCAATGTGGTTATCGGCTTCATTACCTTGATATTGTTTTCAAGTTTAGATATTACCTCTTCATAACCGTGAGCAGCCGGCAATAATTGAATAATATATCCGCCTGCAACCCTTACCGTTAAATCAGGATTAACAAGCACACCCAGTGCGCACACCGTAGGTATCTGCTCACTTATGGCATAATATGCCGCTATATCCTCAGCAATCTCACCTGTGGAAATCGGCACAAAACCATTGTATGGCTCTTTAAGACCTAAATCCTTTATCACATACAATGTGCCCTGTGTACCGACGGCACCGCTGACATCTAGTTTACCGTTATCCTTAAGCGGTATTTCTACCACAGGATTTACAGCATAACCTCGCACATCTCCATTGCTGTCAGCCACCGCAACAAGCGCACCACCGGGACCGTCACCGTCGATTTTTACGGTAATGGTATTATCTCCACCCTTTAAGGCGTTACCCATCATAGACGTTGCGGTAAGCAATCTGCCAAGCGCCGCTGTCATTACCGCCGAGGATTTGTGCAATTTCTCTGCCCTTGCCACAATATCAGTACTGTCAAGCGCCGTTGCCATAACTAATCCGTCAGAGGTTATACATCTTATAAGTCTTCCCATCGCTAATTCACTTTCCTTGTAACGTATATAACACGCTCCGACTTATCCGTCGGAACATTTACAGTCAGATCATCATATACTGCTTCTATTTTAAGCCCCGCTTTACCGAGGGCATTTTTAATCTCATCATCGGTATAAGCCCGCTCGCAAAAATTTTCACTTGTGCGATAGTACGCATCGCCATTGGGTGTAAAAAAATCGAGACTTATTTCTATTGTATTGTTTTCTTGACATTCATTCTGCCAAACGCAGTATACATCATCTGTATCTATTACAAATGTATTGTTACCTAAAATCTCACGGTGCTTATACTCAGTGTTAAGGTCAAAAATAAACAGCCTTTCTTTTTCAAGGAAGAGCGATACACGCGCTATTGCCTTGCAAAACGCATCATAATCGGTTATATGATTAAGGCTGTCAAGACAGCATATTGCACCATCTACCGTGCCATACAGGTCAAGCTCGGCAGCATCCTGACAAAGATATAGTATATCATTACCCCGATCGGCTGATTTTTCACGCGCTACAGACAACATATCATAGGATATATCAACACCTATTACCGAAACACACCGTTCTGCAAAGCAGTTGCTAAATTCGCCCGTGCCGCAAGCTAAATCAAGCATTAAAGTCGGCATACGGTCAAACGCTTTAAAAAGAGAGCAGATATAATCTGTTCTCTTTTTATAATCCACATCTTGCATCAGAGAATCATAACTGTAAGCAAAATCGTTATACATATTTTAATCCTTAAGGCGTTCAAGAACCGTTTTTGTACCCTTGCTCATAGTACGGTTAACACGGCTTATGGTAGCGGTTGATGCGCCCGTTTCTTCTACTATATCATTATAAATTCTGCCTTCACTGAGCATTTTTGCTACAGCAAAACGTTGCGCAATAGATTTAATTTCTTTCGGAGTGCACAGATCTTCAAAAAGATGCTGACACTCCTCATCATTTTCCAGTGTCATAATTGCGCTGTAAAGAAGCTTTGAAAATTCTTTTTCTGTCATTTTTTTACTCCTTAATTAATATTCATAAGTGCCGTCATACACCTTTTCGGCTGTGCCTCTCATATATACCGTTCCGTCCGATTTATACGTTATATACAAATCGCCGCCAACAAGATGAACCGTGATTTCATTATCACGCTCACAGTATCCGTTTTCTACCGCGGCTACCGCCGCAGCGCAGGCGCCTGTTCCACAAGCAAAGGTCTCTCCGCTGCCACGCTCCCAAACACGCATTTGCAAGGTTTTATCATCCATTACCCGAATAAATTCGGTATTAACCTGTTCGGGAAACATTTCGTGATGCTCAAAGTTAGGACCAATTTTTTCAAGGTCAAGCGAATCAATTTCATCGCAAAAAACAACCGCATGCGGATTGCCCATAGAAACGGCGGTAATATTATAATCCTTACCGTCTACCGTTATAGCCGTATCTATTATTGTATCGCAATCGGCTATTGCTGGTATTTTATCGGGCGTAAGCTGCGCCTTACCCATATCTACTGTAATAGTATCTGCCTTACCGTCTTTATCGGTTATTTCAAGTGTTTTTATGCCACTTAAGGTCTCGACCGTAACTATGTTTTTGTGAGCAATGCCGTTATCATAAATAAACTTGCCCACGCAACGAATACCGTTGCCGCACATCTTACCCTCACTGCCATCAAGATTAAACATACGCATTTTAGCATCAGCTACATCTGACGGGCATATCAAAATCACACCGTCGGCGCCAACGCTGAAACGACGAGGCGACATTTTTATCGCAAGCGTTTGGGGGTCTTCTATCTTCTGCTCAAAGCAGTTTATATATACATAGTCATTACCTATGCCGTGCATTTTGGTAAATTTTATTTGTGGCAAAATCTCACCGCCTAAAAATAAAATAATGATTGATCAAAAGGACCAATCATTATTATAAGATAAGGTAAAATTAAAGTCAACAACAAACTTTTAGGCTTTAAAGACTCGAACCTTAAATTCTTTGTTGCATTTTGGACAAACGGTAGTATGCTTACCCTTGCGACGCGGCAACCTCAGTACTGCGCGACAATTTGGACATTTTTTATAGATATGACTATAGTCCGCTTTGCGTTGGCGGCGGATGCTACGCTTATTTATCAGTCCTGTCTTTAATTTGACAAATGCCAAATTTTCACGGCGGCGTGCCTCTGTATTTCTCGACATTACTCTAAAAAACGCATATACAATTATTGCATACACAACAAACTGCAGCCATATTGATCGAACTATGCAATTAACAACAGAAAGTACGGTCGCAATCACAAAAAGCACATAAAAAAATTCATCAAGACCATATCGGCCGCTCATAAATTGCATAAGTTTATATCTGAAATTCATAAATTAACCTCTTTTCGTAAAGTATTATATACTAAATATCGGAATTATTTGTTACAAAAAGATTAAAGTTTTTGCATTATAATATAAAATATGTTAGAATATATTAAAAATAACATCAAAAAGGGTTTGTGCTTATGTTTTCGATGGTAAAAAGTGTGGGAATTTTCGGTCTCAACTCATATATGCTCAGTATTGAAGCCGATGTTTCGGGAGGGTTGCCCGCATTTGATGTGGTGGGTCTGCCCGACACGGCCGTAAAAGAATCACGAGATCGTGTGCGTGCTGCAATAAAAAATTGCGGATATAAATTTCCCACAGGCAGAATCACTGTAAATTTGGCTCCCGCCGACAAGAAAAAAGAGGGCGCGATCTATGACCTTCCGATACTTATTTCTATTCTTGTTGCCTCAAAACAACTGGATTGCAATATATGTGACTGTGCTTTTTTAGGTGAGGTGTCACTTGACGGTCAGGTTCGTAGTATAAACGGCGTGCTTGCAATGGTAATTGCCGCCAAACAAAACGGTATTAGTAATATATTTATTCCATACGACAACGCAGCAGAGGGTGCCGCGGTAGAGGGAATAAATGTATACGGCATAAAAACCGTAAAAGAACTTGTGGATCACCTTATAGGATTTACCACCCTTTTACCCGCCACACCCGCCAAACCACAGGAAAGTACCCTTTCCGCTATGCTCGATTTTAGCGAAGTCAAGGGTCAAATCATGGCAAAAAAGGCACTTGAGATAGCCGCTGCAGGCGGTCATAATGTTCTGCTTATAGGACCTCCCGGTTCAGGTAAAAGTATGCTCGCAAAACGTATGCCGACAATACTGCCGCCTATGACCTTTGATGAGTCAATAGAAACAACAAAAATTCACTCCGTGGCAGGTATGCTTGACAAAAATAATCCTATTGTTACAACAAGACCTTTCCGCTCACCGCACCACACCATTTCCTCAGTAGGTCTTTCAGGTGGCGGCACAATACCAAAACCCGGTGAGATATCTATGGCGCACAACGGTGTACTGTTTTTAGATGAGCTTCCCGAATTTAAACGTGACGCCATGGAAGCATTGCGCCAGCCTCTTGAAGACGGAACGGTAACCGTAACTCGCGCTTCGGGCAGCGTTACTTATCCGAGCAACATAATACTCGTCGCTGCTATGAACCCTTGTCCTTGCGGATATTACGGTCACCCGACCAAGCCGTGCACCTGCTCACAAAATGCAGTGCATAAATATCTTAACAAAATATCAGGTCCCCTGCTTGACCGACTCGACCTGCACATAGAAGTACCGCCCGTGGATTATAAATCTCTTTCAGATAAAGCGCAGGGCGAGACATCTGCCACAATTCGCGAACGTGTAAACCGCGCGCGTGCCATACAGATAGAACGATACAAGGGAACAGGCATTACCTGCAACTCTCAGCTTACACCGTCACTACTGCGCAAGCACTGTGTTATGACCGACGAGGCGAGCGCTTATCTTAGCCGCAGTTTTGACGCTATGGGGCTTTCTGCACGCGCATATGACCGCATACTAAAGGTTGCAAGAACTATTGCCGACCTTAAGGGTAATGAGATTATACAAAAAGAGGATATCGGCACGGCGCTGAGATTTAGAAGTTTAGACCGTAAATATTGGGAATAACCTCAATGCACAATCTACACTGCATAATGCACAATTACATTATAACTTAGCCACTGCTTTACAAATTTTAAGTAGTGGCTGAATTTTATTCGATACTCACAGTAAAACCCTTACTGTAAAATAATTTTCTTAATTTCACCACGGTTTCCACTTCTTTTTCTACCAGATAGCCTTTCGCCTCTTCGTACATATCGGTCATCTCTTCATCTAAAGTATAGTTATCGTACTGTATAATCGATTGCAAATATGCTATACAATTTAATTCTAATATATAATTTTCTAATTCAGCCATTTTTTTGGGGTCGATCTTCCGCATATTAGCACTTCCTTTTATCATTTTAAAATTATTATATCATTCGTTCGGATGACTGTCAAACATTTATTTAAATGTTTTGATATAATTTATTTAAAACTGAAAAAAGGAAAATAAAAATGAAAAAATACAATGAAATATTAAAAGAGTTACGAGAAGACAATGATTTAAAGCAAGAAACAATAGCAAACCATTTGAAAATAACAAAACAACAATACAGTCTTTATGAAACGGGCAAACGAGAATTCAAAGTAAAACATATAATAGAACTTTGCAAATTTTATAATGTTTCTGCTGATTATGTTTTAGGACTATCTAAAAAACAATAAAACATTGGAACGACACATAGGTCGTTCCCTACAATATAAATAATTAAAGACACTGCTTTATTTTTGTTTTAAAGCAGTGTCTTTTGATTTAATTAATTGTGCATTGTGAATTATGCATTGTGCATTTCTTCTGTTGTCTCAGGTTTATGTTCCTGATTTTTCTTATTTACAAAATTTCTAAACAGCACGTACAACACCGAGCAGACAGGTACGCTAAAGAGCATACCCAACACGCCTAAAAGTCCGCCGCCTACGGTAACCGCCGCAAGCACCCAGATACCAGGCAGACCTACAGACTTTCCAACAACTCTTGGGTAAATCAGATTGCCTTCGATTTGTTGCAAAATTATAATAAAGACTATAAACCAAAAGGCTTTAATAGGACTTTCAAGCAATATCAGAAACGCACCTACCGCCGTTCCGATAAACGCGCCAAACACCGGAATAAGCGCTGTAAATCCCACCAATATAGATATGATGCCCGCATACGGCATTTTTAATATTGACATACCAATAAAGCAAAGTATACCTATTATACAGGCCTCGGTAAGCTGTCCTGTTACAAACTTAGTAAAAACACTGTTTGTAAGGTCTGTAAAGTTTACTATTTTTTCTGCACGTTGTGCGCCAAATATTGCACAAGCAGATTTTTTCGCCTGACGTCCAAGTATTTCTTTCTGTGCGAGCAGATAAATTGCAAAAACAAAACCCAAAACTATATCAACCACAGCCGATACTATGGATGCCGTTACATTAACGGTGGTGTTAAGCACGCTGTCTCCGTAGTTGCTTATTATATCCTTTGCGATATCGGTTGTTTTGCTTACATCAAGCGAAATTTGAGGAAGATCAAAATTATAATTCTCCAGAAAATCAACAACCGCATAATACCAACCCTCAACAGTTTTTGCATATTGCGGCACTTTGTTGGCAAAGGAAACAAAAGTTTCCTTAAGCGCGGGAATTATCATAAATACAACTGCGAATATAACACCTAAAACGATCAAAAAACTAAACGTCAGACAAAGCGGTCTTTTTATTTTGGACACCAATTTTTGTCGCTTACATTTATGCCATATCCACAACCAGAAGCGCTCAAGCGGGCGCATTAATAAATTTACGACATACGCAAAACAAAATCCAATCAAAAAAGGTGAAAGCAAAGAAATCAACCCACTGATAAACCCACCAATTTTTTGAGGCTGAGTAACCGCGGTATAAGCCACAGCAATTATAAGGGTTATCCCAAACACATATTTTAAAAGTCTTTTATTAAGGGGGATTGAAAACTGTATTCTATCCTGATTGTTATCCGATGTTTTTTTGTTCTTCATTTTTATTCCTTTTCTTCTTCGTCAGGCAGATCCTGTTTTTCAACCTTTATTGTAGCCGCGCGATGTGAATCCGTTTCGGTAACGGTGACCACAAGATTTTCAAACGTAAAGCTATCATTTATATCGGGTATATTGCCTATCTGCTCGGCAACCCAACCGCCTACAGACACACTGTCAGACTCGGTTTCAATATCAAATTCCTCACAAAAATCATCAAGATTCATATTGCAATCAATTATAAAATTGTTTTCATCAAGTTCTTTAAATTCTACAACAACCTCATCATGCTCATCCCAGATATCGCCAACCAACTGCTCAAGTATGTCCTCCATAGTAACAATACCCAATGTGCCGCCGTATTCATCAACCACAACTGCTATATGAGATTTTTCCTTTTGCAATTTTTTCAGCAGATCGTCTGCCATTTCAGACTGATGAACAAACAAAACAGGTGAGATTATATCTTTTATAGGCTCGGTCGTAACCCCGCTACCAACATAAAAGTCTTTTTGATGTATTACACCGATAATGTTGTCTATATTGTCTTCATAAATAGGAATGCGTGAAAATCTCGTTCTGGTAAAGGTCTGTGCAATCTCGCTTTTTTTAGAATCCACAGGCAAAGCCTCTAGGTCCACGCGATGAGTAAGTATATCCTCGGCTTTAAGGTCCGAAAACTCGATGGCATTACGCAGCAGGTCGCCCTCATCGGTATCAATATCACCCTCCTGCTCGGCTTCGTCAACCATCATAAGCAATTCTTCTTGTGTCATATTATCCTCTTCTTCGACCTTAAAAAGCTTGCCTACGAGTTTTTTCCAAAGTGAGAATACAACATTAAGCGGCATAAGTATCCAGATAAAAAGACGAATAAGAGGTGCCGAAAACATCGCAAACTTTTCAGGAAAATCGTTCGCAATGCTTTTAGGTGTGATCTCACCAAAAATAAGAACAGCAACGGTTACCACCGCAGTAGAAACTGCCGCGCCGTTTGAAATCTGTAGCTTCTCAACAAAAAGCAACGTTCCGATAGAAGCAAGCAGTATATTTACGATGTTATTTCCTATAAGTATCGTAGAGATCAATCTGTCATACTTATCGGCAAGATTTACCGCAAGTTCCGCTTTTTTATTGCCCTTTTCGGCAAGTGCACGAAGTCGTGTTTTATTGGCACACGAAAAAGCGGTCTCGGTGGCAGAAAAATATGCCGACATAATAAGGCATATCACCATAATTATAATATAGGTTTCCATTTTATTTTTATATCTCCTTTAAATTACACACATAATCAAATAGCATTTTCGATTTTCGTCAACTCAAAACTCTTTTCAAACGCAAAAAGGCATACCTATACTCAAAAAAGAACATAGGTACGCCGTTATATATACACGTTAAATTATTAGTATCGCCGTTATCGTCGCTACTGTCGCTACTGTCCATAAAGACAAATTTCCTCCTGATAAAAGCATTTATATACACATTTATTATAGCAAACACTTAATATTAAGTCAAGAACAATTTAAATTACAGTCTGGCAAACAGGTATAAAAGACAAACTAATATTGCCGCTTGTACAAAGATAATAAGCGGCAACCCCACCATAAACCGCTTGTGCTGTGTTTTGTGCCTTATAAGCTGCATTGTAACATACATACCCAACGCTCCGCCAACAAGGCTTGCTACCAGCAGGGTTTTTTCACTTATTCGCCAAGTGTCTAATTTTGCCTTGATTTTATCGATGACACAAAGCATTGCAGAGATCACATTTATAAACAATAAATACACAGCAACATATTGCACGTTTATCACCGTGATTATTTTACACTATTTACACCGCTTTTTCAATTTGTTTTTTTAGTTTTACAATAATTCTCTTTTCAAGTCTTGATATATACGATTGAGAAATGCCTAAGGTATCGGCAACCTGCTTTTGAGTGTACTCGGGATAACCGTTCATACCAAATCTCATTTCCATAATTTGTCTTTCGCGAGGCGGTAAACCACACACAAAGAGGTTTAACTGATGGCGCTCATCCTCCTGTTCAATTTCTCTGCCCACCTCATCAGGCTCACTGCCTAAAACATCCGATAGCAACAGCTCGTTGCCATCCCAATCAGTATTAAGAGGTTCGTCAATTGATATTTCATTTCGTTTTGTTGACACCTTACGCAAATGCATTAAAATTTCGTTTTCGATACAACGCGACGCATATGTAGCAAGCTTTATATTGCGCTCGGGACAAAAGGTGTTAACCGCCTTTATAAGACCTATCGTGCCTATTGATATTAAATCCTCTATTCCCGTTGGCGCAGTATCAAATTTACGAGCTATGTATACCACCAGACGCAAATTATGGACAATAAGTTTTTCCTTTGCCTGCTCGCTTTTGCTGTTTAACAGTTCGGATTCTTCTTCGGCGCTTAACGGCTCAGGTAATATTTCCGGACCGTTTATATAGTATACGGGTTTTTGTTCAAACAGTTTTTTTAAAATGTTTTTAATAAAATTTATAAGCTTCATAGTCTGCACCTCAGTCAGTTTAAATTTTCGGGATTTACTATTATTTTTGAATCAATAAGTGGTGTTGCGGATACCGCTAATATAGGATTTTTAAAATCATATTTTTTATTGTTATATAAAACTCGTGCCTCATCTATGCGATAACCGTCAAGCAATCGCTCACCCGCCACCGTACTGCAGGGTACTTTTCTGAATCTTGCGGGATTTTGTGCTTCTTCACCCAAGAGTACATCAATAACCGACTCTTCGGTTATAAAAATTTGTGACAATCCAAAAACATCTTTTAGGCTGTTTCCTGTATCGGCAATTCCCGAGAGCGTCAGGCTTTTATCAGCACAAAAAACCGTAACCTCGCAGTATGTAGACTGCGAAAATGATTTTTTCAGAGTTTTTCTTAACAAAAGCACCAAAAAATATCCCGCTATGGAAAACAAAATCAAAAACAGCGGAGATATATCAAAATAGACTACCGAATTGTTAATCACCATACCGCGCGGCTTAAATATAAGCCATATCGCAATCATCGCGCCGCTATACGCAAAATTTACGCAAAACAGCACGGCAACATATCTCAAAAAGGTTTTTAAATTTTCAAAGCCAAAAGCAATCAGACTCAGTGCCGCGCACATTAAAATATGTACAATTATTTCAGCAAAAAAATTGCTCTGCGGCAAAAATATATACAGCGAAAAAAATCCGCCTACCATCGCCGACAACAGTATCCGCCAAAAACGAGACTTTTTTTGTAAAAATTTTGCCGTCAGCAACAGCAAAAAATAATCTACTATAAAATTTACCAGTATTAAAATATCGGCATAGACCGTCACTCCGCCCACCTCGTAACAATATTATATATCTCCTGAGGTGAAAAATATGTCGCTTTCATAGGGCAAACAAGCGCAAAAAACAAAAAAAGAGAGAGGCAACTTCTTTACGAAGCGTCTCTCTCAGTTACGTCTTAAAATTTTGAATTTATTACAGTTTTTTAACAAACATAGCACGAATTGCATTAAGCACCGCAATAACTGCAACACCCACATCGGCAAAAACAGCAAGCCACATATTAGCCATACCCAAAGCAACAAAAATCAGCGCCAATATCTTAACAGCAATCGCAAACACTATATTCTGATAAACGATTCTCAAACACTTGCGAGAAATTTTGATTGCCTTTGCAATCTTTACAGGGTCATCATCCATAATTACAACATCGGCGGCTTCAATAGCGGCATCAGAGCCTATACCGCCCATGGCGATACCTATATCAGAACGCGATAGCACAGGCGCGTCGTTTATACCGTCGCCTACAAAGGCAAGTTTTGATTTTTTGGATTTATTATTAAGTAATTCTTCAACTCTCGACACCTTATCAGCAGGCAACAATTCGCTGAAGACAGTGTTTATACCTATTGTTTGCGCAACGCTGTTTGCAACAGCCGTTCTGTCACCTGTAAGCATAACGCTGTCTTTAACACCGATTTTTTTAAGCAAAGAAATTGCTTTTTGAGCTGTAGGTTTAATAACATCGGATATAATAATATGACCTGCATATTTTCCATCCACTGCCATATGGATAATTGTTCCTATTTTGTGACAATCAGCAAATTCAATCCCTAGGCTATTCATAAGTTTGTTATTACCAACCGCAACGCTGATGCCGTCAACCAAAGCCGTAACACCGTTACCACTGATTTCTTGTATGTCGCTCACTCTACGGGTATCAAGCTCCTTCCCGTAAGCACGCGCAATACTTTTGCTTATCGGATGCGAAGATGCGCTTTCAGCTAAAGCGGCATATTCAATCAGTTTTTCATCAGGCATTTCGTTATGATGAATCCCCGTAACCTCAAACACACCCTTTGTCAATGTGCCTGTTTTGTCAAATACCACACAGTCGGTTTGAGAGAGAGCCTCTAAGTAGTTAGAGCCTTTTATCAGGATACCCTCTTTACTTGCACCACCGATACCCGCAAAGAAGCTGAGCGGAATGCTAACAACTAACGCACATGGACAGCTGGCAACAAGAAAAGATAATGCGCGGTATATCCAAGTGCTCCACTCTGCAGGATTGTTCAATACAATCATATTTGCCAACGGTGGCATAACGGCTAGCGCTAATGCGCTCAAGCATACCGCAGGTGTGTAAATTTTTGCAAATTTTGTTATAAAATTCTCGGATTTCGATTTTCTTGAACTTGCATTTTCTACCAAATCCAAAATCTTAGACACGGTTGATTCACCAAAATTCTTGTTGGTGCGGATTTTAAGAACACCTGTAGTATTAACGCAACCGCTGATAATTTCATCCCCGATTTTTACATCTCTCGGCAGACTCTCGCCTGTTAACGCGGCAGTATCAAGGCTTGATGCGCCTTCTACAACAACGCCGTCAATAGGCACCTTTTCACCCGGACGCACAACTATTACGGTACCGATTTCTATTTCTTCGGGGTCTACCTGAGTAAGATTTCCATCAATCTCTATGTTTGCATAGTCAGGTCGAATATCCATAAGCGCGGTTATATTTTTGCGGCTTTTGCCGACGGCATAACTTTGAAACAGCTCACCCGTCTGATAAAACAGCATAACGGCAATCGCCTCTACATAGTCTCCGCTGTCGGCAAGACCTATAGCCATTGCCCCTATTGTTGCAATCGACATTAAAAAGTTTTCATCAAATACCTGTCGGTTAGCGATACCCTTTGCCGCCTTGAAAAGAATATCATATCCTACAATAAGATAGGGCACCAAATACAAAACGAAACGAATTATTCCGTCAATCGGCACAAAGTTTAAAGCTATCATAAGTATTGCCGATACGACAATTCTAATCAACATATTTTTTTGTTTTTTACTCACAATAAGACTCCTTTATTGTTACAAATAAATAACACAGTCGCTTTCAACCTTTTTGCAAGCCTTGTATGCCGCTTGCATAACGGAATCGATTTCCACACCGTCTTCAAACTCTACAATAAGTTTTTGTGTCATAAAATTAAGAGTAGCATCACAGATACCTTCAATCTTTTTGACGGCATCTTCCATTTTAGCGGCACAATTAGCGCAGTCTACCTCAACCTTGTACGTTTTTTTCATAATTTTTCCTCCTGTATTGACTAATTTTTAAAAATACGATATAATGAATTCGTTATCGAACACTTTGTTCGATTACATTATATACGAAAGACTTATACAAGAACAACAATCAAAATCGTCTTGTTGTAAGATAATGAACAAAAACATTAAATTGTTCAGGAGGTGTTTTTTTGGACAGACGTCAGTTAAAGACGCGCAAAGCTATTTTTATGGCTTTTCGAAATCTTTTAGAGAAAAAAAGATATGACCGCATTACCGTGCAAGAAATTATTGATGAAGCCGACGTTGGCAGAAGCACATTCTACTCACACTTTGAAACAAAAGACCTTCTGCTTAACGCTATGTGTGAAGATATGTTTTACCACCTATTTGAAAATGACCCCTGCCCGTACGTAGGCATAGATCATGATTTAGAGGGTAAATTATCGCATACACTATGGCATATTCGTGACAGCAAAACCGACCTTTCGGGCATATTGCTGTCTGACAGCGGCGAACTGTTTATGCAGTATTTTAAAGAGCATTTATACAAGATGTTTGAGATTCATATCGACAGTTTCAAAACCGATGTTCCAAAAGATTTTTTGCTCAATCATCTGGTCGGCAGTTTTGCCGAAACGGTAATGTGGTGGCTTAAAGAAGATATGAAAACAAGCCCCGAATTGACAGCAAAATATTTTATAAAGCTTACTAATACTAATTGAAATTCATTTAATAAAGTATTATACTGAATGCATACAACATCAGACAGAAACAGGTGGTTATAATAATTTCAAAATATACCAAACAATTTTCCTTTGCAGATATTATCTTGTTAATTTCAGTTTTACTGATTGGCAGCTTTAACGAATTTGCAGGCTGTATACTTTCAATTGTCTTAACAGTATACATATTTTTTAGACTTAAAAGCAGTAAAAAGCTAACCATAAAATTAAATGCGTTAAGTGTTTCGATTGCGCTCATATGCCTGATGTACGGCATTACGGCACTTTGGGCAATCGACTCAGGCATGGCGTTTATTGGATTTTTAAAATTTTTACCGCTTACACTCTATCTCATAACAATATGGCAAGACCAAAAACCAAGCGTCGAAATCTGGCTCCCCTATTTTTCTGCGACAATGGTTTTGGTTTCAACAATAGGTATGCATATACCGTTTACCTCGCAATTCTTTTCTGTTGCAAACCGACTGTCCGGTTTTTTCCAGTACCCCAACACATTCGCTTTGTTTTTGCTTGTGGCTGAGCTTGTACTGTTTGGCAAAGAAAGGTTTAAAATCCAAGACTTTTTGTGCCTTGCCCTGATTGTTTTCGGATTGTTATACAGCGGAAGCCGTACCGTCTTTATAATTGCCATTGCGGCAAACATTGCAATGCTTGTACATAAATTCAAAAAAGCATTATTCAACAAGTACGTATTAATCGGTATCGGCGGTGTTGCCGCCATGGGCATAGTTGTATTTTTGGTAAACCCCGACATTTTAAGCAGATATCTATCCATTTCGCTTACCGAATCCACCTTTGTAGGTCGAATACTTTACTGGGTAGATGCGTTGCCGCTTTTGCTTAAATATCCATTTGGTATGGGTTATCTTGGATTTAACTATATCCAAAACTCCATTCAAACCGGTTACTACAACGTTAGATATGTTCACAATGATTTTTTACAGCTGGCTCTCGATGTAGGAATTATACCTACCGCAATTTTTATTTTTGCAATAATAAAGAGCATTTTCAAAAAAGACTCACCGTTTTATAAAAGAGTTGCTGTTGTTTCGATCTGTGCGCACAGCTTTTTTGATTTTGACCTCCAGTTTTTATCAATATTTTTCCTGCTGATACTTTTGCTTGACCATTCAAGCAAAAAAACCATAGTTATCAAAAAACAGCGCGGTGTGTTAAACGGCGCTTTGCTGGTTTTGTTGGTGATAAATATTTATATGGGCATACATTTGTCTTTGGCATATTTTGAACAAAACACTGCCGCCGACAAGCTTTATCCTTATAACACCGATGTGAAAATTGCTCTGCTTGAAAACGAAGATGATCTTGCTAAGGCAAATGAAATTTCTGACGATATATTAAAGCAAAACACCTCTACACCCATTCCATACAGCGTAAAGGCTAAATATTACTATTCTATCGGTGATTTTAATTCTCTTATAGAAACCAAACGCATAGTAATACAAAAAAATCCATTCAAGTACTACGAATATGAAGAATATTGCTATATGCTTATAAACGGTATTACACTATACCAAAAATCAGGTGACACGCAAAGCGTTGAATATTGTCAGCAGGAGCTTATAAACGTAAAAAACGCATTAGCAACAAATCTGTCAACCTTGAGTGAGCTTGGCAAAAAAATTGATATGCAGCCACAGTCATCGCTTCCCGATGATATACTGTACTACATATCAACCATAGAAAAGGAGTAGCCTATGCGCAAAAAAATTATTTCTCTTTTGCTTGCCGTAAGCTTATGCATACTCGCTTGCGGTTGCGCAAAGCAGCAGACCGAAAATATTTATGACAAAAACGACGGCACGATTGTAAGCTCGGACAACACAGAATCCTTAACAAATGAAAACGCCGCTTATCTTGACATAGTTATTAACGAAGCCACAAATATTATCTCTGAGCTTAAAAACATTGATACACAAAGCGCAAAAAAGCTGCTTAAAAACTATAGCATCTATACATATCTTGATACCGATTTGGTAACCGCCATAGCAACGGCTTACAGTGAAACCGTATCGGGCGCAAGCTTTGGCTGCGCTATTGTAGATCTTGACGGCAAGCTCGTCGCGGCATACAGCGCTTCGGCTACCGAGGATAAAAATTTTGCCCTTGAAAAAATGCAGCAGCATTCTACGATGAAGCCGCTTTCGGTTTATGCGCCCGCAATTGAAAGCGGAATAATAAATTGGTCCACCTTGACAGAGGACTCGCCATATAAAGTTTTAACCAATTCAAACGGTGTTAAATACGATTGGCCTTCAAACGCAACAGGCGAATATTCATATAATAACATTACCACATACACTGCAATCAAAGAATCTATAAATACCGTCGCGGTTAAAGTTTTAAGTGATTACGGAGTAAATAATTCAATAGCTTTTTTGCAAAAAAACTTTAACCTTGATTTAAGCTACGAGCAACAAAAAGCCACCATCTACGGCGAGGACGAGGTTATAGGAAATATTGCTCTGGGCGCCACAATGGCAGGCTCTACTCCTATTGATATGGCAGGCTATTATCAAATTTTTGCCAACGGCGGCACCTATACCGCGCCTACCGCGATAAAACAAATTACCGATAAAAGCGGCAACATTGTTTATAAAGACGAAGCCCCATCCACACAGGTAATAACCGCCGAAACATCATACATTATGAATGAGCTGTTACGCGGTGTTGCAAAGGCGGGTGGTACGGGTGACGATGCTCGTATAGAAGGCGTCGAGGTCGCAGGAAAAACAGGTACTGGCTCTGCATTTTCTGACAACTGGTTTGTTGGTATCACACCCGAATACAGCTGTGCTGTATGGCACTCTCATATAGGCTACACCAATCTTGCGGCAAAGGTTTTTTCAAGCATTGTTACCAACAGCGAAGTCGAAAACACTGTTTTCATGACCTCACCTAATGTAAAAAAATATATCTACTGTCTTGACAGTGGTATGTTGCTTGGCAGTGGTTGCACAAATGCCGAAATGGGATATTATTTAACAGATAATCCACCAAAAAACTGCACTTTGCACTAAAATAAATATTTTTTATACGCCGATTGATAGAATTTATCTATCGATCGGCGTTTTTTATTGACTAAAAGAATATTTTGGTATATACTTTATTATGTACGATTGGCACAAAATCAAACTGTTTGGAGGAGATGCTTTTTATGAAATTTTTTGCCAAAAGATTATGCAGTATAACGCTCGCGCTTTGTGTTGTTTTAAGTGCTATGTTTGTACTGCCGGTATCGGCGGC
>CAZVWG010000033.1:0-16556 GCA_964630675.1 uncultured Ruminococcus sp.
GTAAAAGCAATCGTCAGCCCATTTTTGTGGTTTAGTATCAATATAATTCCATTTTTTAAATAATCATTTTCATCACGAATAATATAGTCGTGAAATGAGCGTTGCCAAAGCGTATCACTATATTTGCTATCGGTAAACGATTTCATCCTACAAATTATATCATACACTTGTAGGGGAGGGTCTCCGTGCCCTCCCGCTTGGTTTATGGCAATCAAATGTATGTGATTTGGCATAATAGCATATTTGTCAACCGATATATAATCGTAATTATTGTTGATGTATTTAATCGATTGTTTTACAATTTCACCGATTAGCGCTAATTTTATCGACGGGAGGGCGCAGAGACCCTCCCCTACAATGTCACACAATATTTTTTGTTTGTCTTTGGTATATATTGTTATAAAATACGCACCCTCGCTACTGTAATCGTAATCTTTTTAAACGTGTCGGTTTGCGTTTGGGTAGGTTCATATTATCACCAAAAATATATTATAAACCTAATAATTGTTTTTTCTTTGCGTCAAATTCTTCTTGAGTGATTATACCACTGTCAAGTAAATCTTTATATTTCTTGAGCTGGTCTGCTTCATCCGATTTTGCTTCTATGTTATTTATATGTTCATTGTTCTTCTTGCTTTGTCTTTCAATAAGCAGTTGATTCAATATCTCATAAATTTCGTTTGAATTTTTAATTGCTAAAAAGCTTATGCGTCCAGATGACGTAGAAACCGATATACCCTTAAATAATGTAATTGTTGCAGTTGCTGAAACTGAATCGACAGGCAAATCAACACGCTTACCAAACGCAACCTTACCATAAATACGCTTATCTGTTATAGTTAATTCGTAACTATGTATCCACGCATAAATAAGCAAGCTTATAATAATACCTGCGCACGCTGGAATAATAGCTAACCAAAAAGTATACTCAAAAAAACTTGAAATCGCATATGATATAGCGTTGGGACCATACCTTTTATAAAAAAGATCGACGTTATAAGGATAATATTCGCGTTCATTATTATAAAAACTAATACTATTGGATATACCAACAATGCTCCAAATAACTGTTGCCATAAAACAAATAATAACAAATATTTTTAAACCTTTTAAAATATTATAGCGTTCGCTTTTAATTAAAACTTTTTCTTCCATTTTTAATAACTCCTCATTTAATTTTTTGTTTGTACTTTTTTATGCTAAAGTATCTCTGTCCATTTTGAATATCGTATGCAGTTTAAGTTGTTTTTTCTTTTCATATCGCAAAAATTGCTATTTGGATGTTGGCATATTCCAATTTGGTCAATAATATCAATTTTGGGTATTCCTTTACTGTCAAAAACAGGATTTCTTTCACCCGTCCAATACTCGCAGGTGCCGCAAATTACTCTATCTGTTTTGCTTCTCATCTTCTCACCTCTTTCGACTACAATTATGTAGTGTATATTGTACTACATAATTATAATATACAAATACTACATTTGTCAAGGTAAAATATAAATACAAAAATGAGGTGAAAACTATGGCAGATGTAATTAAAATAACAAAAAAAGGTAATCGCAGAGGTGACGACGGTTGTAAAGTTGTATCTGTGAGAATGAAAGATGAGTTAATAGAGCGTTTAGACGATTTGTCCGTTAAAACTAATCGCTCACGTAACGAACTCGTAAATTTACTTTTAAATGCCGCTATAGATATTGTAAAAATTGAAGAAGAATAGTTATCAAAACCAAAAAGCGAAGACTTGATCTCCAAGTCTTCGCTTTAATTTTACTGATTATTTGTTTGTATTAATAATATTTTTGTATAAATTCGACAATAGGTGTATTATCGAGCAAGCCATGTGGATGATGGTCGCCGCCTTTTTTCATTATCAGTCCAATATTACCTCCGTTTTGTTTAAAATAATCATAAAGCAGTTGTCCATTTTCACAAAACGGCACAGTCTTATCGCTGTCGCCGCTGACAAGAAGTATCGGCACGCCGGTTTTTAAAAGTTTTTCTTTCTGATCAATGGGGTGGTCTCTGAAATTCAACATTTGCGATAGCGTAAGTCCCATATTGTCAATAAATTCCTTATCAGCACCGCCATCGCCAATGCCAGTGCCAAAAGGCCAACTGAGATAATTCATAACAGGCGCATCAAGGTACGCACACGCTACATACTGCGGATATTTAGCAGCAAAATATACTGCCTGCATACCGCCGCAACTCATACCAACCAATGCGCATTTTGGATTAAGACCAATTCCTTGCTTAAAAACTCACAAAAACGCGGACGAGCATCGGTATCCTCTGACGGACACATACGCGACTTATTCTTCATATGCGCCAAATAATAACCTTTTTTAAGCAATTCAATTTCCATATCGGGAAATCCATCGAAATATTCTGTTTTATAAAGCCATTTGTTGCCGTCGGCTGCTTTATCGGGGCATACAAGAATACAATCCCTACCCTCAAACATAAAGTCAATCCGCTTAAAGCCGTTCCAAATGCTTTCGGTCATACTATTCACCCTTTAATTCATATCCACCTACCGAGCGAACCATAAGCTTTACACAAGAACCTTCACCAAACACAGCCTCAATCATTAGTTTATAGTTATCTAACATTTTGTTTGGAATATAGCTCTGTATCGTGCCTGCAAAGCCACCGCCATGAACACGGTAAGCGCCACGACCGTTTAAAAACTGCTTAGTAAGAGCCAATGCTACAGATATAGCCTGATCGCGTGGATTGCTGGGCGAATACACATTTTGTAGCAGGTCATACGACGACTCACCGGAACGCTTAACGGTAACAAAAAATGTGTTGAAATCGCCACGGAGGAGTGCTGTTTTTTGAGTAAGTACGCGCTTGTTTTCAGCAAAAAAATGCATAGCGCGTAGCATTGCTCTATCGCCGCATTTTTGACGAATTTCAGCGTAATTCTTATAAAATTCATTTTCATTTGCGTCACGCAAAAACTCTACGCCCAAAGCGTTGCTTACCGCCTTGCACTCAAGTGTGATGTCGGCGTAATCACCTGTAAGATTGGCGTGATTACCGCCTGTATCAACAACGCAAAGTGTATGATCTGACGCTGATAAATCAAGGCTGATTTTTTCAACGATCGGGTTTTGTGGGTCGTTAAAATCGGCAAATGTAAAACCGCCAACAGAGCTAGCCATCTGGTCAAGCAGACCACACGGCTTACCAAAGTATTCCCGTTCGGCAAACTGCGAATATTTTGCGATAGTCACCGCATCTACTAGCGAATTATTAAAAAGACCGTTTACAATGTTTGATACCAATACCTCAAATGCCGCCGAAGACGAAAGTCCCGAGCCCTTTAATACATTAGATGTGGTATATGCATCAAAACCGCCTATGCTGTATCCCCCGTTTTTAAACGCTGCCATTACACCGCGTATAAGTGAACGTGCCTTACCCGTCTCTTCCGATTTGATATCAAGCTCGGTTATATCAAGTTCGTCCATTTTATACCCTTTTGATTTAATGCGTACTGTACTGCTTGTATTTTCAGATACAATAGCAATAACATCAAGATTTACACTACCTGCAAGAACAAGACCGTGCTGATGATCGGTATGATTACCGCCGATTTCGGTGCGACCAGGAGCTGAAAACAAACGAAGATTATCACGTTCTCCGTAAAGATTTACAAATTCATCAATGGCATTAATATACCGCTGTTTTGCTATTTCACATTCGCCGTAAAGCAAAGTAAAGTCCTTATCAAATTTTCCGTTAAATATGCTTTGTTTTAATTCAGTAGTATTCATAATTAAACAAAGCGGAAAACCACATCCAGAATTGGTTGTTATTTTCCGCCCTTTCTTATATAAGTATTTAGATTAAAGTGCTTCTACGATAGCCTTTGTATCACGAGCGATTTTAAGTTCCTCGTTGGTAGGAATAATATAAACGTTAACCTTACTGTCATCGGTAGAAATCTTAATTTCCTCACCGTGAACGCGGTTAGCCTCGGCATTAAGCTTAACACCGAGATAAGCAAGGTTTTCGCAGATATATTCGCGTAATTCCTCGTCGTTTTCACCGATACCACCTGTGAATGCGATGGTATCAACACCATTCATAGCTGCAACATAAGAGCCTACGAATTTAAGAATCTGATATCTCTGCATATCAATAGCAAGCTGAGCGCGCTCGTTACCTTCGGCAGCAGCTGCTGCTACGTCACGGTTGTCATTTGATACACCGGATACACCCAATACGCCTGACTTTTTGTTGCAGATGGAATCAATGTCAGCAAATGTAAGGCCTTCCTTTTCAGCGATATATGTAAGGGTTGAGGGGTCAAGTGTGCCGCAACGTGTACCCATCATAAAGCCGTCAAGTGGTGTAAAGCCCATTGAAGTGTCAATACAAATGCCGTCTTTGATAGCGCTGATTGAACAGCCGTTACCAAGATGACAAGTGATAATCTTAAGGTCTTTTTTGTCTTTGCCTTCAAGCACAGCTGCTCTATCGCTTACAAAGCTGTGTGATGTGCCGTGGAAGCCGTATTTACGAACACGATATTTCTCATAATATTCATAAGGCAATGC
Organism: uncultured Ruminococcus sp.; assembly: GCA_964630675.1. GTDB lineage: Bacteria > Bacillota > Clostridia > Oscillospirales > Acutalibacteraceae > UBA737. The sequence continues at coordinate 4,575 of CAZVWG010000033.1, forward strand.
ATAGATATAAGCCTCAGCGGGCATTGTCTGGTGGAAGGATGTATCAAATACACCAACCTGTGGAATTTTGTCACCAAAGGTCTTGGTGCAAGCCTCAATACCCAATATGTTTGCAGGATTGTGAAGAGGAGCCATAACACTGCACTCACGCACCTTTGCAATCATTTCATCGGTGATAAGGGCTGATTTGTTAAACTCTTCGGCGCCGTGAACAACACGGTGACCGATAGCAGTAACCTCGTCAAGAGAATCAATAACCTTTGCCTCGCTCTTTGTCATAGCGTAAACAACTGCCTCAAAAGCTTCGCTGTGGGTAGGCATAGCGGTTTCTGCTTTATAAACTCTGCCGTCAGCAGCCTTGTGAGTAATAGCACCTGTAACGCCGATACGCTCGCATAGACCTTTTGCAAGAACAACCTCATTATCCATATCGATAAGTTGATACTTAAGCGATGAACTGCCTGCATTAACTACAAATACCTTCATTTCAACTACTCCTTAAATTAAATATTGAAAGATAATTATTTTTATGGTAAAATATTGCCATAATGATTACTATTATTTTACTTTATTAATATTCAATTTTCAAGTCTTTTTATAAAAAGAGGTGATTTTTTTGTCAGCTGTTGGCATCATTGCAGAATTTAACCCCTTGCACACAGGTCACAAACGTATAATTGATTACGCGCACACACTTGACAGTACGGTTGTATGTGCTGTAAGCGGTAACTTTGTGCAACGCGGTGATGTATCGATAATAAGCAAACAACAGCGATCAAAATTTGCCCTGCTTTGCGGCGCAGATATTGTTGCCGAAATACCGGTCCTATGGAGTATGTCCACTGCACAAAATTTTGCACTCGGCGGCGTATGGCAACTTTATAACCTTGGGTGTGATAAAATAGTATTTGGTAGCGAATGCGGCGACATAAACGCACTTAAAAATGCTGCCGATGTACTAAACAGCGACGGCTTTTTTAAAAAAGTCACCGAAAAGGCAAAATCGGGTATTACCTTTGCCGCAGCACGCGAAGCAGTTGCAAGCGAATTAGGTGTCGACTTTACCCTATTGCGAAACCCAAACGATAATCTTGGAATCGAATATATAACAGCCGCAAAAAAGCTCAGACTGCCAATAGAATTTTACTGCATAAAACGCTTGGGTGCAATGCATGACAGTGACGAAATCACCGACGGATTTGTGTCATCGTCCTTTATAAGAGAAGAGTTGCAAAAAGGCAATATCGGCTACACCGAACGGTTTATGCCCCGTGAAATACGCGGCATTATACAGTCGGAACACATTGCTGATATATCAAGACTTGAAAATGCTATTCTCAGTAATCTTCGTACGAAAACGGCAAATGATTTTAAAAATCTGCCCGATATAAGCGAAGGCCTCGAAAACAAAATTTATTTTTCGGCACGTGTTGCCACAAATCTTGACGAACTACACAATATGATAAAGACTAAGCGATATACGCTTGCTCGCATAAGACGGCTGATACTTTCAGCATTTTTAGGGTTTGATAACCGATTTTTTATGACCACCCCACCTTATGTGCGTGTATTGGGATTCAGCGAACAGGGCATATCTCATCTAAAAAAACCGCAGGGTATAATTCCTATTATAACACGTGCGGCTCAAATAAAGCTGTTAGAAAGTGACGCGCAGACAGTCTTTGACACCGAATGTCGCGCCACCGATATATATAATCTTTGTCTTGGCAAGCCGCTTGAATGCGGTACTGAGCAACGAATGAAACTACTTAAAAAGGAAGAACTTCTATGATTAAAACACAAATCAAAAATTATATGAACTACGGCAAAGTACTGTCAATTTCAAACGGTGTTATTGAAGCCTACGTCACCATTGATGTAGGTCCGCGCATCATACGCTTTGGATATGTTGGCGGACAAAATATTATGTGCGATAATCGTGCAGCAAGCGCGCCAAGAGATGATGAAGAATTTCAAAATTTTTTCGGCAAAGGCAAAAAGTGGGAAATTCTGGGTGGTCACCGTATATGGTTATCTCCGGAAGGCTATCCAAACAGCTACTATCCTGACCTTACACCCGTTAAATACGAACTAACCGAAAACGGAGCAATTTTTACCCCTGACGCCGAGGTTGAAAACAGTGTCCAAAAGCAACTTGAAATAAAAATGGATCCCGATGATGCTAATATGCATGTGACGATGTATGCGACTAACATCGCCCCCTCCTGCCAAGATTTTTCAATTTGGGGGCTTACCGTATCAGCCACAGGAGGCACACTTATTATTCCGATGAACAACAATGACACGGGACTGCTTGCTAACCGTAATATCTCGGTGTGGCCCTATACCAATCTTGCAGACAGTAGATTGCATTTTGGAAAGCATTATGTAACGCTTCGACAGGATACTAATATAAGTCAGTCATTAAAATTGGGATTTGACTTAAACACTGCAGAATCATATTATTGTTTAGGAGAAGATATTTTCCGAAAAGCATATGAAACCCACCACCCATACGAAAAATATCCCGATAACAATTGCAGCTTCGAAACCTACACCTGCGCTACTTTTATCGAGATAGAGTCCTTAAGTCCTTTAAAATCAGTAAAACCCGATGAAACGGTATCCCTTACTGAGCATTGGTCACTACACAAAAAACCGTGCGAGGTAGAATTTAATAACGATGAATCAATCGAGATGTTAATTTCAAAATTATAAATAGCTTTTTATCATTTTTGTGTAAGTGTTGGCGGTCTTGCAACAATTGTAAGACCGCCAACATTTTTTTAATATATTTTGACTTTGCGGAAATACTATATTACGGTGATTTTATGAGTATCAGAACAGACCTTATCGCTGAAATAAAAACGGAAAAAGCTCCAAAAACATCGGGTATAGAAACATATGAAGAAATTATAGGAAAAACGAATTTATCTACCGTAAGGATAACGAGTGATAATGCTTCCAAAATTTTAGGCAAGCCAAAAGGTATATACTGTACCGTATCATTTCCTCGGCTTGATTTTGTATCAGATACTGCAGATATAATAAAAGCCACTGTAAAATCGCTAAAAACAGTGGTAGCCACCGACATCATAAACACGCTTGTAATAGGTCTTGGCAATACAGATATCACACCTGACGCATTAGGTCCCAAAACCTGTGACCGTGTTCTTGCCACTCGGCATTTAACAGACAATCTAAAACACAATTTAGGTCTTGACGATTTAAAAAGCGTCTGTTGTATCACTCCTAATGTGCTTGGTAAAACGGGTATTGAAAGCTATGACCTGGTAACTGCAGCTTGCAAAAAAATAAATCCCGACCTTATAATAGCGATAGATGCTTTGGCAGCTCGGGACCCCGAACGTTTGTGCCGCACAGTGCAAATCAGCAACAGTGGTATAAGCGCCGGCTCGGGTGTAAATAATTCCCGAAAACCTTTGAATTTTGATACCGTCGGTGTTCCCGTAATTGCGGTTGGAATTCCTACTGTAATTGATGCAAATTCATTTTTTAATACCGATGAAAATATGATGGTAACACCCAAAGAAATTGACCTTCTTGTTGAAAAGGCTGCACAAATACTATCGCGTGCAATAAATATATTTTTACAGCCAAAAATTGATATTGATATAATTGAAAGCCTGACATAAAAACACCATCTTGCACATAAATTTATTTATGGACGGTGGTTAAAAATGAGCAATCGCGGCGCAATAATACGCCTTTGCGCATCAATGCTATGTGTGGCGATATTTTTGATATATACAAGCGCTAAAGGTCTTATAGCCATGGGCGATGATACCATTATACAAACTCGGGCGCCTGTGATTTTTGATGACGATATATCTGAAACAATTGCTTATGATACAATAAAATCTAAAAAAAGCGATGATGAAATTTCATCGTCAGATGACAGTGCGGCATCGGTTGCGGTTTCTGCTACAGGTACGGTACAGGGCAAGGTAATAGAAAAATTCATATCCCCGTATACCGCAAACACCTCTTATAACAATGTATATCTAAAAAACAATACCGACCTTGATATAAATTTAAAGGATTTTGTTAACAGTGATCTTGGGTTTAGCATAGAAAAAAACAGTGAGCCGCAAGTTCTCATATTGCACACACACGCTACCGAAAGTTATCTACGTCATAACGAAAACTATTATACCGAAAACGACACCTCTCGTACAACCGATAATGAATACAATATGGTGGCATTGGGTAAAATAATAGCCGAAAAACTGAATGCCGCAGGCATTGTCACACTACACGATACTACACAGCACGATAATCCCTCTTACAACGAAAGCTATGCACGCGCGGCAGACACTATCTGCAGTTATACCGAAAAATATCAAAGCATTAAGGTCGTAATCGACCTACATCGCGACTCAATAGCCGCAAACGACACCGACAAGGTAAAGGTAACGACCGAAATAGATGGTAAAAAAGCGGCGCAAATAATGCTGGTTATGGGCTCTCAGAGCGGAAATGTTAAGAACTTTCCAAATTGGAAAGAAAATTTAAAACTTGCAACAAAACTGCAGCAAACAATAGAGGTTTTATATCCTTCTCTCGCAAGATCCATACATTTTATGCCAAAAAATTATAACGAAAGTCTGACAAACGGCTCAATGCTTATAGAAATCGGCACTGACGGCAATACGTTGGAAGAAGCAAAATACTCGGCAGAGTTGCTGTCAAACGCACTGATAAATTTATTTAATACGATATAAAAGGAACTAAAAATGAAACGACAAACAAAAACCTATTTCAGAACATTTTATATCTCGTTGGTTGTTATAATGTGTATTAGTCTCGCTTGGATAGGAATTTCTACCGCTTACGAAAATACAGTACAGGTAGCCTTTGGTGAATATAAAAAAGCGATAGAAATAAATAATGATACCATAAGAATACTTGACTTTGTTATTAAATAAAATTTAAGAACCCATCGATTTGATGGGTTCTTTTTGTCACTTATTCCCAAGAGAGCGGTTCTTCTGTTTCGTCCTCAGGTACTTCAAGCCCTAAATTACGACGTTTTTCAATATCAGCATCAGGATGCTGCTCATAATAAGGGTCGATAATATACTTCTTTATACTGCCGAATGTAAAGAATTGTATAAGCAAAAATTTAAACGCAGGTAGGGTTGCAATCATAATAATCAATTCAATTAACCAAACACGCAAATCATTGAACAACAGCGCAATAAAAACATATAGCGCATACACTAAAACTATGCATATACCACAAAGTAAATTTTTCCAAAAATTAAGTATTACAAACTTAAAACTATTTGTATATAATGCTTTGAGCTTAAAATTAAAGGTTATCATAAGGGTATAGATGTAAAAATTTATCATACCGAATATAAGCATAAGCATCAAACATATAACAAGTCCTACAAGTGATAAATTTTGCTCCGTTTGCAAATAAGATTCGTTATAAAACCAAATACCAAAAACAAGTAACACCGTAATAACAGTATTTATAAGGCCTACCGCAAGCGCCTGCTTCCAGTTTTTGCGTATTGTTTCAAAAAAATCGCTAAGTCCAAACGAGTGCTTGTCTCGCGCGATATTTCTGGTAACATTGGTAATACCCGCGCAAGCAAAACCGTGTGTAAATATCGGAAACGACAAAATTGCATATACAAGATTTATCGACACAAACTTAAATATATTACGAAAATAGGTTTCGAAAAACACAAAGAATGCCTTTTTCTTTGGTCCGCCTTTTTTAATTCCCGGACCTTCCTTTGTAAAATCTAAAAATCCAAAAAAACCCGACATTTTAATTTACCTCTTTTTTATAAACTATCTTTTCTTCAAGATTGATTCCCTTAAAACCTAAGATGTATGAAACGCCCGAAATTACAGGAACGATAAACTGTATAATTATAAGCAACAAATACTGTACGGCGCTTATTTCGGCAACGGTATGGATACTATTTTGAACACTGCCTGTAATCCACATTATAAGCGAATAAAAATGTCCGCTTAAAAAAGCATACCACACCGTGCGGAAATTGGGTGCCAGACCTGATGCCATAACAATAACAAGTATGGTAAGCACAAAAAACGGTATATTGCCTATAAGACCTATTTTAAATCCTCTGAGCATATCTTTTTGGTTATGCCCTATTTTTACCAGATTAGAATCCTTAAATCCTTGTTTGTATGGTGAATTACCCGCAAAAGCTATCACCATTGTCATACTGAATACCTGTGTCAGCAACAAAAAAACGACCTTTCCGACGTCGGTCAGCTCAGAACGTAGCTTTACAGTATTTACAATATAGCCCGCATCTTCATATTCCTCTTTTTTTGTATCGGTGACATCATCTTTACCGTCACCGTCTTTATCGGTATAAAAATATTCGTATTCTGCGATTGCCTCGGTTGATTCTTCGTCTTCATACACAAAAGCCCTATATCCCGTCTCGGTTGTAAACAGAGCCGAGCAGATAACGTCCATTGAAATACACAAAAATATGCTTATTACCGCGGCTACTATAAGGCTGCCCATCATCTTTGTTCCGTGTTTAAAGGTACTCATTAAAATTTCCTCTTAATTTACAAAATATTACATATTGTATATTACCGCAAAACAAACAAAAAAGCAAGCAGCAACTATCTGCTTCTTGCTTTTTTTTACAATATATTCACAATAATATTACCAACGTAGCCGCCACTGCTATTAATATCGTCGTTACAGCAGACAATATAATCATTCGACGCCTTGTCAAGCGTTTTTCACGTAAAGTTTTATATCCTCTGCCTGCCCTTTCATCAAGCTGAAAGGTAAAGCCTTTTATAGCGCGGTTAAGATTTTTTGCGCTTAAATTACTACAAGAGGGATTCACATAAAACACTATTCTGTCAAATACCTTGCTCCCCGTGTTGTTAACCTCGATTACTGTTTTATTTACACCTTTAACCATATAAATTTCTCCTGCAAATTAATCTCAGATTTATTTTTGACGAGGAAGTATTATTATATTCAGGTTAACATAAAAATGTGGAAAACTCAGTGGAAAAGGTTAAAAACCTCGCTTAAAATAGGCAAAAAACTTATCCACAGCGGTTGCAAAATGCTATTATTTTGTCACTTTATGTAAATCAGATTTTACCGGATAGATAGCTTACCGTGCGTTCGACAGAGTCTGCCGAATTGCCCCAATCGCCTTTTCCGGCATTACGGTAATCGTACATAGAGCAATATTTATGCAGATCCTCCCCCAAACTTTTAACATATTCAGCGGTAATGCGGGTAAGATTTTCTTTAAATTCACCTGCATATTTAGGCATTCTTTTTTTATCGGCGCCGCTTACCAGCAGCTCGAAATGATGCATGCAAAACTGTGGCTGATTGTTAAAAAGCTCTCTAAAATCGCGCTCATTTTCATAACATCGGTAAACGGTTTCTATCATACGCTCCATACCCCAATTTACCTTTTCACAAATAAAACAGCTGTCTATCACTTTTTTTACATTAATGGCCTTTTTATCGGCATTATTAAACATTTTCTTTTGGAATATCTGCTCGCTTATCTCGTTTATATGTGTTTCTAACATAAGCGCCAACTGAAGTCTACCGCGGCTTGCCATCATTTTATCATAATGTTCACTGCAAAAGCCTACCCTGTTTGTTTCGATACGAACATCAGGTTCCATCATAGCATCACCAAGTATATACGTTACGAGATGCTCCTCTACCGTGTGCTTCATACGGCAAAGGGGACAACCGTCCTGCACCTCAAAGACTTCGGAGACCGGTATAGTGCAAATATCATCACGCACTGTAAGTCACAACCTTTACTTTAATTTTCTTGTAGACATTATAACATAAAATAAGTATAATTGTAAATACAGTATGGGGTGAATTATGAATAATATAGAATTTATTAATAATGAAATACATATAAAAGACGTCTCAAACTTTGACCTTGCTCAAACGCTTGATTGCGGTCAGGCTTTTCGTTGGTCACAAGATAAAAACGGTGTCTGGAGCGGCATCGCTTTTGGCAAATACATCGAATTGCACGAAAAAGACAGCGATATAATAATTACCGGCTCGGATAAAGAAGATTTTGAAAACCTTTGGAAAAACTATTTTGACCTTGACCGCAACTATGCACAAATTATAAAAGAAGTCAGCATTAACAACACGGTACGCAAAGCGGCGGAATACAGCCGCGGTATCCGTCTGCTGAATCAAGAGCCTTGGGAGGCACTGTGTTCATTTATTATTTCGCAAAACAACAATATACCGCGTATTAAGGGCATTGTAGAGCGTTTGTGCGAAAATTTTGGCAAAAGGATCGACGGTGGCTATACGTTTCCGTCAGCCGAGGTAATTGCAAATCTTACATTAGATGACCTTGCCGTTATACGTTCGGGTTTCCGTGCAAAATATATTCTGGATGCGGCGCACAAAGTAACATCCGGCGAAATAAACCTTGAAGAATTAAAGTGCACCGACTACGATACTGCACGCAATATTTTAACGACCGTAAAAGGTGTCGGCCCCAAGGTTGCCGATTGTGTGTTGCTTTATGGGCTTGGTCATAAAAATGCTTTTCCACGAGACGTCTGGATAAACCGCGCACTCGACCAGTTGTTTGACGGCAATATCCCCGACTGCGTCGGACTTTACGGCGGCATTGTGCAACAGTATATTTTTCATTATATAAGGAACAATAGTTAAATTAACAAATTAAACATTAAATCACAAGCCTCTGCCTTGAAGTTTCAAAGCAGAGGCTTATTTTACATACGTTTTCGCTGTGCGAAAACACATTAATTCCGCATTCTAAATTCCTAATTCCGCATTATTTAAGCACAACGTCCCAACCGTTAAGATACTGCATAAGTAATCCATAGTCCTTGTTATTGACATTTCCGTCAGCATTTACATCAGCCGCTTCAACGGTTATTTCAACCTCCCAATCGTTGAGATATTGCATCAAAACACCGAGGTCTTTGTTGTTGATGCTTGTGTCACCGTTAATGTCACCAGAAATATAATCTTTAGCTTCCACCTCAACCGTTATATCGTGACCAAAAACATACACATCATAGCCGATAATCTGCTCACTTTTATAATAAGGATATATGTTATAAGAAAAATATCCTTTATCCGTACGACTAAACCCAGATGTACCATAATAAGAATCTCCGACATAAATCGCATCTTCTATCACAAAATTCTCGGTAGTATTATCCTCATATGTTACCTTAACGGTCATTCCAATACCCGTCACAGAAACATCTTCAAGTTCTACGTCAGTTACATCTAGACCGTCTTCATATTCTAAATCCTCATATTTTCCTTGAACACACTTACCAAGATACGAAACGCAGTACCAAAGTTCATCAAACCATTCACCTGTTGGCAACGCATCCCATATTAATGTCAAATAATAACCATCAACATCCATTTTAAAATTCAGACGTCCAAATACTTCATCATAACTATATTCCGTATTTTCTTCAGAAACTGTTACTATTTTACTATTACCGTCGGTGTATGTTATTTTAAACTGCGCGCCCGTAAAATCATGTTCAAAATTATAGGTCGTTTTATCAGGTGCTTTAATCATTTCAAGACTTGCTACCGATATAGACGGTTCCTTCATAACCACGCTATAACTTTCACTACAATTCATAAATGTAAAGGTTACCGGCACCTCCCCTATTGTAGGATTGGCACAACTGCTTATATAACACATATGTCCATCAATTTTGTTGTTTTGGTCTATATCACTATCAGTAAAAGTCTTTTGACTGCCGTCTTTATAATAAACAGTAAATGAAATGCCGGTTAAATCATTTGGAGTAAAAGAATAGTAATCATTGGACGTAACAGAACCATACTCTGTATCCCCGTAAACATATTCACGCGTAGGTGCGGTATTAATTCTAATTCGCTCAACGGGATTCTCTTTAACTGTTATAGGCAAAGCAACTGTAATACCCATATACTCAATCAATGATTTATTGTCACCGCCTACAACCCACGGTTCTTTACTTTGATTGTCATTCCAATTAACAGCATATCCGTCAACATAATCACCCACGTTTGTCATAGCGGTAGTACCGTCCTTGTAAAAGATTTTCACTACGGCATCTATCGGTTTTTTGGGATAATAATAAAAATATTCTTCATAAATGTCGGTTTCACTGTTGTAATGATTACCAAAATAGCCTTCGTAATTTTCTATATATTCATACGACGTACCCGAAACTATTTCAAGATGATCTACCGGGCTCTTCTTAATCATTATTGGCATTTCAACAGTATGTCCCAAATATTCAATTGTAATTTTATTGTCACCGCCCACGACCCATGGTATTTCATATTGATTATCATGATATGATACAAAATATTCATTAACCCATTCACCAATATTTGTATTAACTGATCTTCCGTCCTTATATACGATTTTTACTACAGCGTCTGTTATATATTCGGTATAATAGTAGAAATAATCTTCATAGCTTTCAGTTTCGCTGTTATAACGTGTACCAATATTGCCGTTGCAATTTTCTATATATTCATATGATGAGGCTGAAACTAATTCGATATGATCTACGGGATTTTCTTTAATAGTTACATTATAGGTGTATCTCGAACCAAAAGCATCTATCCAAGCCGTATGCACACCAACATCCCACTGATTCTCATAGCCTTGGTCATCGTTATATACCAACTGATAATAATTGCCCATATAATAAATGCCATAACTACCTGTGCGCACATCACCGTTTTTGAAAGTTACGGTGATAGGTGTCCTGGAACTATATCTTTGCCATTCAACAGACTCGTGAATTTCTGTTTCAGGATTATATATATATTCATATTCAGTATATGTTGAAACCCCTTCTATTATAATTGTATCAGCAACCTTTACCGAAGCGATGATTTCACTAACAGGCCTTTCATAATCACAGTTTTCACAGTTTAAATCAACTTCATCTGAAAATTTGTGCTCTCCGTCCTTGCACACAAAATATTCGCATATTTCCACCGAAAATTTAGTTGAAAATCCCATTACTGTAAGAAAAACTGTATGCTCACCTATATCCCAAGGATCCGACCATTGATTGTCAATACATAATATATCATATTGTTGATTATTGTAATATAATATTCTGCCATAATTTACGCGGGTAGTTGTTCCATCTTTAAACGTCACCTCTATACTGGGAAAATAAGTGTATTCATTCCATGCTTTATTTTCGCTATCATAATTGATATTGCAGTTAGTTCCTTCGATTATTGAAATATCATCAACTTTCACACTTTGTATTGGTGTCTCAAGAATATTTACCGTAAAAGTATCGGTTAAACCCATAAAAGACGCCTCAAACGTATGACTACCAACAGTCCATTCTTTTGTACGGTCATATTCTAAAGTGTAACTTTTATCATTATACCAAACTGTACCATTAAAATCACCTTTTAATTTTGTACCATCGTTTAACTGGACGGTAAAATCAGGAGCATAGTAGTGATAAATAACGTCATCAAAAACACCATCCTGATCATTGTCTATATGCACATAATTACAATTTGTACCTTCATAAATAGTGACATCATCAACCTCAAAAGACGCTATTGATAAATCAAATGCGGTCGTCTCACTTTCTCCCTTTACAGTTAACGCACCCATCGGTACCACCGACAACATTAATATTACAGCTAACACAATTGACAATAACTTTTTCATTCATCAATACTCCTTAAAATTTTATAATATATATTCATTATAATACTGCATAAATAACAATCAAGCAAAAACAAACATAACCCCCAAGCTCTTGTTTGCGCCTTGGGGGTTAAACCGTTCACAATTTAAAATTATTTCGCGTAGTCAACGGCGCGGCTTTCGCGTATGATATTAACCTTAACCTGACCGGGATATTCAAGCTCATTTTCAATTTTTTGAGCAATATCGTGTGCCA
>CAZVWG010000034.1:0-16223 GCA_964630675.1 uncultured Ruminococcus sp.
CTAACAAAATAGAGCTTAAGGAAAGCACTATATCGGCCATTAAAACGGGTATGCTCTCGGTTACTGTTGACGGTACGGGTCAAGCGGCGCTTGGCGATTATCCAATTAAAATAGGCGGTAAAACAGGTACCGCACAGGTTGAGGGCAAGGCCGATCATTCAACCTTTATTGTCTTTGCGCCGTACGATAATCCCGAAATCGCCATATCGGTAGTTCTTGAACACGGTGCTTCAAGCTATGCATCTGGTAATCTTGTTCGTCAAATTCTTGATTCGTATTTCTTTGCAAGCGAAAATACGGTAACAGATACACCTCCGTTTACCGTAATTAGTTGATTTTAAAATTGACATAAAATATCTTTTATGGTAAAATACTTTGAAAAAAGGTAGGTGACAGCACAATATGGGTATTTGTTTAGCTACAACCTCAGGAAAGGGAGGCACCGGCAAATCCACCGTTTCGTGCGGTCTGTCACTTGCTTTTGCTAATATGGGTAAAAGTGTTTTATTGATTGATATGGATGAGGGTCTGCGCTGTCTTGATCTGCTTTTAGGCATAGACCACAAGGTTGTGTTTGATCTATCCGATATTTTAAACGGCGCACCCATAGCAAATGCCACCTACACTTTGACCCAAAATCCTCAGATCAGCGTTATCCCTGCACCCACACAACTTGGAAGCATATCACCGCAAGCACTTGCTGATTTTGCTGAGAAGGTTAAGCAAAAATACGATATTGTGATCTTCGACTTTCCTGCAGGACTTGACTTTTCACTATACACGGCAATCGGTGATGATGTTCAATTTTTAACCATTTGTAATCCTGATCCCGTATCGGTTCGTGATGCTGCGGCTGTTTGTGCATCATTACCACAGGTCAAGCGCGATGCTCGTCTTATAATCAACCGTTTTGACGCAGAATATATAAAAAAGAAAATATACAGCAATATTGATGATATAATAGATATATCCGGCTTTAGACTTTTAGGTATCGTACCCCAAAGCACAGAGCTTATGTTGCTCAGTATTGCGCATAATATAAACAAACGGACAAAGGCCTTTAAGGCTCTTTCCCGCATAGCAAAAAGACTTTCGGGTTTTGATGTTCAATTACCCAAGGTTAAAAAGATATAATTATGACTTATTCATAAGGGGGCAATTTTTATGACAATAGCTTTAATAGCGCACGACGCAAAAAAGGAACTTATGGTACAATTTTGTATCGCGTACTGCGGAGTGCTTAGCCGACATAATCTTGTAGCAACCGGTACTACGGGTAAAACCGTAGGCGAAGCCACAGGACTCCAGATTACACGCTTTTTAGCAGGCTCTCAAGGAGGCGCACAGCAGATTGCTTCCCGCATCGGATGTGATGAAATTGACCTTTTGTTGCTTTTTCGTGATCCTTTAAATCCAAAGCCCAACGAGCCTGACGAGCAGGCACTTTTGCGCCTTTGTGATGTTCACAATATACCCGTTGCTACCAACATCGCAACAGCAGAAGTTCTTATTCACGGTCTTGAGCGTGGCGACCTCGATTGGCGCGAAATACTAAAAAATCCATAAATTATATAGTCAGGAAGTTATTAAAAATGTCAGAAATTAACCGTGCTATAAAAGGCACGAACGATATATTACCCGCCGACATACACAAGTATCAGTATGTCGAAGGAAAAATGTTAGAAATTGCCTCACTTTACGGTTTTCGTGAGATACGTGTTCCTGTTTTTGAACACACCGAAGTATTTCAACGTAGCGTTGGTGATACCACCGACGTTGTCCAAAAAGAAATGTACACCTTTGACGATAAGGGCGGTCGCTCAATAACGCTTCGCCCCGAGCTTACCGCAGGGGTTGTTCGCAGTGTTATCGAGCACGGTCTTATAAACGGTGCTTTGCCCGTAAAGGTTTGTTATATAGGCGGTTGCTACCGCTATGAAAAGCCTCAAGCAGGCAGACTTCGTGAATTTCACCAGTTTGGTGTAGAGTGCTTTGGCGCAGCCTCCCCTGCCGCCGATGCCGAGGTTATATCACTTGGTCTTCAGGTGCTCCAGACAGTTGGCATAAAGAACATTTCACTCGAAATCAATTCAATCGGATGTCCCGAATGTCGCAAAAATTATCATAAAGCACTCAGCGAATATTTTACCTCACACATTGATACTCTTTGTGAAACCTGCCGAGACAGACTTTCACGCAATCCAATGCGTATACTTGACTGCAAGTCACCCATATGTTCGTCTTTAGCAAAGGATGCACCAAAAGTTATAGACTTTTTGTGTGATGAGTGTCATAACCACTTTAACGGGGTAAAGGCTCATCTTGATGCTGCAGGTATTAAATATACTGTAAATCCTCAAATAGTGCGCGGTCTTGACTACTACACTAAAACAGTGTTTGAATTTGTATCAGGAGATATTGGCGCACAGTCAACCGTTTGCGGTGGCGGTCGTTATGACGGATTAATTTCTCAAATGGGCGGTCCACAGGTAGCGGCTTTAGGCTTTGGTATGGGTATTGAGCGATTGATGCTGGCACTTGAAAACCAAAAATCAGACTTTCCCGAAGCAAAAAAATGTGATATTTATATTGCACCTATGGGTGATGCGGCTGCTATCAAGGCAACTGAACTCTGCACCTCGCTTCGTTATGACGGCTTTGAGGCTCAATGTGACGTTTGTGGCAGAGGTCTTAAAGCACAAATGAAATATGCCGATAAAATCGGTGCTGAATATAGCGCGGTTATTGGCGACAACGAGCTTGCCGAAAACAAATGTAATATTAAAAATATGGCTACGGGTGAAATTAAAGAAATTAATTTTGATAATTTCAGCGAACAGTTTATGCAAATAAAACTTGACTCTGCTCTTTCTTCGCTGGAAGAATCAGTATTGTAATTTAGAAGGTGTTTTTTTGAAACTTGATAGAATGAACGGACTCAAGCGTACCCACTACTGCGGTACGCTTACCAAAAATGAAATTGGACAGGAAGTAGTTGTATGCGGTTGGGTACAGCGTCAGCGTGACCTTGGCGCCCTTATCTTTGTTGATTTGCGCGACCGCACAGGTATCGTGCAGTTAGCATTTGACGACAACACCGACCGTGAGATATTTGACAAAGCGTTCCAGTTGCGCTCGGAATTTGTCGTTATGGCAAAGGGTAGTGTGCGTATGCGCTCATCAATCAACACCGAAATTCCTACCGGTGAGATTGAAATAGAGGTTAACACCCTTAAAGTGTTGGGCGAATCCAAAACTCCCCCATTTGAAATTGTTGAAAACAGCAACGCAAAAGAGGATTTGCGTCTTAAGTATCGCTATCTTGACCTGCGCCGTGCTGATTTACAAAAGAATATCCTTATGCGCCACAAGATTGCAAAGGTAACACGCGACTATTTTGATGAGAACGGATTTATCGAGCTCGAAACTCCAACCCTTATCAAGTCAACTCCCGAGGGTGCGCGCGACTACCTCGTTCCCTCACGTATACACAAGGGTAGCTTCTTTGCGCTCCCACAGTCACCTCAAATGTACAAGCAATTGCTTATGCTCTCGGGCTTTGACCGTTATATGCAGTTAGCAAGATGTTATCGTGACGAGGACCTTCGCGCCGACCGTCAGCCTGAATTTACACAGATTGACCTTGAAATGTCTTTTGTGGAGCGTGACGACGTTTTTGCTATAGCCGAGGGTTATGTAAGTCGCTTATTCCGTGAGGTATTAAATGTAGAAATTCCTACCCCACTGCCCCGTATGCGATATGACGATGCTATGAACGATTACGGCTCGGACAAGCCTGATACACGCTTTGGTATGAAGATCAAGGATATATCAGATATCGTAGAAAACTGTGGCTTTGGCGTGTTTGCAGATACCGTTAAAAACGGCGGTACAGTTCGCGCTATTACAGCAAAGAATGCTGTCGACACATATACCCGTAAAGAAATTGACAAGCTTACCGAAGAAGCAAAGGGTATTGGCGCGCGCGGTCTTGCATTTATCCGCTGGGTAGAGGATACTCCCACCTGCTCTTTTGCCAAGTTTATGACTGAACAAGAAATGTCGGCTATACTTGAGCGTACAGGCGCAGAAAAGGGCGACGTTGTATTTATTGTTGCCGATAAAAAGGCGCTGACATTGTCAGTTCTCGGCGCACTTCGTTTGACGGTTGCAAAGCGTCTTAACATAATTCCTGAAAATCAGTACAATTTCTTGTGGATCACCGAGTTCCCATTCTTTGAATACAACGAAGAAACAAACAATTGGGATGCGATGCATCATCCGTTTACATCTCCTCTTGACGAGTGTATCCCATACCTCGAAACAGCACCTGAAAAGGTTTATGCAAATGCGTATGACTTGGTTCTTAACGGCACCGAGCTCTCAAGTGGCTCAATCCGTATAACCGATCCCGAGCTTCAGGCTCAGATGTTCAGAGCATTGGGTCTTTCTGACGAAGAGGCAGAGCAAAAGTTTGGCTTCCTTACAGGTGCCTTCCGCTACGGCGCGCCACCTCACGGCGGTATGGGTATAGGTCTTGACAGACTTTGTATGATAATGACAGGCAGCGATTCGCTGCGTGATGTTATCGCCTTCCCCAAGGTTGCAACTTCTGCCGAGCTTATGTCGGGCGCACCCGGTCCTGTCGATGACGTACAGTTAAACGACCTTGCAATTGCAATTATAAATCAGGATAAAGAATAAATAAACAAACACAGCATCTACTCTATCAAAAGTAGATGCTGTTATTCTTATTGTAGGGACATATGCCCCGACTGTACGTTTTGAATTTAAATAATAAATAAAAAATAAGAAATAATAGATAATTAAAATTGAGTTATACTGTGCAAAACAATATATAACCGTAGACTTACTTGTAAACGTAAAATATTACTCAAGCATTATTGATTTAAAGCCGTCAATTTGCGACTGTGACACACCAACATAATTTACAAACCAGTGTTCAATAGACTGTTGTAGTGTGGTACAACCATTTTTATTACCGTAATCCATCATTTCGTCGTACAAAGCACGCCAAGATACCGTTACGCTTCCATCTTTCATATCTGCATCCGTTTTGTTAAATGTATTGCCGCTACCTTCACTGCGCCAGCGTTTTTGTCCGCAAAATGATGTCAATTCAAAATCACGTGTTAAATCTTCATAAGACACACCTAAAAGACCATTAAGCAAAAATGCATACGTTCCTGTTCTGTCAGCACCGCCCTGACAGTGCGTGTAAATGGGATAGTTGCTTTCGTCTGAAAGAAGTGTAAATATTTGTTTGTAATTATTTTTTACCTCGGTTGAAATGGTGTTGCTCTTTTTAAAAATATCGTCATAAGCCGCCGCAGTGCTAAGGAAAACATAATTAAATCCTGTGCCTGCGGTTTCTGAAGGATTGTTACTTGTATGACGTATATCAAGCTCAGTTTTGATACCCAAAGAATTTAATTGCTCAATTCCACTCTCTTTAATGTTATTAAGCTGCTGACCGCGATATAGCATTCCGTATTTAACGGTTTTCCCATTCTCAGCTTTCCAACCACCCATATCGCGTACATTTCTTATGCCATCAATATATATAAATCGACCTGGTGCATCTTTAATTTTAATTTTTCCACCTGCCAGAGCACCATCGCGGATAGTTCCTGTCACCTTCCAATAATAAGTTTTTCCCGGAACTAATGCAGCGGTTTTAACTTCTTTATTAACACCTGTGTTTACAGTTATAGCATTACTAAAATCAGCATTTTCAGAAAAATACACGATGTATGTAGTACTCATATCTATCGGCCAATCAAGTGAAATATGTTGATAGTCGTACCTTGAACTACTGTTAGTATATGTGCTCAACCAGTAATACTGATTTACCGCATCAGTTGCATCTAAATAACCGCGTATAATATCTCCGCAAATGTCAACCTCTACTGTTGTGTTATAGTCTATTTCAACCACTTCAGACGCACTACTAACGTTTGATGTCACATATTCCTGCTCACTTTCGCCCGATGAAACTATAGTATCTTGTGAGGATATCAAGGTATTTCCATTTTGATATACAATCACTTCTTCGGTCTCAACAATGACCATATTGCTTGAAGAATTGTCCGATTGTGTTTCGCAACCGCAAATGCTCAAAAGTAAAATCAATGCAAGTAATATACAAAATACCTTTTTCACATTCAAAAACCTCGCAATTTTATGTTAGGCTCATAATATCATAATTGTAATTTCCTGTCAAGCCAAAACAAACGCACTCTAATATGCCACGGTTCCGTAAGGATAGTATGCTTTAAAATGTGAACTTTTGGCACAATATTGCGTTAAAAACCACCGATATGCATTAGCATTATCGGTGGTTTTCGCCTTATCTTGTACTCAAAATTTTCATTTTAAAGTGCCTTGCAGTTTTGTAGATATAAGAAAATTCTTCACATCGAAGACGAAAAATGAAGGAATACTCCCGTATTTCAAGGCTTTTCGGCAAGTTGTGGAGGATTTTCTATCTCCAAAACCATACTTCCTTATGGAACCGTGGCATATAGAATGCGTTTGTTTTATTTTTTATTCTGCGCCGTTGGCAATTGCCTCTTCGGCTTCGGCCTGAATATTAGGGTCATATGAAAGAATCGGTTTTACGTCTTTTTTCTTAATATTGCGATTGATGTAGTTGTTTGTAATTTTAACTACAAGCGGTAGCATTACAAGCACACCGATAAGGTTGGGTATCATCATAAGTCCGTTAAAGGTATCTGATATATCCCACGCAAGCGATGAGGTGAGCACTGCGCCAAAGATGATTGTACAAACGTGGATAATACGGAAAATAATAGTAGTCTTTGCGCCAAAGAGATACTCCCAAGCCTTTGAGCCATAGTGCGACCAACCAAGAATGGTAGTAAATGCAAACAAGAACATAGCAATCGCAACAAAACGCTGACCAATATTACCCCAGCCGAACACTTCGTTAAATGCGCCTCCTACAAGTGTTGCATCGCTTAGTCCCTCGGTTACCTCACCTGTTACAACATTAAACACGCCGCCTTTAAGACCACCGGAAGTAAGAACAACAAGTGCGGTCATTGTGCATACGATCATTGTGTCAGCAAACACCTCAAATATGCCCCACATACCCTGTTTAACAGGCTCTTTAACACTTGAGTTAGAATGTACCATAACCGAAGAACCAAGGCCTGCTTCGTTAGAAAATACACCGCGCTTAAAGCCGTTGGTCATAGCGATGATAACGCCGCCTATACCGCCGCCTACAAACGCCTCCGGCTTGAAGGCATTTACAAAAATCGCCTTAAAAGCAGGCAATATGGCATCATAATGTATACCAATAATAACAAGACTGCCAACAACATAAAGAACAACCATAAACGGTACTATCTTTTCAGCAACGTTGGCAATACGTTTAACACCGCCCAAGGTAATAATTGCAGTAAGAATCATAATTACAACGCCTAAAATAATGTTGTAAAGTGAAACGCCGCTCATAACCTCTATGCTTGAAAGCGCTTTTACATCAAATGCAGCAGCAACGTTGGCAACAATTTTGTTAACCTGACCCATACTGCCTATACCGAATGACGCAAGCATTGCAAATATACAGAAAAGAACTGCTAAAACCTTACCTATCCATTTACAGCCTTTTTTGCCACCAAGACCATCCTGCAGGTAGTACATAGCGCCGCCCGACCACTCGCCAGCTTCATTCTTTCGACGGAAGTAAATACCCAATGTGTTTTCAGCATAGTTTGTCATCATACCAAAAAATGCGGCAACCCACATCCAAAATACCGCGCCTGCGCCACCAACACAAATAGCGGCAGCAACACCGGCAATGTTACCCGTACCTACCGTAGCGGCAAGCGCTGTACAAAGCGCCTGAAACGGAGAAATCGTACCCTTTTCTTTACGGTGCTTCATAACCTCTTTAGAAAACATACTACCAATAGTCTTTTTCCACCAGTGACCAAGTCTGCTTACCTGAAAGAATTTTGTACAGGTAGTGACAATTATACCTGTACCTATAAGTAGCGCAAGTCCAAAAACACCCCATACTACTCCGTTGATGCTGCCGTTAATTTCAGCAATTTTGTCAAGAATCATTTTGACATCCCCTTGTATAAATAATTATATTTAAAACAAAAAAGTCGGACCACACGTAACGTGCAATCCGACAAAAAAACAAAAACAAAACACCCTATATAAAAGGTTAAATTTAAACTTTGTCCTTTTGCCTGAGAGATTTATGCGGTTACGCCTTTGCCCCTTCGGCACTTGAATTTAATCAAGCTTCTCCAAAGTGCTATCCGCTTACAGTCCTCACTCATAGCCAAATAATTCAAACTTGAATCAGATTTTGAAACAAGGATTTTCGCTGCGTTTTGTGCCTCACACATCAAATAATCCTTTATTTACAAAATTCTGCGACCTTAAAGTTTAAATGCTTTGGCTACAGGCACCTGAGAGTGTTACTCCTTCGGTCAGTAAAATACTATTTCCTGCAAGCATCATATAGCAATATTAAATTGTAAAACTTCATTGCCTTAAACAACAATAGTATTATACTACTACACACAAAAAAATCAAGTACTTTTTTAAAAATATAATAAGTTTTTATTAACGGTATATAATAAAAATTGAAAAAAACGGTCAACCCTCGTATGAGGATTGACCGTAATTTTATTTTTTAATAATTAAGAAATTAATCTTACGATTAAGCCTTTTTC
This sequence comes from uncultured Ruminococcus sp., assembly GCA_964630675.1. Taxonomy (GTDB): domain Bacteria; phylum Bacillota; class Clostridia; order Oscillospirales; family Acutalibacteraceae; genus UBA737. The sequence continues at coordinate 8,742 of CAZVWG010000034.1, forward strand.
TTAAGAACTACAACACTTGCAACAGCTGCAGCGATGAGCATTGCAAATACAAGATAGAGAGTGAGGTTGTCGCTTGTAGGAGCAGACTTGTCACTGGTATCTACATTACCCTTATCCTCAGTCTTATCCTCAGTCTTGTTTTCAGTCTTGTTTTCAGTCTTGTCATCGGTAGCGGGCTTCTTATCATCATCAGCAGGTGTCTCTGCCTTTGGTTCAGCCTCACCACAATTTTCACATACACCGTCAACATACTTGTGACCTAAAGCTGCAATCTCTTCGCCCTTTTGGAGTTCTTCATCACAAACTGAGCAGTACTTGTCACCGGTGTAACCAGCTTCGGTACAGGTTGCAGGAAGACCGTTAACAGATAATTCTGTGTGACCGATTGCTTCTACTTCTTTGTTCTCTCTTGATAATTCTGCGTTACATACTGTACAGTATACAACCTCATCATAAGAACCAGCGTCTACACAAATGTCGCCAACAATGTTTTCTTTTACAGCATCGCCTTCGGTATGACCGAGAGCATCGATAACTTTAGCATCTTCGAGTGTTTCGCCACAAGTTGAACACTTGGTTGTGCCTGTGCTACCAGCTTCGGTACAAGTAGCGTCTTTCGCGCCTTCAACTACTTCAGTGTGGCCAAGAGCATCAACAGTTTTCTGAGCTACGAGTACCTCACCACAACCTGCAACTGTACATTTCGAACCTTCGGTAAGACCTGTTGCAGTACAGGTAGGAGCTACAGCAGCAAGAGTCTCTGTGGTCTTGTGACCGCAGTTAACCTTTACAGCACCGTTTTCAACAGCGAATGTAACGTTGTTGTAGTTGTTGTTGTCGTCGGTGACATAAACGTCGTCAGGATCGTAGCTTACTGTGATAGCAGAATCGCCGATAGCTGCATCTGCTTTGATATCAAATGTCAAGGTAGCAAATGCGCCATCATCAGCATAGATGATACCTGAAGCGGTGTCAACCCAGTTGATAGTAAAAGGATTCCTAGTAGTAGGACCAAATCCTGCATTAGCAGCATATACGCCTTCAGCTTTTGCTGATTTGAGCTCCAAAACATCAGCATCATAAGCAACTTTAAGCTTTGCACTAACAATACCGGGGTTGTTTGCCAAAGATACGGTAACGGTAACTGTGTCACCTTCAACGCCTTCAGCGGTGCTTACTACGAATGCTGCTTCGTCAGCTGCAGATACTGCAAAAACAGGTACCATAGCTACTACCAACATTACTGTAAGACAGAGTGCGAGTAATTTTTTCATTTTTTATCACCTTTCTTTGTACAGCCTTCCATCCACACAATGTATGATTAGACACTTGTACTATTTTGATAAACTCATTATATATGCAAGCCGCAAAATTGTCAACACTTTTTTTGTTGAAATTTATAAAATATTTGCCCTTTACAAACATTTTGATATAAACGCTATCTTTTGATAATATTTGAAAAATCTATATATCCGTTATCCTCACTGACTGTTACATTCTCAAGTTCGGATATATATGATATATTTGTTGTCTGAAAAGCCACGGGAATTATACTGTAATCGGAAAGCAATTCCTGCTGTAAGCCGTCAGGGGTTTCTGTTGCGCTGAGCCCGACAAATTTTTTAGCATATTCACTAAAGCTACCGCTTTTAGCCGTTACGGGAAAAAGCGCGAATTGTAGCGTGCGCTCTTCTATTTCCTTTTGCATAACCGTGAGGTTATCAGAGCTTTCTATATTTATAAATGTGCTGAGGTTTTGCTGCCAGTGCCCTACAATCGCTGTCGCAAGTCCCTTCAGACCGCCAATATTATAATAATACAGTGTAGTCTGTGGAAATTTTGAATCCTCCATCTTACCAATTTGCGCCGACATAACCGACTTTGCCTCATCTATATTATAAGGCATAAGACCTATACCATCGGTATTTATTCCTAAAATCTCGGGATAAATTGATTTCGCCGCGCTAAATCCGTCTGGCAACGCATTACTATATATATCGGTATTAAACGCCATGGCAAAGGCGCGTCTTACCTCGGGTGAAAACTCGCGGCTTATTGTCATAAGCCAGCATATATTCTGCACATTTTGTGTGGTAAGCCCCGATTTTTCGGCTGTATCTAGTTCGGTACCCGCAATAAAAGCCATATCGCTTTCACCGTCGACCAGTCGGGTTGTTTGCGATTCATCTGCTACGCAGCTTATAAATACCGCCGCATTTTGAGCCTCAAACAAACCATTGTATTCTTCGTTTTTGTAAATTCTGATACCAAAATCCTCTTTATTCCATTTGGTTAGTCGATAACTGCCGTTAGAAATTATACATTCGCTATCCAGACCGTATTTACCGATGCTTCCTTCAAAAAACTCCTCATTGCAAGGCATACAAACTGATGTTGTGAGCGTTTTTAAAAAAGTATCATCTTCACGGCAAAGCGTGATTGTAAGCGTAGTAGCGTCTAACGCCTTAACACCAAGAGCCGACACATCGGCACCGCCCGATGCTATAGCCTCAGCATTTGTTATGGCAAAAAGACGGCTTGCAAACGGTGCATTAATTTTAGGGTCGACGGCACGGCGAAGCCCGTACTCAAAATCATATGCCGTAACCTTTTCGCCGTTGCTCCAGACCGCATCATCCTTTAAATTAAAGGTATATGTAAGATTTTCATACGAATAGCTTTCACTAACACCGCTAACTATCTCGCCGTCTTCAGTTTCGCGCAGTAGCCCTTCATATATATTACGCACAATAAGTAGCTCGCTGTCATTTTGTGCGGTTTGCGGGTCTAGGGTCTGAGGTTTTTCAAGCAGTTCAAAATAAATTATGGCATCCGTATATTTCTCACCGCAGCCACAAAACGCGCCAAGTATTAACACAAGGCACAGACTTACGGATAATATCTTCTTTAAAATCGACATAAAAATCACCTACATATATTATATAATGTGCGTCCGTTTTTTTCAATATAAAAAATGTAAAGAAAAAAACTTGACAGACGTGTGCGCTTATGTTATAATCTCCCTTGCTGTAAAGCAAAAAACTTTACAAGGGGGCGCTTGGATTTTGCCAAAAGATTTAAGTATTAGCGCGCTTCTTGATTTTTACGGTCCTTTTTTAAGTGAAAAGCAACGCAATTTGCTGCACCATTATTATAACGAGGATCTGTCGCTCAGCGAAATCGCCGAAAACGAAGCAATCACCCGTCAGGGTGTGCGCGACCTTATAAAGCGCGGCGAGCAACAGCTTAAACGTTACGAAGACGAATGCGGTTGGTGTCAGAATGTTTTAGCGCTGCAAGCAGCAATGGAAAGTGATAAATCCGACACGGAAAAGCTTGACATTATAAAGAAAATAGCAAACAACTTTTAAAAAAGAGGTGAACACAATTGGCATTCAGCAGTCTAAGTGATAAGATAAACGGTGTTTTTAAAAAGCTGCGCAACAAAGGCAGACTTACCGAAAGCGATGTTAAAGATGCCATGCGTGAAGTGCGCCTCGCTTTGCTTGAAGCGGACGTTAACTATAAGGTTGCAAAGCAGTTTACCACAACCGTTACCGAAAAATGCATCGGCGCCAATGTTATGGAAAGTCTTACCGCGCCGCAAATGGTTATTAAAATCGTTAACGAAGAACTAACGGCTCTTATGGGAAGCGAACAAGCACATCTTAAAACTGCGTCCAGAATTCCTACAGTTATTATGATGTGTGGTTTGCAGGGTTCAGGTAAAACAACCCACAGCGCCAAACTTGCAAAACACTTAAAATCAAAGGGTCACAGACCTATGCTTGTCGCCTGTGATATATATCGCCCTGCCGCTATAGAGCAGTTAAAGGTTGTAGGCAAACAGGTCGAGACCCCCGTTTTTGAGATGGGTACCGAAAAGCCTGAAAAGATTGCTGTAGAAGCCGTAAAATATGCTCGCGACTACGGTCACGACTATGTTATTCTTGATACTGCGGGCAGACTTCATGTTGACGAAGAGCTTATGCAAGAACTGAAACGCATTACCGAATGTGTTGAAGTTAACAATATTTTGTTGGTTGTCGACTCAATGATAGGTCAGGATGCCGTTAATATTGCAAAGGCATTCAATGATATCCTTGAAATTGACGGTATTGTACTTACCAAGCTTGACGGCGACACCAGAGGCGGCGCGGCGCTTTCTGTAAAATCTGTTACAGGCAAGCCGATTATGTTTGCGGGTGTGGGTGAAAAGCTTGACCAGCTTGAAGAATTTCATCCCGAACGTATGGCAAGCCGCATACTTGGTATGGGTGATATGCTCTCGCTTATTGAACGCGCTGAGCAACAGCTTGATCAAAAAAAAGCGGAGGAAACAGCACAAAAGCTTGCTGAAAACCGTTTTGATATGAACGATTTGCTCGACCAGTTCCAACAAATCAAAAAAATGGGCAGTCTCAAGAGTGTGCTTTCAATGCTTCCCGGTATGGAAAAGCAACTGCGTGACGTTGATGTTGACGATCGTCAAATGTTGCGTGTTGAAGCCATAATCCAGTCAATGACCGCAAAAGAGCGCCGTAAGCCTGAGATACTTAACGCATCGCGCCGTCGTCGTATTGCCGCGGGTTGCGGTCAGACGGTCGAAGACGTTAACCGCCTTATCAAGCAATATGAACAAATGAAAAAGATGTTTAAGCAAATGAACGGCAAAGGCAAAAAGCGTATGATGCGCGGTTTTAACCCAAATCAATTTAACAATTTAGGTTTTTAAGAGGCGTTTCTCTTTAAAATATAAACATTCTTTTATGGAGGTGCAGTAAAATGGCAGTAAAAATCAGACTTCGCAGAATCGGTGCTAAAAAGGCTCCTTTCTACCGTGTTGTAGTTGCAGATTCACGTTATCCACGTGACGGTCGTTTTATCGAAGAAATCGGATATTATGACCCCACCAAAGAGCCTGCAATCGTAAACATCGACGCTGATAAGGCAAAGAAGTGGATCGGCAACGGCGCACAGCCTACCGACACCGTTAAGGCTTTGCTTAAAAAGAACGGCGTTCTTTAATTCTTAGAGTGGAGTTATCGAAATGAAAGAGCTTCTTATTACCATCGCGTCAGGACTTGTAGAAAATCCCGACGCGGTAACCGCTACAGTTGACGAACCCAACGAGGAAGGCGTTATAGTTTATCACCTTCACGTAGCTGAAAGTGATATGGGTAGAGTAATCGGCAAACAGGGTCGCATTGCAAAAGCAATACGCACAGTTATGCGCGCCGCCGCTATCCAAAAGCACGAAAAAATCGTTGTGGAAATCGACTGATTTTCTGCTCGCCTTACGGCGAGCCAAACGCTAATCAAAGCCTCCGCATAGGAGGCTTTTAACATATAAAAGGTGAAAAGAATGAAAAAAGAATTCTTAGAAATCGGTAAATTTGTCGGTACCCACGGCGTTCGCGGTATGGTGCGTATCCAACCTTGGTCAGACGACGGTGATTTTTTAACACAGTTTAAAAGGTTTTATCTAAACAACGGCGAAACAAAAATAGAGATGAGCAGGGTTGCGCCTCACGGCAACGTAGTAATCGCACAAATAAAGGGTGTTAATACTATTGAAGATGCAGAGAAACTGCGCGGACAGGTGCTTTATATCAAGCGCGATGATGCGCACCTTCCAGAAGGTCGCTATTTTATAAGCGAAATTATCGGTGCTCAGGTTTTTGATGCTGACTCCAACACTTTGCTTGGAACATTGTCCGATGTTTCCCCTACGGGCGCAAATGATGTTTGGCATATTAAAAAAGGCGAACGTGAATATCTTGTGCCTGCGATTAACGATGTTATCACAAGCGTAGATATTAACACCGACACGGTAAAAATCAGACCGTTAAAAGGAATTTTTGATGATGAAGATTGATATACTTACCCTCTTCCCCGAAATGTGCGAGGCAGTACTGAGCGAAAGCATAATAGGTCGCGCACGGAAGGCGCAAAAGGTAGAGCTTGACTGCCATAATATCCGCGATTTTGCAAACAATAAACATAATAAAGTTGATGATATGCCTTACGGCGGTGGTATGGGTATGGTAATGGCGGCAGAGCCGATTTACAATTGCTACAAAAGTCTTTATGATGAAGCACAGCCAAAGCCTCATTTGATTTATTTGTCGCCAAAGGGCACTACTCTTACACAAAAAAGGGTTGTTGAGCTGTCAAAACTTGACCGCATTGTTTTGCTTTGCGGTCATTACGAGGGTGTCGATGAACGCGTGCTTCAGGAAATTGTTGACGAGCAGATATCTATCGGTGACTTTGTCCTTACCGGAGGAGAATTACCTGCGCTATGCCTTGCCGATGCCGTATGCCGTATGCTTCCCGGTGTGCTTAGCGATGACCTTTGTTTTGAAGACGAAAGTCACTTTTCGGGCTTGCTTGAGTACCCACAATATACCCGACCTGCCGTCTGGAACGACCGAGCAGTACCCGATGTCTTACTTTCGGGCAATCATGCCGAAATTGCAAAATGGCGACGTAAGCGTTCGCTTGAAATCACCCGTGAACTTCGTCCCGAAATGTTTAATAAAATTGAACTTGACAAGCAAGACCGCAAACTTTTGGGGTTAGAGCCCGAAAAAAGCTGTAAGCGCAAATGATTTATTATCATTTTGACCAAATTTGACATTTAAAATGCCCAAAAAGTTGGATAAATATTAGAACTTTTTAACAAATGATTGACTGTGGCATTAAATGTGGTATAATAACATCGTAGCAAAGCATATTATATTTGTTATAAATTTAAAACATTTACTTTTTCGAGGAGTTTTTTGAGATGTGTGTTAAAGACGTAGTAATTCAAAATCAAGTTGGTCTTCATGCCCGCCCCGCTACCTTCTTCATCCAGAAGGCAAACGAATTCAAGTCATCTATCTGGGTTGAAAAGGATGAAAGAAAGGTAAATGCAAAGAGCTTGCTTGGCGTTCTTTCTCTTGGTATTATCGGCGGCACAAGCATTAAAATTATCTGCGACGGCAGTGATGAAGCTGACGCAATGGCAGGTCTTGTAGCCTTGGTAGAATCAGGCTTCGCTGACTAAAATTTATTTAAAAAACTGTTGACATTGTTGCCTGACCGTTGTATAATATCTCGGTCAGGCAAAATAATTGAAAATTTCCGGGTATGGCGTAGTTGGATGCTTGGCATTGGGGCGTCTAGAGCGATATACCAATCAACTAAATAATTTTATTTCCGGGTGTGGCGCAGTTGGATGCTTGGCATTGGGGCGTCTAGAGCGATATACCAATCAACTAAATAATTTTATTTCCGGGTGTGGCGCAGTTGGATGCTTGGCATTGGGGCGTCTAGAGCGATATACCAATCAACTAAATAATTTTATTTCCGGGTGTGGCGCAGTTGGTAGCGCGCTTGACTGGGGGTCAAGAGGCCGCAGGTTCAAGTCCTGTCACTCGGACCAATTACCGAACTAAACCAAATGGTTTAGTTCGGTAATTTTTTTGTTTATAG
>CAZVWG010000035.1:0-15813 GCA_964630675.1 uncultured Ruminococcus sp.
ACTCGCCGTTAGGCGAATAGAGTTGCGTGATACTCCGTTAAGAGTATCACGCTAACAAGCGTGTTGTTTTGCTATGTATTGGGTTTTTCGATTTCTTATACAGTCAGCGATTTCCACTGATTGCAGACCGCTGTCAGCATCTTGAAATGCAGGAACACGTGAGCGGGCAAGTTCAAAAAAAGCGTCTGGTTTCTTCGTAAAAACCGCTTTCCTCAAACATTTCTGTACTATCAACAAGTGTGTTGTGAATTGTGGTGGTAGAAAAATCGTCATAACGGCGATCTTTTCTATACATTTGATAGGTTATATTGTAAATGTTTGAGTATTTTATAAAGTCTTTAAGTTTTGCAAATAGCGGTGTGCAGCGTCGGTTAAATGCTACGCGTACAAACACGTTTGCCTGCTTTGCCGCGGTTGATAATTTATTGATTTTCTGTAAGTTGCGACTCGGTGGCTTTTCTAAAATTAAAGGAAATTCCATTTTTAAGATTTGGGTTGCCATATCCACTGTTTTATTAACGGGGGAGATAAGTGATCAACTTGGGGGTTTTCTTGTAGCAACATTGTTTTTTAGTCGGTATATGCTTTTTGAAATCCAAATTTTTCTTTAAAATATTCGGCGCTTTCGGGTAGTATATCGCAACAAGCGGCAATACAAGTATCGGGATGTGTTTCTGCATATTTTTTAAAGGCAGGTCAGTGACCTGTGCGCGCCATATTGCCACAGCCAATACTGCAAATTTTAAACATACGAGTTCTTCCTTTTGTAATCAAGTGGTGAAACGCCTGTGCATTTTTTAAAGATTTTGCAAAAATAAGATGCTGAGCAAAAACCAACCAAATCGGCTATTTCTTGGGTTGTCTTTTCGGGTGCCTCAAGTAATATTTCCTTTGCCATATCAATCTTTTTGTTCAAAATATATTCCATAGGCGGAACACCAAAATGTTTAACAAACAAACGACGAAGATGTGCGGGAGAGTAGCCGGAAATTTGTGAAAGAAAGGAGGGAGTAATTTTTTTGTAGTAGTTAATATTTATATATTCTACCGTTGATAAAAGTTTGTAGTTATCTGCATAATCCTTGCTTTTTTCTAATTTTTGAGAACAAAGTGTGTATATAAGTCGCAAAAATAATTCCGCTGTTTTGATTTTAGAAAGATATGCGCCCGAACGGTGAGCCTTGCTTATATCTTTAAACAAACCTAAAACGTTGGCATCTTTTGTCACGGTGTTAATTTGAAAATCAAAGTCACGTTCGCAAAAGAAAGAAACGAAGTAATATGACAGGTCATCATCCAGGGTATTTGAAAGTGTAACGCTTTCAAAGTTTTTAATAAAAACAACATCGCCTGCATTACAAATATAATCTCGATTTTTTGTGCTAACATTCATCTTGCCTGATTCAATACAAAAAAATACGGTATGATCAGCGGATTGCGTGCAAACCCAACCTGCACGGTGCCTGTAATAACCCGCGTTTTTAAAGGAGGTAATTGGATTTGCGGTAAAATTGTCGAAATCTTTAATAGTATTCATAAAATAACTCCTTTCAAAATTCAAGTTTATTGTATATAAATAAAAATATTTTGTCAACAAAAACGAGCGAATTGTTATATAATTGGAGCGACTGTTGTATTGAAATGTGTTGATTTTTGTTATAAAATGATTAAAGTTATAATTTGTTAGGGGAGTAATTATGAAAGCTTTAGTTGCTATAAGAAAAGACAAAACCTTTGATACCTTTTTTACAGAAGAAAACATTAGATTGGCTGAGTCAATAGGCGATATAGTTTGGCTTGATACTGTAACAGCCGATGAAAACGAATTAAAAGAAAAAATCAGTGATTGCGACACTTATATAACTTGCTGGGGTTCGCCGGCACTTACACCAGAAATTTTGTCATGTGCGCCAAAGCTCAAACTGCTAACCCATTTAGGCTCTACTGTAGCGCCTGTTGTGTGTGATGAGGTTTATGAACGCGGAATAAAGGTTATAAGCGGTTTTGACTATTTTTCAAAATCAACTGCTGAAGGTGCAGTGGCATATATGCTAGCGGCTATGCGTGATATTCCTTTTTATAACGATAGATTAAAAGAGAAAAGAATATGGCGCGAGATAGATGACTACACCGATAGCGTTATATATAAAAAGGTAGGACTCGTAGGTTATGGCGGCGTTGGACGATATGTTGCAAAAATGCTGAGTACCTTTGACGTTGATATGAAGGTGTTTGCTCGCCGCGAACTCCCGCCAGAAGAAAAGCAGCTTTACGGTTTTACACAATGCAGTATTGAAGAGATTTTTGAAACGTGCGATATTATATCTGTTCATTTGGCTTACAACAACAACACTCACCATATGATAGATGATACACTTCTATCAAAAATTAAAAAAGGCGCATTACTGGTAAATACTGCGCGTGGTGCCGTAATCGATGAGTCAGCTATGATTAAGCATCTTGAAAAGGGCGATTTTTATGCGGCGCTTGATGTTTATGAGCAAGAACCTATTAATATGGATAATCCAATGTTATCACTTCCTAATGTTTTAATGTTGCCGCATCAGGCTGGTGTTACAGTAAATTTGCGCGCGGTATTGACACATGACCTGCTTATAGAAAGTGTAGATTTTATAGACAAGGGAGTACCTGTAAAAAATGAAATACAGGCATCAAAAGCCATAAATATGTCTAAATTTTAAGGAGAAAAATATGCTTAATTCACCGTACAAAAAGCCATATATAACCCCGCCCCAAGAGCATCCGCGAGTTATGTTCAGACAAATCGACAAGGAAAGAATAGTTGGTAATTTCACTCATCCCGAAAACCGCCGCGCATACGAGCTGTGGCAGCGCGTGTGCAAAAAAGATTTTCGTCAAATTTATGATGATATTGCTATTGGTAAATACAACCTTATGGTTTGCTTTATGATAGAGTCAAAGGCATTTGAAGCATGGGTTGAGGATGATGAGAAAAAGGCTCGCGATATTATTGACAATACCAAAAAAATTGTTGAGCGTTTCAGCATTGACCGCAACGTAAATCTTATGCTTTGCCGTCATACAGGACATATGGTTTTTGTGGTATCACTTCTTTACGACTGGTTATATAAATATCTTACTGAAGAAGAGAAATTATTTTTCATCGCAAAGTGCGAGCAGTTTTTAGAGGCAGGTATGGAGGTGGGCTATCCACCTATTAAACAGCGTAATACTCACAGTCACTCTCACGAGGCGCAATATCTTCGTGATATGTTGGCTTTTTCGATTGCTACTTATGATGAGCGACCTGATATATATAATTTTGTTGTTGGTAGAATTATAGAGGATCTTGTTCCTTTTTATAAATTCAGTTTTTCTTGCGGTATTCATAATCAGGGTCCGTCTTACGGTGCTTACCGTCAGGTGTCGGCACTTTGGGCGCAGTTGCTTTTTTATCAGATGAGCGGTAAAAGAATTTTTGACAAGTGTGTTGAAAACGCCGACAGTTATCATTATTTGACCCGTGCCGACGGTGAGAGCTTGCGTATTGGTAACGACTGCAACGATGACAAGGGCGGCGGACATGTTGTAAAGCATCCGTTTACGATTGTGAACTTTTTTGCTGCAGCGCTTACAGGCAACGCACATTATAAAAAATATTATTATGAAAACTATCGTGACGAAGTTATGGTACCCACACATTACGGTATGGATTTATACAAAGATACCACCTATGGTGAAGGGCTTTACTCGCCGGTAGTGCATCTGGTGTTTAACCTTATCGCGCCAAACTTTACTCCCGCGCCATATGAAAAGGCAATGCATTTTAAATATCCTGCAGGCACTACCATATATAAAGATGAAGAGAAAAACACCACCGTTTATATGAAAATAGGCGAATTGTGGTGTCAGGGACATGAGCATTATGATACGGGTGATTTTCAAATTTATCATAATGGTATACTTGCCTCAAGTTCGGGTGCATATTATTGGTACGGTTGTGAGCATTTTTACAATTATGATACTCAAACCTCGTCGCACAATTGTTTGACTATTCGTGATCCCGAGGTTAAAACTTTAGGAAAAATAACCGAATGGAACAAGACATTTGACCTTATAAACGATGGCGGCACACGCAGACCTACTCCTACTACCGACTATAATCTTGAGCCTGACCTTGCGGCAGCATGGCAGAGAGATTGCCGGATGGCAAAGGTTATTTCACATACTGAAAGCGAAAATGGCGCTGAAATTGTTGGCGATCTTACTATGGCTTATTCGCACACCTGCGATAAGGTTATTCGTAAAATGAGTTTTGATGCGACCATAGGTCAAAACGGAGTTTTTACAGTGGAGGATGAGGTTGCCGCAAAGTCGGAAGAATTTATTAAATGCTTCCATATACATATGATGGAAGAGCCACAGATAAATGGTAACGAAATTGTCATCACACACAAGGGCGGAAAATTGCGTTGCACGGTGCTTGAGCCGCAAAACGCGAGCATTACTGCCATTGGCGGCGGAGATAATCGCTTTACCACGGTCGGTATTCCCGTTCCGAGCGATAAAACCGAAAACCGCGAATGCGGTTGGGGAAAGGTGATAATTTCGCCCAAAGATCAAGCAAAAACACATAGGTTTAAGATAGAAATGGAAATACTTGATTTAGAAATTTAAATATAACTAAGATTTTTAAGTGGACGGGTAGCAAAAATCCGAACCCCTTTGAATTTTTGACCTATGTGTTCGAACCCTTACATATTAAATCACACCATAGGTGTGAATGTAATCAACACGTAGTGTTGTATGTAATTGCAACTTTAGTTGCGTATGTAATCAAGCCGAAGAAATGCACCTTGCGGTGATAACATACACGCTGTCGCGTGATTACAATCCGCTGACGCGGATTACATACCAATCCCTTCGGATTGGATAAAAATAAGACAGCCTTTCGACTGTCTTATTTTTGGTGGAGCATAGGGGATTCGAACCCCTGACCCCCACACTGCCAGTGTGGTGCGCTCCCAGCTGCGCTAATGCCCCATGTACATATTAATATTATCATAATCTACTTGTAAAATCAAGTGCAGGATAATTTTTTATTGATCTATGCACTTTTTTATTGACTTTTTCGGGGGTTTAGGTTATAATCCTTATCTATAAGGGGTATTTCGCCCCAAACAAGTTTTGATTATGTAATATTTATCTCGGACAAGGAGGTTAGCAATAATGAAAAGAACTTATCAGCCTAAGAAATTACATCGTAAAAAAGAGCACGGTTTCCTTAAGAGAATGGCTACAGCCAATGGTCGTAAAGTTTTGGCTCGCCGTAGAGCAAAAGGAAGAAAGCAGTTATCTTACTAAAGAAAAGCCACTTCCATGTGGCTTTTACTTTTATAATCGTTATGATTTGGTGAGATTATGAGAGCTTATACAAAACTTAAACAAAATTGGGAATTCCACCGCGCGTACAATCGCGGGGTGTCCCTCGTGGCGCCAAGCCATGTGCTTTATGTATGCAAGGCTAAAAAAAACCAGTTGCGTCTTGGTATTACAGCGGGCAAAAAGATAGGCACAGCGGTAAGCCGAAATCGCGCAAAGCGCGTGATAACAGCGGCATTTGATGTCTGCGCGCCGCACATACCAACGGGGTATGATTGCGTTGTGGTGGCGCGCACACGAATTCTTAACACAAAGAGTAATATAGTTGCCGCTGCTTTTGAGCGTCAACTGAAACAAGAAAATTTATGGGTAGAATAAAAAATCCCATAAGCCGATTTTTTATACGGCTTATAAAAATTTATCAAAAACACGTTTCACCTCACAAAATTCCATGCTGCCGTTTTACACCCAGCTGTTCGGCTTACGCGGTAGAGGCTATCACCGTGCACGGCGCAATCAGGGGATTATGGTTATCGTTAAAAAGGGTGCTGAGGTGCAATCCGTTATGTAAAGGCGGCTATGATCCTGTTCCGCCCAAAAAAGAAAAATAAATATGAAAACAGAAAGGTGTTAGATTATGCAAGCACTTTTTAACATTATAAACATACCGCTCGGCTATGTTATGCGTTTTTTGGCAAACATTTTTAACAACGATTTTGCCGCCGCGGTTGCAGTTTTTACACTTTTAATTAATGTTATCTTAATTCCTCTCAGCATCAAGAGCCAGAAGTCATCGGTTCAGCAGATGCGCATTAAGCCCAAGATGGACGAAATCAGAAAAAAATATGGCGATGACAGACAAAAAATGGCAGAAGCTCAACAAAAACTTTATCAGGACGAGGGAGTTTCTATGTCGGGTGGATGTCTGCCCATGATTATTCGCCTTGTGCTTATGATGAGCATTTACTGGCTTATTATGTCGCCTTTTACCTATATGGCAGGTGCAAATGAAACTAACATCGATAATATTTATACAAAGATCACCACGGCGGAGGAATATAAAGACGAATATAAAACCGCGCTTGGCTGGGAAAAGGTTACCGACAATAATAAAGAACTTGCAATTATCGGTAATTTACGAGCTGACGGTAACATCTTTGAGGAAGTATTATCTCCCGAACTTTATAGCGAAATAAAAGCAGATGTTGAAGCGCTTATAGAGTTGGATAACAACGATAAAACTCATATCAAATTTAATCTTTTTGGTAATGAGAATCTTGACCTTACAAAAACACCCAAATTCTCATTTAATATTTTTAAAGAAGCTCAGCTTTTATGGCTTATCCCAATTAGCGCATTTTTAGCGCAGATTCTTACAAGCCTTATTTCTATGAAAATAAATAAGATTAACAATCCCGAAGCTCCCTCAATGATGGGTATGATGCTTACTATGCCGCTTATTTCTTTATTTATTGGTTTTGGTTTACCTGGTGGTGTTGGCTTTTACTGGATATGCTCATCATTGATAGGCGGTCTTATCCAATCGGGCGTACAGCTTTGGTACGGTCCTAAAAAGCTTCTTGCGCGTGAACGCGCTAAAGAGCTTGGCGCACAGTGCGATTTTGAAGCAAAACAGCTCAATAAATTTAACAACACAGATTCAGAGTCTATTATAAAAGACTGATTTAAGGAGGATTTCTCTTGATTAAGGAAGCAATCGGCTTCGGAGCTACAGTTGACGAAGCAAAGGAAGACGCCATTTTAAAGCTTGGCGCAAAAATAGAAGAAGACGTACAGATTGAAATAATTTCTTTACCTAAGAAGAAGGTTTTAGGTTTATTCGGCGGCTCTCAGGCAGAGGTTAAAGCTTATGTTGAACGCCCCGACAAGCCCGCCAAAAAGAATAACAATAAGCAACCTAAAAAATCTGAAAAAAAAGCAGAAACAAAAAAAGCCGAGCCTAAAAAGGCTGAGTCTAAAGCAGAAACGAAAATAGTCGAGCCAAAGGCTGAAAAACCTGAGGTAGAGGCTGTAGATCAATCGCTTATTCCCTCAGAAACTCCTACAGGCAAGGCAATTGCATATCTTAATGCAATTCTTAAAAATCTTGGTTGTGAAAATGTGAAAATTAAAGCCGCAGTTCGCGAAAACGGTGCGCTTATAATTCTTGACGGTGAAGGTCTTGGTGTAGTTATTGGACACCGCGGTGAAACACTTGATGCGTTACAACATCTGGTATCACTTGCTGCAAATAATTCGGGCGGGTACTTTAAGATAACACTTAACATCGGTGACTATCGTGAAAAGCGCGAGCAGACACTTGTAGCTCTTGCGGTTCGTGTTGCGGAGCAGGTTAAACGTAATTCCCGCAATCGTGCGCTCGAGCCCATGAGTGCTTACGAGCGTCGCATTATTCACACTGCAATTCAGGAGATTGATGGCATAAGTTCGGCATCTATCGGTGAAGGAAAAAACCGTCGCGTAGTAATCTTCCCCGAAGGCGGCACACCTAATATGCCTCGCAGAGATAACAACCGACGCAGAAATGACCGTGGCGGTCGCAGACCGTCTAACACCGTGGCAAGCGTCCCCACACGTGAGCCAAAGCGCGATACCGACATTCCGCTTTATGGCAAAATTTCTGCAAATACAGACGAATAAATTTGAAAGAGCCGAAATTGTTTCGGCTCTTTTGCATTTATAAAACCTTTTTTCGCATACTATTATACGAAAGAGGGTTTTTTCTTATGAAAAATAAATATTTTGGCACCGACGGTTTTCGCGGTGAGGTCAATGTGAATTTAACCGCTGAACACGCTTATAAAATCGGTAGATTTTTAGGATGGTATTTTAAATCTCATTTATGCAAGGCGTATAAAGTCAACGGTAGACCGCGTATTGTTATCGGTAAAGACACACGTCGTTCGAGCTATATGCTTGAATACGCGCTGTGTTCGGGTATTATTGCATCGGGTGGAGACGCTTATATTCTGCACGTTACAACCACGCCGAGCGTTTCGTATGTTGTACGAACCGAAGGCTTTGATTGCGGCATTATGATTACCGCATCACATAATCCTTTTTACGATAACGGCATAAAGGTAATAAACCGCTATGGCGAGAAGTTTGATGATGAGGCTACCGCACTTATTGAAAGTTATATCGACAGTGATTTGAAAAGTCTTGGGGTCGAGGATGATGATTTACCGCTTGCACATCGCGACGAAATTGGTGCTATTGTGGACTTCGTTTCGGGTAGAAATCGCTATATCGGATATCTTATATCGGTGGCTTCACACTCGTACAAAAATTTAAAAATCGGGCTTGACTGCGCAAACGGTGCAGTGTGGAGCATTGCAAAGGCGGTTTTTGATGCATTGGGCGCTCAAACTTACGTTGTAGGAGATTCCCCTAACGGTACAAACATAAACGAGGGTTGCGGGTCTACTCATATAGAAAACCTATGTGAATTGGTGCGAGAAAATCATCTTGACGTTGGTTTCGCTTTTGATGGTGATGCCGACCGCTGTATCGCGGTTGATGAAAAGGGTAACGAGGTTGACGGCGACAAAATGATGTATATATTAGCAAGACGCCTAAAATCACGCGATATGCTTAGCGGCAACACCGTTGTTGCTACAATTATGTCAAACAGCGGTTTTGTAAACAGTCTTGAAAAAGCGGGTATTGATTGCGAACTGACAACCGTTGGCGACCGTTTTGTATATGAGCGTATGCAACAAAAGGATTATGATCTGGGCGGCGAGCAGTCGGGGCATATTATTCTTAAAAAATATGCTACCACAGGCGACGGCTTGCTTACGGCTATTATGATAACCGAGGAGCTTTGCGATAGCAAAAAAACACTTTCAAAGCTTGCAGAGCCCGTATTTTTGTATCCGCAGTTTACGCAAAATGTAAGGGTTAGCGATAAAAAGGCGATAATGACAAATGATGCGGTTTTGAATGCAGTAAAAGAAATAGAAGAAAAAATAGGCGGTAAGGGCAGGGTATTGCTTAGGGAGAGCGGCACCGAGCCGGTAGTTCGCATAATGATTGAATGTGAAAATGAAAGCAATTGCAGCGAATTTGCCCAAAGTATAGCAAATGTAATAACCGAGAATATATAAATTGAAGGTCGCATCTCATTAAAGCAAGATGCGACTTTTTCGTTTACAATTTTTTAACAAATTTACCACCCGTTTGTAATATGGCAGATTTAAAATTTTTGCATCAAATTAAAGAAGGTGCGATATGTATATTATAAAAAATGCATTGCTTAGCATATCCCGTTCTAAAGGACGAAATATTCTTATTGGTATAATTGCTTTGGCAATAGCGGTATCGGCGTGTGTGGCGCTATCTATTAAGGAATCGGCTTCAAAGGCAAGGGAAGATACCCTCAGCCTTATGAATATAACGGCACAGATATCAATGGACAGACAGTCTATGATGCAGGGCGCTATGGAAAAGCCCGACGAAAATGGAGAAAATGGCAAATTTGATCGCGATGCTATGAAAGAAATGCTGCAGGGCGGTAGCGAATTATCACTTGACGAGTATGAGACATATGCTGCTGCCGAGAGCGTAAAAGACAGTTATTATAGTCTTTCGGTAACACTTGATGCAAGCGGTGATTTAGAGCCGATTGATACTATGGGTACATTTACAGCAGATGGCACATCAGATTCTGACAGCTCACAGACATCACAAATGCCCGACAATGCGGGTGGTATGGGTAGCGGAAAAGGCGGCCGTGAGTTTGGCGGTATGATGGGTACACAGGGTGATTTTACCGTTGTTGGTTACAGTAGCGACAACGCTATGACCGATTTTGTGTCGGGCAACAGCTCTATTACCGAGGGTGTTGTATTTGATGAAAATACAACTGCCAACGAGTGCATAATATCTGAGGAGTTAGCCACCTACAACAATCTTGAGGTAGGCAGCGAAATTATCCTTGCCAACCCTAATAATACCGATGAAACCTTTACATTTACCGTAGTTGGTATTTATACCGGCGAGCAAGCAAGCTCAAGCGATTTTATGGGCGGATTTTCTACCGCTACCGACTCATCAAATAAAATTATGACAAGCTATGAGGCGTTAAAGGCTATATGTGATGCTTCAAGCGAGTCGGCTGAAGATGTTACCGATGAAACCAGTGGTATGACCACGTCAACTGCCGTACAGGGTACATTGAATTATACCTATGTTTTTGCCGATGTTGAAGACTACGAGGCTTTTGCCGAAGAAGCTGCCGATTTAGGTCTTTCAGAGGATTATACAATATCTTCAACCGATATAACCGAGTTTGAAAACAGCCTTGTACCGCTCGAAAACTTAAGCAAAACAGCGGGATATTTCTTGATTGTAGTATTTGTTATAGGTGCTGTTATTCTTATAGTTATTAATATTTTTAATATTCGTGAGCGCAAGTATGAGATAGGTGTCCTTACCGCTATTGGTATGAAAAAGTGGAAGGTGGCAAGTCAGTTTGTAACCGAGTTGTTTGTTGTAACTCTTGCTGCAATTATTGTGGGTGCGGGTATTGGTGCTGCTGTATCGGTGCCTGTTACCAACGCGTTACTTTCGGCACAGATAACTTCTAACCAGCAAACGCAGGATAATATGACGCAAGGCTTTGGTCGTGATACTATGGCAGGCGGCGGTGGTATGACAGGTATGCCAACAGCACCCGCGGACGATTCAGATATGGCGAATCCTGAGGAAAAGGGCGGCGGCTTTGGCGGATTTATGAACGATGTTAAGGACTCGGCTGCAAATTATATAAGCGAGGTTTCATACTCAACCGATTTTGTGGTAATATTACAGCTGATAGGAGTGGGAATTTTGCTCACGCTTATATCAAGTCTTGCTGCAATGCTGTTTATAATGCGTTATGAGCCACTTAAGATTTTAACCAACCGAGATTAACAGAAAGGCGGAAAATAAAATGAGTACATTACAACTTGAAAACTTAAGTTACAAATACGAAAAAACATCCGCCAATGTGCTAAGCGGAGTAAATTTAAACTTTGATAGCGGCAAGATATATGCAATTGTTGGTAAATCTGGCGCAGGAAAAACAACACTTTTATCACTGCTTTCAGGACTGGCAAAGCCAACGGGCGGTAAGATATTATACGATGGCAAGGATATTTCAAAAATTGACAAGTATGAATATCGTAGCAAGTATGTGGGGGTAGTTTTTCAAAGCTTTAATTTGCTACCTCATATGACTGCTACCGAAAATGTTATTCTTTCGATGAATATTGCCGGTATGAAAGACAAGAACAAGCAAGAAAAGGCTCACGAATTGCTTGCTAAGGTAGAAATAGAGCCGGAAGAGTTTGACAGACGGGTGCTCAAGCTTTCGGGCGGTCAGCAGCAGCGTGTAGCGATTGCGCGCGCACTGTCTTACAATCCGCAGATAATATTAGCCGACGAGCCAACGGGTAATTTAGACGGTGAAACTCAGGACGAGATAATGAAGATATTTCGCCGTCTTGCCGATGAAGGCAAATGCGTAATAATTGTTACACATTCGCCCGATGTAGCTGCTGTTGCCGATGTTAAATTTGAACTTCGTCGTGGGAAAAAATAAAAAAATCCCCCATCGTAAATGAAATTTTATTTACGATGGGGAATTTTTATTCTGCTTTTTTGCGACGAACAATAAGTACTATGCTAATAATTATAATACCTATACTGATAAGCAGACAAATAACAATCATTGCTATACCGGTCGGAGATGTAAAGTATGACGATTTTTCGCTTTGCGAAACGGTATTGTCGTCGTTTTGTATAGCGCCCGTTGTTGTATCGGAATTATCCGATTTGGTTGATGATGAATCGGTTTCGTCGGAGGATGCCTCTTCGTTTGAGGAGTTGTTTTCAAGATTAGGTTTTATATTTTGCTGATAATCTTTAAACTTTTCGACCTCACTCAAAGGAACTTTTTCGCCTACGACATTGTCGATAACAGGTTTTTCTGTTTGATTGCTGTTGCTTTGTGTAACGGATTGACTATGTGTATTTGATTGGTTATCAGAAGCATCGTTTTCTGAAGTGTTTTCGTTGTTGGTGTTGGGATAACTGTTTTCGGATGACGAATAATTTGATGCGCCGTCTTCTGAAGCGCTGTCACTTGATGTATCGCCACTTGATGCATCGTCACTTGATGTGTTATCTGTATCGTCACCGCCTATTTCTTCGTAGCTAAAGTTAATTTTGTCAGTAACAGCATCGCATAATTTGCAGTGGCGTGACATTATACCGTCCTCATTTGGAGTTGCAACCTTGTCGATTGTCCAATCAGACTCAAAATCGTGGGCAACTGGTATAGTGGCTTCGTCTACGATTTGGCAACGTGCGCAGGTGCGGTTTTTAAGACCTGTTTCGGTACAATTTGCATCATTTATAATATTCCAATCGCTGTATTTGTGTCCCGAATTTTCACAAGTTTCCGGAACAGTAATTCCGCCTGCAGTGACCAAGGGCACTACGAATTGCTGCTTGGAGTTTGAAAAGCTGTTGTGCAACTTTGTGCCGTATTTTTCACGGTTACTATTAGCAATGGTTATGACATGCCTTCCCGGAGAAGCCTTTTCCTTAACCTCGAAAACAACTGATATAATTTTGCCATCGTTAGATTTATCAGAGCTTTCAACATTTACTACAGATATATGTCCTTTGTCGCTGTGGTCTTTAATGGTATAGCTTGAAAGATAGCCTTTTTCATAGCTTACATATGTAAGCGCATCATTATCGTATGTAATGCAGAATGCCATTGCCATAATACCGGGATTGTTTGAAATTTCAACATCGACAACCACAGTGTCGCCGGGCATAGCAGAAATATTTGAAACAGTTATAGTCGTATCAGATGATGCCGCAAAAACGGTAAGGCTTATGGATACGCAAAAAATAACACATAAAAGCGCAGATAAGAAATTTTTTGTTCTAGACATACGGTTACCTCACAAACAATACTTTATTTAAATATAACATCACCTTCGAGAAAAGTCAATAAAATAGGAGTTTAAGTGAAATATTACAAAAGAAAATGGTAAAAGTTTTGTGAAAGTTGCCCTATAACATTTTTGATTTTAATGTGGTATAATTTAAATATCAAAGGGGTGAACGGATTGTTTAACGTGGGAGATATTATACTTTACGGTGCTCAAGGTATTTGTAAAATTGATTGTATTCAAACCAAGCAAATTGGAAAACAAAAGGCAGATTACTATGTTTTAAAACCAATTTATAACGATAATACAGCGGTATTTGTACCCGTCGACAACGAACTGCTTGCTTCAAAAATGCAGGATGTTTTAACAAAGTCACAAGCAAAAGAATTAGCAGAAAAAGTAGCGGATATAGATATTATTGAGGCAAAAGATGAAACCCAGAAACGCGAGCTGTATAAGGCGATACTGTCAAGCAGCGATCGCGAAAAGCTTATAGCTCTTATAAAAACAATTCGTCTTGAAAGGGATGCCCGTCGCCAGAACAATAAAAAGCTTAACATAAATGACGAGCAGACGCTTCGCAAGGCAGAGCTGCTTTTGTATAACGAATTGGCTTTTGTTTACGGCGTAGAGCCCGATGAGGCTAAAAATTTAATAAGTTTTTAAATTAATCGGTATTTTATGCTGAACTTATGCATAAAATACCGATTTTTCTCGTCAATCAGGGGACGGTTATCTAATTGACAAATTAAATATGCTATGTTAGAATATTTTTGGTTAATGACAATGCCATTCCATCAGGGGACGGGAACAATCAGAGAACCGTCCCCTGATTGACCCCCTGATTGACCAAGTATTTCTGTTGCCACAACTCTAAAAAAATTAAAGCAAATTCAGGTTTCGTCAAGTGCGATCACGATTTCTGGCAAAGGATTTTCTACGTCGTTGGGTTCAAATAAAATCAAATATACGGTTACCAATACGATTGCTGGTGTTGAAATTAAATCGTCTGCGTTTGTCGGTACAAGGGGTTATGGCATCGGTCTAAGTTTTGTTGCTCCAATTTATAATTCAAAAAACAAAAAGATAGGTTATGTCTCATTTAATATCGTAGCAGAAGTAACATATGCTCTCCTTACTGCGATTGCAGTAACATTGGTTGGAATATGTATAGTAATGCCAATGATTACTACATTAGTTAAAGAAATTGTAAAGGCTTTTGCAGTACTGTCTTCACCAGCTAAAGTAGGCGCAATGGCGGCTGCTTTTTATAGAGTGGCAACAAGTATGTAGTTTTAGCCTTTTAATTTAAATTTGTAATATAGGAGTTTTTTATGAAAAAAGAATATCGTGTTTTTCAATATAAAAATTACATTGGAAAAATCATTTTGATTTGCGTCATATCTCTAATAGTGCCTGCAGTATATTTTTGGACAAAAGATGCAAACGAAACGCTATCAATTACATATGTTATTTTTCCAATTGTTTTTTCAAGTGTTTTATCATTGATAATGTATTTTTCTCGCAAAATCTTTATTGGAAAATTGGCTGCCTTTGATCTAGATTATGATATTGTATATCTATTGGATAAGCGAGGGGAAAAACATCAAACACATAATATAAAATTACTTATGCAAAAACATTTCTTTAATGGTGAATTTCAAGAGGCTATTATATGTGCTAACAAAATAATTGAAATAAATTCAAGAAAAGATATTCTTTATAACGCAACACATTATAAAATTTTATCATTGTTTTTAAATCAACAAATAGATGAGATTTTAACACTAATAGAACTGCAGGATAACTTGTCAACTGATAATACATTACGTATACAGGACGCTAATATTTATTATGAGTTTATTAAAAAATATGTTGATAGAAATTATAATGAGGCTATTAAAATAATAAAAAATCTTTTACAGTCCCAAGATATAGACACGCAAAATTATAAAAAGGTTTTAATATTTTATCTTATTAAAATGTGTTGCGAAAAAATCAATGATTTTGAACAAATAAAAAAATGCAACAATGAAATTTTATTAGCAGACAAAAATCGTAAAACTTTTTTTTCACGGGGTATTTAAGGCATTCCTATGTGTTTTTTAACGCATATAATATGGCGTTAGTGTTTTTGTTAAACATAGATTAACGATGTGTGCAATTGATAAAAATAGTAAAGATATCAAGTAACACGGAGGGACGGTACTGTTGTATTGTTAACAATTATAAATAATCTCTTAAAACTTTTTATTAACACAGAACGGTTGGAGGAAACTCTAACCGTTCTGTGTTATGTTTTGTATGATAATTAATTGCATGTAAATGATTTAAAATTCCAATTTATCCAAAAACAAGATTGATGTAGCTGTATCTTTATCAATGACTTTATTTTTAAGTGTTAATTAAGAATTAATTATAGAACAATCAGGGGTCGGTTCTCTGATTGATGATATTTTTCTTGACAAACGCTAAA
>CAZVWG010000036.1:0-15690 GCA_964630675.1 uncultured Ruminococcus sp.
CCTAGAAAAACTAGGGACGAAGTAAAATATCAACTCCGTGGTTCCACCCACATTCTGTGTAAACACACAGCACTTTTAACGCCTTAACGCAGCGGCTACGTCTGCGGTTGTTACCCCGCAGCGCTCAAAGGTGGTGTTCGCCTTATAGCATCTTGCGACCCTTTCAGCCGATGAAGTCGCTCTCTTGAAAGATGTGTTTATAAGGTTACTGTCCTTATCAACGCTTTACAATAGTATATGATAACGATTTTTAACCGATTTGTCAAGAAAAATGCAAAAAATTAGAAAATTCAAAAATTTTTTATTGACTGTAAAAAAAAATAGTAGTAGTATATATTATATTATTTTAGCACTTTAAAGTATGGAGGTACATATTATGTTTAAGTCAGAATATTTAAACAAAGTTTATGCCGATGTAGAAAAACGCAACGGCAACGAGCCTGAATTTTTGCAGGCAGTACGCGATGTTTTGGAGTCACTTGAACCCGTAGTGGCAGCAGACGACAAGTTTGAGAAAAACGGTGTTATCGAGCGTATGGTAGAACCCGAGCGTATGATTACATTCCGCGTTTCTTGGGTAGATGATAACGGCACTGTTCAGGTTAACCGCGGTTACCGTGTGCAGTTTAACTCTGCAATCGGTCCTTACAAGGGTGGTCTTCGTTTCCATCCTTCAGTTAATGCTTCTATTATGAAGTTCCTCGGTTTTGAACAAACCTACAAAAACAGCCTTACAGGTCTTCCTATGGGCGGCGGTAAGGGTGGTTCAGACTTTGACCCACGCGGCCGTTCGGACGGTGAAATTATGAGATTTTGTCAAAGCTTTATGACCGAGCTTGCTAAGCACATAGGCGCAGATACCGACGTTCCCGCAGGCGATATCGGTGTAGGTGCCCGTGAGATAGGTTACTTATACGGTCAGTACAAGCGCCTTCGTAACGAGTTTACAGGTGTACTTACAGGTAAGGGTCGCGCATACGGCGGTTCACTTATTCGTCCTGAGGCTACAGGCTTTGGCGCTGTTTACTACGTACAGGAAATGCTTAAAACCTTTGGCGAAGAGGTTAAGGGCAAGACCTTTGCGATCTCGGGCTTTGGTAACGTTGCTTGGGGTACTGCTACAAAGGTTGCAGAGCTAGGCGGTAAGGTTGTTACAATTTCAGGTCCCGACGGCTACATTTACGACGCCGACGGTGTTGTAACAAAAGAAAAGCTTGACTTTATGCTCGAGATGCGTGCATCAGGTCGTGACAAGGTTCAGGATTATGCTGATAAATTCGGCGTTCCTTTCTTTGCAGGCAAGCGTCCTTGGGAACAAAAGGTTGACGTTGTTATGCCTTGCGCTACTCAGAACGAGGTTGGCGAGGAAGACGCTAAAAACATAGTTGCTAATGGCGTTAAGTACTATGCCGAGGTTGCTAATATGCCTTCTACCGACGAGGCTATTAAGGTTCTCAAGGCTGCAGGCGTTGTTATTGCTCCTTCAAAGGCGGTAAATGCGGGCGGCGTTGCAGTTTCAGGCCTTGAAATGAGCCAGAACTCAATGCGCTACAGCTGGACTGCTGAAGAGGTTGACGCTAAGCTTCATCAGATTATGGCAGACATCTACAAGAACTCTTGGGATGCCGCTAAAAAGTACGGTATGGAGGGCGACCTTATTGCAGGCGCAAACATTGCCGGCTTTGAAAAGGTTGCAGACGCAATGATCGCACAGGGCGTTGCATACTAATTAGAAATGTACAATTAGACTAAAAGAAAGCACCTATCATATCTCTATGATGGGTGCTTTTTTAATTGAAAGTTGAAAATTCTTGTTTATTAAAAAATGTGCTTTTCGTTATGAAAGACTCATTTTGAGTTTTCTAAATTTTTAATATGCTCTTTTAAGACAATATTTATATATTGTGAAACTGAACGGTCATCATACTCGGCTTGAAAACGTATTTTCTCTAATAAATCCGCGTCTATTGTTATACTTATTCTTTCCTTTAAAGGTTTCATTGTCTACCACCTCGCATATTAAATTATATGCTATTCTATTATTTAGTGTTGACAAATAATATTTAGTAATATAAAATAATACTTATAAAATAAGGGAGGTTTAATTATGAAAGTGTTAATTTGGGTAGGCTGTTGTTTCGCGTATGGTTTTATTACCACACTTATTAAGCAATTTGGTATTGTTTTAGGTGGCATACCTACACTTATATTGGCTGGCGGTATGTTTTTGTTGGCACGAACACTATGCAAAAAGTATGATGAACATAAAACACAAAAAAATTCAGATAAAAATCATATGCAAAAATATAACGAGGAATAAATACGCTTAAAGAATTTTTCTATTATTAAATAGTTGTATAAAATTAATTCCAACGCTGAATTTCAGTGTTGGAATTTTGCTTATTTTATTTCGCAATAAATTTTAAAATATCCTCGGTCATTTGTTCACGGCTGGTATCATTATGTATTTCGTGGCGGCAGTTTTCGTAAAGGAACATTGTTACATTTTCTTTTCCTGCCGCCTTAAAATTGTGATACACTTCCTTTACACCCTTGCCGTAATTACCAACGGGGTCATTATCACCCGCAATAAGCAAAATCGGTAGATCGTTTTTTGTATTATTAAAGCATTTCTTATTGTTGCAAAGCTTTAAAAGCATCATAAGGTCACACATAGCAGATACGGTGAAATGAAAGGTGCATAGCTTATCGGCGGCGTATTTTTCGATAATTTCACGGTCTTTGGTAAGCCACTCATATTTCGTGTCACCGTCAAAGCGTTTGTTGTATGAGCCAAAGGCTATGTTCTCTAAAAAAGGCGATATAGCGCGTTCGCCGCGAAAAGCCTTTACAATATTGCAGAGCAAAATACCGGCATCTGCGGCAGGATTTTTACCCGCCGTGCCGCAACAAATGTATTTATCTGCAATGTCGGTATAACGCGATACTGCTACGCGTGTTATAAACGAGCCCATACTGTGTCCCATTAAAATGTAGGGAAGATTGGGGTGTTCAGCCTTTACACTGTCGGCAAAAAGCTTTACATCATCTATCATAAACCGCCAACCGTCTTTTGACGCAATAAAGCCTAAATCTTCTTCGCTGGCTGTATTGCCGTGACCTAAATTGTCAAAGCCGCAGCATAGGTAACCCGCGCTTGCAAGCGATGCAAACAACGGCTCGTACCGACCTATATATTCGGTCATACCGTGCACCAAATGAAAAATGCCGCGTATATCACCGTCGGGGATATACATAATACCAGATAATGTATTTTTTTGGTCGCTTGATAAAATCCTTTTGTCTTTAATTTTAAATTTCATCATACTTCTCCTTTTGTAAAGGTTATGGTACTGTCTATGGCGTGTTTCCAGCCGTTGAGCTTTTGCTCTCTTTCTTCGCTGTTTAAAGCAGGTTTATAGGTGGTGTTATCGGAGTTTATATCCGCTGTATCGTCGCTTATTATGCCTGCGGTAATTCCTGCAAGCATAGCAGCACCAAGAGCGGTGGCTTCGGCATTTTGAGGACATATAATATCAATGCTTGAAATATCTGCCTGAAACTGCATTAAAAATTTGTTGCGTGCCGCACCACCGTCGGCTTTAAGAGCGGTGACGGCAACACCCGCATCATTTTGCATAGCAGTAATTAAGTCATTAGTTTGGTATGCTATGGATTCAAGTGCGGCTCGTACTATGTGATTGCGACCCGCCCCTCGTGTGAGTCCGCAAATAGTGCCGCGTGCATACATATCCCAATACGGCGCGCCAAGACCTGCGAAAGCAGGGACAATATAAACGCCTGCGCTATCGCTAACGGCGAGCGCGCATTCTTCACTTTGAGCCGCGTTTTCAATAAGCTTCATTTCGTCCCTTAGCCACTGAATTACTGCGCCGCCTATAAACACACTGCCTTCAAGCGCGTACTGTGTGGGTGTGCTTTCGGTTGTTGCGGCAATGGTGGTAAGCATACCGTTTCGGCTTTTTACTGCCGTTTTGCCCGTATTCATCAGCAGAAAACAACCTGTACCGTAGGTGTTTTTAACATCGCCTGCATTTACGCAGTGCTGACCGAATAACGCAGACTGTTGGTCGCCTGCAACACCGCAGACTGAAAGTCTTGCACCCATAATATCAATATCACCAAATACGCTACCGCTTTTCTGAACGGTAGGCAACATACTTTCGGGTATGTCTAAAATGCGAAGTAATTTTTTGTCCCAACATAAATTATGAATATCATAAAGCATTGTGCGCGAGGCGTTGGTTTGGTCGGTAGCGTGTATTTTGCCGCCCGACAGCTTCCACATAAGCCAGGTATCTATCGTGCCAAAAAGCAGTTCACCGCGCTCTGCCGCCGCGCGTGCGCCATCTACGTTATCGAGCATCCATTTTATCTTTGTGGCAGAAAAATACGCATCAATTTTAAGTCCCGTTATATCGGCGATATAATTTTCTAAACCCTGTGCCTTTAGTTCTTCGCAAAGGGGAGCAGTACGGCGGCATTGCCACACAATAGCGTTATAAACGGGCTCGCCCGTAAGTCTGTTCCATACAACGACCGTTTCGCGTTGATTTGTAATACCAACGCAAGAAATATCTGACACATTAAGCCCTGATTTTATTATACATTCGGTTATGGCGGAATACTGCGCCGATAATATCTCAATAGGATCGTGCTCTACAAAGCTTGGGGTGGGGTATATTTGTGTGAACTCGTTTTGTGCGAGTGACACAATATTACCCTTGTTATCAAATATAATTGCTCTGGCGCTGGTTGTGCCTTCATCTAAAGTAAGAATATATTTTTTCAAAACAAAAATCCTTTCAAAAGCAAAAAAGGGCAACAATACCCCTTGGTATCATTGTCCTTTAATTTTTATTCTTTTAACGCGATTTGATACACCGCAAACAAGTTCATAATTTATTGTTCCTATCATTTCGGCGGGTGCCTCTATTGGTAATTCGTTGCCCCAAAGAAGAACCTCATCGCCGCGTTTAACATCGGGGATATTGGTAACGTCAACACAAAATTGGTCCATACATACGCGACCTATAATATTTGCACGGCAACCGTTTATTAACACATATCCGCGGTTTGAAAGCAGACGAGGGTAGCCGTCGGCGTAGCCTGCGCTCACGGTAGCAACAATCATATCATTTTCGGCTGTAAATGTTCTGCCGTAGCTTACGGTATCACCTGCATTTATCTGTTTTACCTGTGATATAACCGATTTAAAGTTCATTACGGGCTTAAAATCTTGCGGCAGCTTGAGTTCTGCCGACGGTGTAAGTCCGTAAAGCACAATACCCGCGCGGCACATATTAAGGTGTTTGTTTGGGTCTTGGCAGAGTGCCGCCGAATTACAGCAATGCTTATATTCGGGGTCAATTCCGTGTGTCTTTAACACATCGAGCGCCTTACAAAAACGATTGTATTGTGCGGCGGTAAAGCCGTCTTCTTGACACTCGTTTCGGTCGGATACTGCAAAGTGGGTAAACACACCCTCGAGTTTGAATCCGTCAAGTTTTGCTGATTTCAGTGCATCACTTATGCCATTTAAATTATCATTACGGCAATCAAAACCGATACGTGACATACCCGTATCAAGCTTTAGATGTATTTTTATTTTTAAATTATATTTAGAAGCTTCCTTTGATAGCTCATCTGCATATTCATATGAATAAACACATTGTGATATATTGTGAGCTGATAGTTCTTGAACAAAGTCGCAGGGTGTATAGCCTAAAATAAGTATAGGCTTTGTAATGCCGATTTCGCGAAGCTCTATTGCTTCTTCGATATTTGATACGGCAAAAAAGTCTGTGCCCGCTTTTTGCAACAGCGGCGCTACAATATTTATACCGTGACCGTAGGCGTTTGCCTTTACAACC
Source organism: uncultured Ruminococcus sp. (assembly GCA_964630675.1). Classification (GTDB taxonomy): domain Bacteria; phylum Bacillota; class Clostridia; order Oscillospirales; family Acutalibacteraceae; genus UBA737. Next base: position 5,895 of record CAZVWG010000036.1, read on the forward strand.
GCGCACACCTTTGTATTGGCGGTTTGTTTAATTATGCCAAGGTTATGTAGCAGGGCGTCTGTGTTAATTTCAGCCCATGTTCTGCGTAAAAGCTTTGTCAAGATGTATCACCTCGTTTTACTTTGTATTTTATCGGAAAGCGGTATAAACAATAAACTTAATAAAAACCAATAGAAAGAGTAAAGCGCGCATATCTGACCGCCAATATTAAGCGGCATTTTGCTGTAATCCCAAACCTTGCGCTTTAGTATTATGTTAAAAATTATACCAAAAATTAATTCGACTGTTGTAATAAACCCGCAACCCGCAAGCGCTTTTTTAAAAAGATTGGCTTTTTTAAAGCGGCTTGAGATTTTAGAAAGGCCTAAAAAAGAAAATCCGCCGGCTAAAAGCATTGACGGGTGTGTGTGACCGCGCCATATAATTTCGATAAGCCCATATCCGATAGCACCTACAGAAAACATTGTAAAATTGCATTTTGCCTTTTTCAAAATAATCACCCAAAAATATTTTGGATGATTATTTATATGTTATACATTAAATCTGAAAAGAACAATATCTCCGTCATTCATAACATATTCCTTGCCTTCGCTTCTCACTAGACCTTTTTCCTTTGCGGTAACCATATTGCCGCCGCAAGCCATAAAGTCATCATAAGCAATAACTTCGGCGCGAATAAATCCACGCTCAAAGTCGGTGTGAATTTTACCTGCTGCCTGAGGCGCCTTGGTGCCGCGCTCGATTGTCCAAGCGCGAACCTCGGGCTTACCTGCGGTAAGGTACGAAATAAGACCTAAAAGGCTATAGCATTTTTGTATCATACGGTCAAGACCCGAACGCTCAAGACCAAGGTCCTCTAAAAACATTGCTTTTTCTTGCGTCTCAAGACCTGCAAGCTCGGCTTCAAGAGCGGCACAGATAGGAAGTATTTCGGCATTTTCTTTAGCAGCAGCTTCTTTTACTGCGTTGTAGCCTGCGTTTGTGTCTATGCCGTTTCTAAAATCATCCTCACTCATATTGCAAGCGTAGATTACAGGCTTTGCAGAAAGCAGAGAAGTGGTTGCAAGAACTTCTGCTTCGGTATCGCTTTTAATCTCAACCGAGCGAGCGGGCAGACCTTCCTCCAAGTGCGCTATAAGACGCTTTAAAAAGTCAACCTCCGCCTGCATGGATTTATCGCCCTTGAGTGCCTTTGTAGCTTTGTCAAGTCGGCGCTGAGCGATCTCTATATCAGAAAGTATGAGTTCAAGATTTATGGTTTCGATATCGCGAAGCGGATCAACTGAGCCCTCTACGTGAATTATATCGGTACTTTCAAAGCAACGAACAACGTGAACTACGGCATCAACCTCGCGTATATTGCTTAAAAATTTGTTGCCAAGACCTTCACCTTTGGATGCGCCCTTTACAAGACCCGCAATGTCAACGAATTCAATAACCGCAGGGGTAAATTTATCAGGGTTATAAATTTCGGCAAGCTTTTCAAGTCGTTCGTCAGGCACACTTACCATACCAACATTTGGCTCTATTGTACAAAACGGGTAGTTTGCCGACTGTGCGCCTGCATTTGTTATTGCGTTAAAAAGGGTTGATTTGCCAACATTCGGCAACCCCACCATTCCTAGTTTCATAGTATTTTAAATCTCCTTAAATTTGGTAGTTATCGTAATTTATTATATCGCATTGTTTTTGTTTTTTCAATAAAAATATAACAAGGTTTTTACATCATTTTCTTGTTATGCAAATTTGTTTTAAGGATATGTTATATATGTAAGATGTTAAATAGGTGAGAAAATGAAAAAAGTATTGTCAATTTTGGCATTGGTAATATTATTTTATGCAGTAATATCGCCATTTGCTGTGAAAAGCGAGGATGAAAAAAGGCTTATTTGCAATAAAAACGGTGATTTTGTAATGCTTGTTGTATCAGATCCTCAATGCGATACCGAGTCGCAATGGCGTGAGGCGCGCGACGAACTTGAAATACTGGTTAAAAAGGCAGAGCCTGATTTTGTCTTGATTAACGGAGATATGAACTCGTACAACAAAGTACCATATGATATGTGGGATTTATTTATATCGCCTCTTGAGAGTAGGGGAATTTATTGGTCAACTACTAACGGAAATCACGATCCGTTTAAGTATATTAATTATAAAATGTATAAAAACTATGAACACTGTCTTAACAGCCTGGTCAGTTTTAATGATGCAAATTTTGATTCGTCACGACCTATGAACTATGTTTTACCTGTGTTTTCAAATGACGGTAAGCGTGTTGTTTTTGCAATATACGGTATGGATAGCGGCACATCAAACAGCAATGGGTATGAAGGCTTAACAAAAAAGCAGATAGAATGGTACAAACAGCAGTCAAACAATCTGAAACAGGCAAACGGCGGTATTGCTGTAACATCGGTGTTATGTATGCATATACCGTTACCGCAAACACTTGAAATGTATTATGGTGGAGACAGCGAGGTTTATGGTATAGCAAACGAGATTAAATATAATTCTAATGGGTATATCTGTAAAAATGGGAAAGTGATTAAAAAAATCAATATTCACACTTCAAGTGTTGATTGTGATAATCAGATGTTTGAGGCAATTTTGCAAAACGGTGACATAAAGGCTGTGCTTTTTGGTCACAATCACAGAAATAATTTTATAGGCTCATACAACGGAGTGCTGTTAGGATTTGTAGGAAAATTATCTACCGGTTGCTATAGTGACACAGTGTGTCGCGGCGGCAGGGTAATACGGTTTAATCAGGATAATCCTCAAGACTTTACGACCGAATGGTTAGGGAGTCTTGACAGCGCTATAGATCAACCTGCTATATATAGTAATGGGACGGTTGCAAAATAAAAATCCCCCGTGTAAAAACGGGGGAAAAGGGATTTAATAAACTATTTAGCTTTTCTTTCCTTGTACATAACCCACAACGGACCGGAAACAAAGAGTGATGAGAAGCAGCCAGACACAAGACCAAATGCCATAGGAATTGCAAACGAACGAAGTGATGTAAGACCGTAAATTTCGGATACAACAATTATTGTAAGTACGGCGCAAACGGTGGTAACGGTAGTAACAATGTTACGTACAAGCGTATCAGAGACACTTTTGTCCATATTATCCGAGAGTGTCATCGCGGGATAGAGGCGTTTGTTTTCACGAACGCGGTCATAAATAACGATTGTATCGTTAAGTGAGTAACCTAGGATTGTAAGCACAACAGCCATAAAGTTCATATCGATTGGAAGTCTGAATATTACGCATACAAAGAATGCGGTAAGTAGGTCAAGTATCAGTGCGCAGAATGCAGTAAGTGATGCCGATACGCCGCCAATCTTTTTGAAACGGATACCTACATAAACAACAACCAATACTGCTGTTATAATTACAGCAACCAAGCTCTTTACAAAAAAGCTGCCTGCTATGTTAGGACTTACTGATGTCGAGTCGTAAAGCGTGATTGCGTTATCAGCAAATTTTTCTTCGAGCGCACCGGTGATATTCTCCTGAACTTCAGCCGAAACAGAATTCTTGCCTGCAAGTGTTATAACATAGCAGTTAACATCGCCTGCAAGAGATGTGTTCTGACCTATGCTGAACTCTTTGTCAAGAACAGTTGCGACTGTATCTTTAAAATCATCCTCAGCAATGTCGCCTTCGTATGAATAAGAAATTTTTGTACCGCCGCTAAAGTTGATATCAAGCTTTGGTCCGAAAACTACAGTCATTACGATACCTACAACGATTAAGATTGCATAGGCAACAACTGAGATTTTAAACCACTTTTTAGTGTTGATTGTTTTATTAGCCATTTTTCTTACCTCCGTAAAGAGCAGGTTTGCGCATAAACTTAAGCTGTGAAATGCTCTTGATCATTGCCTTAGAAGCAAGAACGCCCATAATAAGATTGAATATAACGCCAATAAGCAACGTGTAGCCGAACGAGTAGATAGAGCCAGTTATTGATGTACCAAACAGTGACATAATAGGAGAGAAAATTGTGCCCAAGAAGCTATCAGGTGATCCAAACGCGCCCATAAGAACTATCGCTACGATAACGATGGTGACGTTACCGTCAATAATTGCACTGAGGCTGTTTTTGTATCCTGCTTCAATTGCATTGTCAAGTGTTTTGCCGCGTTTAAATTCATCACGGATACGTTCCGCTGCGATAACGTTACAGTCAACACCTACGCCTATTGAGAGTATAATACCCGCAATACCGGGGATTGTAAGTGTAAAGCTTGACGCACCGGGGAAGAAGCCTGATATACAGGCAATAGTACCTGCTAATTGACCAAGTAACGCAATAGCGGCAACCATACCGTTGATACGGTAGCGAGCTATCATAATAAGGCAAACTATACAAAAAGCAATCGCGCCCGCAATAACCATAACGTTAAGAGCGTCAGAACCAAGAGAAGGGGATATGATCTGCAATTTGCTTTCATCAACCGTAAGTGCAAATGGAAGCGAACCTGCATTTATTTTGTTGGCAAGATCAACGGCTTCATCAGCGTCGGTAAGACCTGTGATTGTTGCCATGCCGTTTGTAATAGTGCTGTTTACGGTAGGAGCCGAAATCATTTCATCATCCATCCAGATAGAAATTGTCTGACCCAGATAGGTTGATGTAGCGGTTGCAAACTTTGATGTACCTACATCTGTAAGCTCAAGTGCTACTATGTAGTTGTTGTCTTCATCAAGACCTGCTTGCGCGCTTTTGATATCCTCTGAACCCTGAAGAATAATATCTGTGTTATCTTCATTTGCACAGAAAGTGAGCATTGCTGTCTCACCCAATTCCTGAATAGCAGACTGAGCATCAAATTCGCTTTCGTCGGCTTTCCATGGGAAACGCACGATAATCTGGTGATTAAAACTGTCTGCGTAAACTTCATAATCGGTGATGCTGTTGTTTACAAGACGCGTTTCAATAACAGTTTTGGCAGCCTCCATATCATCGTCGGTAATTTCAACATCCGCGATGTCGGGGCTAAACACAGCCTCTACACCACCGCTGATATCAATACCCCAACGTATATCGTTAGCGCCTTTTACATAAACCTGTCTGATGTCGCCATAGTAATTCTCAACACCGAAAAAGGCAAGATAAGTAAGGGCCAAAATCAGCGCGAGGATCACAAAAAAGGTCGACTTACGGGAAGTTTTAGACTTCATTTTTTTGAAACCTCCAATTTATTTATTAATATTAATACATTATACTAAAATAATAATATAAAGTCAAATTAAATTAATGTTAGCCTTCAATCAATTTTTCAAGCGCTGCAACTTTAATTGCTGCGCAAAGAATAACGGCTGCTGTTTTAATTTCTTCGGCGCTCGGATATGTCGGCGCTATACGAAGATTAGAATCATCAGGGTCAATACCGTACGGATACGCCGCGCCCGCGGGTGTCAGTATCAGACCTGCATTTGCGCAGAGCTGCTCAACGCGTTTAGCGCAACCCGGCAATACATAAAGACTGATAAAGTAACCGCCTTTTGGATTGGTCCAATGCGCGATTGCAGTATCTTTAATACGGTGCTCAAGCTCGTTAAGCACACTTTCAAATTTTGGTCTTATGATATCGGCGTGCTTTTTCATATGAGCATACAGATCATCTGCTGATTCAAACATACGTGCGTGGCGAAGCTGGTTAAGCTTATCGGGACCGATGGTCTGAAACTTCATACGGCTTTTAAGTATCGCCACATTATTTGGACTGCCTGCCGCTACGGCTACACCTGCTCCGGGGAAAGAAATTTTTGAGGTAGAGGCAAATATGATTGGCAGATCGGGATTGCCGGCTTTTGCGCATTCGTCATAAATATTAAGCAGACTGTCGCCTTCGTCGTAAAGGTCGTGAATGCAGTAGGCATTATCCCAAAATATTTTAAAGTCTTTGGCTGCTGGTTTCAGCGCGGCGAAGCGACGAACCACCTCATCGCTGTAGGTGATTCCTTCAGGGTTGGCGTATTTAGGTACGCACCATATACCCTTAACCTTTTCGTCTTTGATAAGTTCTTCAACTTGATCCATATCGGGTCCGTCAGCATTAAGCTTTACGGGTACAAGTTCAAAACCAAAATATTCGGTTATAGCAAAATGGCGGTCATAACCGGGCGCGGGGCAGAGAAACTTAATACCGTCTTGTCTTCCCCAAGGCTCACCCCCTAAACCATGTGTCATAGCCTGAGCGATGGTATCAAACATCATATTAAGCGAAGAGTTGCCTCCAACGATTATCTGGTCTGGCTCTAAACCAAGCACTTCGGCAAAAAGATTTTTCAGTTCGCGCAGGCCGTCGAGTCCGCCGTAGTTGCGGCAATCGATACCGTCGATATTTTTAAAGCCTGTATCATTGCCCACAAGATCAAACATTTTTTCGCTGAGATCCATATTGTCGCCACCTGGTTTACCGCGTGACATATCGAGTGTTAAGTGAAGAGCGCGAAGCTGTTCGTACTCGGCTTTTGCTGTTGTGTATTCAGCGTTTAATTCGGTTTTGTTCATTTCTAAATAATTGGACATATAAAAAAACCTCCAGGGGAAAATAACAAATCTGCATACTAAATATATAATATAATATATTTTATAATAATTTTCAAGTGTTTATTAAAAAGTCTCGATAATCTGTAAAGCTTTCGGCGCAAAATTAACACTTGACTTTTATGTACTAAAGTGTTAGTATGTTTTACATAGAGCGAAACCTGAGATTGAGAGTAGTACCCTTAATTTGAAACTTTCAGAGAGCGGCTGATGGTGGAAATGTCGTAGTGGAGATTTTGGTGAATGGACTTAGGAGGGCGACCGAAAGAGCATTTTGCTTTAGTAGTAGTCGACGGGAGCACCCGTTACAGTGTGGCTTATATGTTGGTATAAGTGTGAGCGGATGATTTTTTCATCAATCAGGGTGGCACCGCAGGATTTTATCTTGTCCCTAAAATTTAGGGATGAGATTTTTTTATTTTTGCCTTCCTTGTCTAAAGGAGTGGGAACGCGACAGCGGTGGAGGGATACACCTATGAAATTATTAACAAAACGATGGCGAATTAGTTTTTTATCACAATAAAAACTAATTTATTATAAGGAGAAACAATTATGAAACTTAACAACGTAGATTTTGATACTTATTTTAACAACTACCCTGACAAAAATGGTTATTTTGGCAAATACGGCGGCTGCTTTATAGAGGATAAGCTTAAAAATGCTATGGCAGAAATTACTGAAGCTTATTATTCGATTTGTCAGTCACGCAAGTTTATTGCCGAGCTTCGCCGCATAAGAAAGGAATTTCAGGGCAGACCTACACCTGTATCACATCTTGAAAGACTTTCAGATGCATTGGGCGGTAAGGTACAGCTTTACGCCAAGCGCGAGGATCTTAACCACTCGGGCGCACACAAGCTTAATCACTGTATGGGTGAGGCGCTTTTGGCTAAATATATGGGCAAGAAAAAGATTATTGCCGAAACGGGCGCAGGTCAGCACGGTGTAGCACTAGCTACTGCGGCGGCATATTTTGGTCTTGAGTGCGATATCTATATGGGTAGTGTAGATATCAAAAAACAGGCTCCAAATGTTGCACGTATGAAGATTTTAGGTGCCAACGTAATAGAGGTTACACACGGTCTCGCAACACTAAAAGAGGCTGTTGACGCAGCTTTTGACGCTTACAGCAAAGAGTATAAAGACTGTATTTATTGTATAGGCTCGGTTTTGGGTCCACACCCATTTCCAATGATGGTGCGCGATTTCCAGAGTGTTGTCGGTATTGAGGCACGCGAGCAGTTTATTGAAATGACAGGTCATTTGCCATCGGCAATCGTTGCTTGTGTGGGCGGCGGTTCTAACGCGGCAGGTCTTTTCTCGGGCTTTTTAAATGACCCTGTTGATATTTACGGCATTGAGCCGCTCGGTCGCGGACCAAAGCTTGGCGACCACGCGGCAAGCCTTAAATACGGTACAGAGGGTGTAATGCACGGCTTTAACAGTATTATGCTGAAGGACGAAAACGGAGAGCCCGCTCCCGTTTACTCGGTAGCAAGCGGTCTTGACTATCCGTCATCGGGTCCAGAACACGCGTTTTTACAAGATATCGGTCGTGTTAAGTATGATGTAATCGATGATGAAGAAACAATTGACGCTTTTTATAAGCTTGCTCGTCTTGAAGGCATAATCCCTGCAATTGAGTCTTCACATGCGGTGGCTTACGGTATGAAGCTTGCTAAAACCATGGATCACGGATCTGTGCTTATTAATCTTTCGGGCAGAGGCGACAAAGATATGGATTACGTAATTGAAAATTACGGAATTCGATAATGCATAATTAGATATAAAAATCAAAACAGCGATGACGAATCATCGCTGTTTTGATTTCTCTTTGGAACATGTTGCGTCGCAGTAACTTAATCCGTGTGGCAACTATCGGAGTTACATTTATACTTTACAACACTTGTGTTTAATTGTCAACACTTTTGTTGTAAAAAGTGCTATGGTTCTATTGGTGATTTTATGTATTATAATGAAATTATTCAATTTGAGCGTGAGACACAAAATAAAACTCAAAAACAAGTTGCAGAATATTTAGGAATTAAGCAACAACAATATGCGAGATATGAAAAAGGTATAAATTTAATGCCAATAACTCATTTAAAGAAGGTTTGTGAATATTTGGGTTTATCAGCGGATTACGTTTTAGGATTACCAAAAAATTTACAGTATCCAAAAAGATAAAATTATGAGGGGTCACCGTGGCATAAGCGTAGCCCCTCTTTGTTTTTTATTTATGAAAATCAAATTTTGTGCCTTTACGTATAGCTTCTGCTGCTTGCATAACCTGAAGCGCTTCTTCCTCTTTGATAGGATAATCGGCACCGTTGCGGTAGCTTTCGTACATATAGTCCCAAATAACAGTAAGGTCTTCGTCCGTTATCAAAAATTCTTCTTCTATCCAATCAACCTCGGTTGCTGAGGCGTATGTACTGCTTGCGCCAAATGCAGCACCGGGAGTGCCTGGGTCGGATACAACGGGTGGAATCTCAAGCTTGGGGTCTATGTAACGTAATTTAATATAAAAATCGTCACAAAGCATTGAACCACGATCACCGTAAACGCTGAATTTTCTGCCAGCATTAAGTGCCATACCGCCACTGATGCACATATTAACAGTGCGACCTTGCTCGCTTTCATAGTGAGCAATAACGTGGTCTTCACAGTCGCCACCTGCAGTTACCTGCTTGAGTTCGCCTGTAATGCTTTTAAGCGGTGAGCCCAAAAGACGAAGTGAATGGTCAATGATGTGTGGTCCCCAGTTAAGCAACTGACCGCCGCCAAATTCGCTTAAGGTCTGCCAGTCATCGCGGTGCTGGAAAGAACCCTGTGAAATGTTGATTTCATATACGTTGCCTAAAATGCCTGATTCAATAGTGTTTTTAACCTCGGTGAAAACTGCCTCAAAACGACGGTTGTGACGCATATATATTTTTCGACCTTCCGTCTTTGCAGTTGCAAACAGGTCTTCTGCTTGGCTTAGTGTCAGACCCATCGGCTTTTCCATAAGCAAATCTTTACCCGCTTTAAGCACTTTGATACCGTGCTCATAATGGTCGCAAGAACGGGTTGCTATACAAACGATTTCTGCATCGCTGTCGGCAAGAAGGTCATCAATGTTGCTATAACCCTTGCATCCGTATTTTTCTACCATCTTTTCAACACGCTCAGGGAGTAGGTCGCAAGCGGCAACGTACTGGTATTTGTCGGCTTTGTTTTCAAGTTCTC
>CAZVWG010000037.1:0-15646 GCA_964630675.1 uncultured Ruminococcus sp.
TTTTAGATAATGAACAGGGCGAAAAAATGCGTGAAAAAATACTTGCCGCAAAGTGCGACGGCGACAGCGTTGGCGGCGTGTTGCAAACAGCCGTTATAGGTCTGCCTGCAGGTGTCGGCGAACCGTGGTTTGATACGGTAGAGGGTATGCTCTCTCACGCTATATTCTCTATCCCTGCGGTAAAGGGAATAGAATTTGGTCTGGGCTTTGGTTTCGCAAACCAAACAGGCAGTGCGGCTAACGACCAGATGTATGTAGACGGTGACAGCGTAAAATGCTATACAAATAATAACGGCGGTGTAATCGGCGGTATTACAAACGGTATGCCGATTTTGTTTAACACCGTTATTAAACCTACACCCACAATAAACAAAGAGCAAAAGACGGTTGATATTAACACTATGAGCGACACAACTCTTGCCGCTCGCGGTAGGCACGACCCATGCATCGTGCATCGCGCGGCAGTTGTGGTTGAAAGTGTTACCGCATTAGTGATTGCGGATATGTTGACATCAAAATTTGGCACAGATTGGTTGGCAAAATAATGGAATACGGCTGTATTGGTGAAAAGCTGACACACAGTTTTTCAAAAGAAATTCACGCCTTGCTGTTTGATTACGATTACAGGATACAGGAAATTCCAAAAGGCGAACTTGACGAGTTTATGACCAAAAAGGATTTCAAGGCAATAAACGTAACTATACCTTATAAGCAGGATGTAATACCATATCTTGATGAAATCAGCGATACCGCAAAAGCTATAGGCGCTGTTAATACAATAGTAAATCGTGACGGCAAGCTTTACGGCTATAATACCGACTTTGCCGGTATGACCGCTTTGATAAAACTGAACGGTATAGAGATTAGCGGTAAAACGGTATTGGTTTTAGGCAGCGGCGGCACCTCTAAAACGGCAGTAGCTGTAGCCGAGGCCTTGGGCGCTGCTGATGTCAAGCGTGTATCTCGCACGGCAAAAGAGGATTGTATTACCTACGAGCAGGCGTATGATAAATATAAAAATGCCGAAGTTATAATCAACACCACACCGTGTGGTATGTATCCCAACATTATTGGCGAACCGATTGATATTGACCGCTTTGTAGGTTGTGAAGCTTTGGTTGACGCTATTTATAATCCGCTTTGTTCTAACCTTGTTGTAAAGGCAAAACAAAAGGGTATTAAAGCCACGGGTGGACTTTATATGCTGGTAGCTCAGGCGGCATTTGCGGCAGAGCTGTTTATAAATACTACCGTCGGTGAAGAAAAAATATATGACGTATATAAAAAGATAGTTTCTACTAAGCGTAATATCGTGCTTACGGGAATGCCTTCAAGCGGCAAGAGTACCATAGGCAAGCGGTTAGCAAAAGAACTTGGTATGCAATTTATTGATACAGATACGCAAATTGAAAAAGCGACGGGCAAGCCCATTACTCAAATCTTTAAAGAATCGGGCGAAGGCGCTTTTCGTGATATAGAGTCGGGAGTTGTTGCTGAGGTCTCGGCAAAACAAAACTGTGTAATAGCCACGGGCGGCGGTGCGATTTTGCGTGAGCAAAATGTTACCTTGCTGCGTGGCAACGGTACAATATATTTTGTTGACCGACCGATAGACCTGCTTATAACGACCGACGACCGACCGCTGTCAAGCAATCGCGACGATCTTATAAAGCGATATAACGAGCGTTATGATATTTACTGTAATACAGCGGATAAAAAAATAATAAATGACAGCGAAATTAAAACTGTTATAAACAGTATAAAGGAAGATTTTTTAAAATGAAGATACTTGTAATCAACGGTCCTAATATTAATATGCTTGGTATTCGAGAGCCTGATATATACGGTAAAAATACATATGCCGATTTGTGTGATCTTATTACCGATTATGCGGCTGAAAAGGGCATAGAGGTAAAACTTTTTCAGTCAAATCACGAGGGCGCGCTTGTGGATGAAATTCAGGCGGCTTACGAGGTTTTTGACGGTATTGTGATAAATCCTGCGGCATACACCCATACAAGCGTAGCAATTTTGGATGCCGTAAAATCGGTCGGTATACCTACGGTTGAGGTGCACATTTCTGCGGTGGAAAACCGCGAGGATTTTCGTCAAGTTAGTTTTATAAGACAGGCTTGTATTAAGACTATAACCGGTCTTGGCTTTGAGGGGTATTTAAGAGCGATTGATACACTTATTGAAAACGGTAAATAATTATGACGGTAACTATTAAAAAATCAAAAGCAAAGGGTGTTATTGCCGCGCCGCCGTCAAAATCTATGGCTCATCGCGCGCTTATTTGCGGCGCACTCTCTGGCGGCAGTGAAATCCAAAACATAGAATATTCAAACGATATATCGGCGACTCTTGATTGCCTGTCTGCTTTGGGTACAAAAATAAAAAAAAGCGACAATACGGTAAGCCTTGGCAGCCTTGATCCGTTTGCTTCAAAAGAAGCAACGCTTGATTGCCGCGAGAGCGGTAGTACGCTCAGGTTTATGATACCGCTGTGTATGATGTCGGGCAATAAAATTACCCTTACGGGTAGCGAAAGACTTTTTGCCCGTAATCTTACAATTTATGAGGAAATCGCAAAACGAAACGGAATATTGTTTGAAAAGGGTGACAGCACTCTTACCGTTTGCGGCAGACTTAAAAGCGGCGACTACAAGGTAGCGGGAAATATTTCGAGCCAGTTTATATCGGGCCTTTTATTTGCTTTGCCGTTACTATCGGATGACAGCACGCTTGAAATTACAGGCGAATATGAAAGCGAGCCTTATGTCGATTTAACTTTGAATGCTTTAAGCGACTTTGGCATTCAGATAGAAAAAAGCGACCGCATATATAAAATAAAAGGCAATCAAAGGTATGCGGCGCAAAATATGACCGTTGAGGGCGACTACTCTAACGCGGCGTTTTTAGACGGCTTTAATCTTTTGAGCGGTGACGTTACGGTCACAGGTCTTGATGAAAACTCTTTACAGGGTGACAAGATATATCGGCAAATGTATTCAGACCTGAAAAACGGTGAAAAGCAATTTGATCTGTCAAACTGTCCCGATCTTGCTCCCGTTATGTTTGCGCTTTCTGCTGTTTACGGCGGCGCGCATTTTACAGGTACCAAACGCCTTAAAATAAAAGAAAGTGACCGCGCGGTTGCTATGCAAACCGAGCTTGAAAAGCTTGGAATAAAAGTCGATGTAGGTGACAATGATGTCACAGTACACGCAGGGGAACTGAAAACTCCGACTAAAACACTTTGCGGGCACAATGACCACCGTATTGTAATGGCGATGAGTCTGCTTTGCACCATTACGGGCGGCAGTATAAACGAATCCGAGTCGGTAGCAAAAAGTTATCCTGACTTTTTTGATAAAATAAAATCTCTTGGAATAGTGGTAGAAAATGAAGCTTGAAGAAATTAAAAACATTTTAATTGTCGGTTTAGGTCTTTTGGGCGGCAGTTATGCTAAAGCGCTCGCCAAAAAAGGCTTTGACGTAAAGGTTATAACCTTAAATCAGGAGGATATTGATTATGCCGTGAGCGAGGGCTTTATATCGGGCGGTACAACCGAGGTTGACCCTGATTTAATTGCAAACTCGCAGCTTATAATATTTGCGCTTTATCCGCATACATTTATTGAGTGGATAGAGTCCTACGGCAACCTTATAAAATCGGGCACCGTTATAACCGACGTTACGGGTGTTAAGGGTTGCATAGTAGAAAAGGTGCAGGATATGCTGCCCGCAGGCGTTGAATTTATTTCGGCTCACCCTATGGCAGGTAAAGAAACCTGCGGTGTGCGTAGTGCGGATGACAGTATATTTAAAAAGGCTAACTACATTGTAGTACCCACCAACCGAAACACACCCGATGGCATAAGACTTTGTTGTGATTTGGGCCGAGTGCTTGGGTTTAACGACATTTCAAGCCTTACCGTTCGTCAGCACGACGAAATGATAGCCTTTTTGTCACAGCTTACACACGGTATTGCGATATCGCTTATGTGCGCAAACGGTGACCCAAATCTTGTGCGCTATACGGGTGACTCGTTCCGCGACCTTACAAGAATTGCAAATATTAATGATGAAATGTGGAGTGAGCTGTTTTTGGCTAACCGTGAGGCGTTGTTACAGGAGATGGACGGCTACCGCGATGCATTTAACAGACTTTACGATACAATTAAAAATAATGACCGCGACGCTATGCGAGATATGATGAGGCTCTCAAGCGCCCGCAGAAAGACATTTAACGAAGGTGAAAAACTGATATGAGTATGGATTTTAAACGCAAATTACCAATTCCGAAAGAGATAAAGGAGCAATATCCCATAACCGAAAAATTAGCGGCTGTCAAGGCTCAGCGTGATGCTGATATAAAGGCTGTATTTACAGGCGAGTCTGATAAATTTTTGCTGATAATCGGTCCTTGCTCTGCCGATAACGAAGAGGCTGTTCTTGATTATATGGGCAGACTTAAAAAAGTATCAGACGAGGTAAGCGATAAGATATTAATAATTCCTCGCGTTTATACCAATAAGCCGCGCACTACGGGCGAGGGCTACAAGGGTATGCTGCATCAGCCAAACCCTGACGCGGAACCCGATATGCTAAAGGGAATAATAGCTATCCGCGAGCTGCATATGAAAGCGCTTCGTGATTACGGCTTTACCTGTGCTGACGAGATGCTCTACCCTGAAAATTATCGTTATCTTTCGGACATTTTGGGCTATGTTGCAATAGGCGCGCGCTCGGTAGAAAATCAGCAGCACCGCCTTGTAGCAAGCGGTATATCAATACCCGTTGGTATGAAAAATCCCACAAGCGGCGACCTTACCGTTATGATGAATTCCATTAAAGCGGCGCAGACTTCTCACACCTATCTCTATCGCGGCTGGGAGGTTACAAGCTCGGGCAACGATACGGCGCACGCAATACTGCGCGGATATATGGACTTTGCGGGTAGAAATATATCCAACTATCATTATGAGGATATTGCCCACCTTTGCGAGCTTTACGAGGAATATGGGCTTAAAAATCCGTCGGTAATTATTGATGCAAACCACGCGAACTCTTCTAAAAAATATCTTGAGCAGATCCGTATTGCAAAGGACGTTATTTACAGCCGTAATCATAACGACAATATAAAGCAACTTGTAAAAGGCATTATGATTGAAAGTTATATTGAAGACGGCGCACAAAAGATCGGCGAGCATATTTACGGAAAATCTATTACCGACCCGTGTCTTGGTTGGGAAAAGACCGAAAATCTTATCTACAAAATCGCAGACACTCTGGAGTGATAAAATGTTAGCGTTTGTAATAGCGTTATTATTCGGCGCGGGTCAGGTTTTTCTGACCGAACAACTCATTTACGCCTTCAACAAAAGAGACGGTAAAAAAATACTGCTGTTTTTTGGTGCAAAGTTTTTGACCTACGCTATATGTATAGGTCTTGTTGTGCTTAAATTTGTATGGCATTTAAGTATGGCACTCTGCGGCTTTGTAGTCGGCGTACCGATTACGGCGATAGCGTTATTTGTTTATAAAACAATTTACAAAAACAAATAGGAATTGTAGGGACCGGCGTCCTAGACGGTCCGTGGGAATAATGAGGCTCACGGACTGTCCGGAGGCCAGTCCCTACAATGTTTTATTAAACTAAATTGCCGCGCTTGCGGCAGCGAAATTGTGAGCATAGCTCACAGCTAAATTACACCTTGTGTAGCTAAATTAAATTCGCGTTTAGCTGACCACAGGTCAATTTAGCTTGATGTAATCAAATTTAGCGTGTCGCCGACACATTTAGCTCGCAATAGCGAATTTAGCTTTTTGTAAACTTTTTATTTTTCAATTGACTTTAATACCCTAATAATGTAAAATATTATTAAGTATAATATATATTATAGGGGGAGTTGTGTATGAAACCCGTTTATAAACGCATTTTGCTAAAGCTCAGCGGTGAGGTACTCGCCGGCGAAAAGGGCACGGGTATCGACTTTTCAAAGGTTGAAGAGGTGTGCCAAAGCATTAAAGAATGTGTTGATTTGGGAGTTGAAATTGCCATTGTTGTAGGCGGCGGCAATTTCTGGCGCGGACGTAGCAGTGGCAAAATGGACCGCACGAGAGCCGACCATATGGGTATGCTTGCTACCACAATAAATTCACTTGCTCTTTGTGATACGCTTGAGCAGTTAGGCGTTACAACACGCGTACAGACCGCTATTGAGATGCGTCAGGTTGCAGAGCCTTATATCCGCAACAAAGCGGTCCGCCATCTTGAAAAAGGCAGGGTAGTAATCTTTGGTTGCGGCACGGGTAATCCGTTCTTCTCTACCGATACGGCGGCGGCGCTTCGCGGCGCAGAAATCGGCGCAGATGTTATATTTAAAGCAACCAATGTTGACGGTGTTTACGACAGCGATCCTAAGACCAACCCAAATGCGAAAAAGTACGATACCCTTACCCATCACGATGTTTTGGCGCAAGAGCTACACGTTATGGACTCTACCGCCGCATCACTTTGTATGGATAACGGTATAGATATACTTGTATTTAACCTTAACGACCCTCACAATATTGTTGATGCCGTATGCGGAAAAACAATCGGCACATTAGTAAAATAAACTTTTTAAGGAGAAACTTATGAACGAACTAATTAAAAATACCGAAGAAAAAATGAGAAAATCCATTGACGCGCTCGAGCGTGAATACAAATCTATAAGAGCAGGTCGTGCCAATGCCGCTGTGCTTGACAGAGTTATGGTTGACTACTACGGTGTACCTACCCCTGTTCAGCAGATGGCTGCTGTATCTGTGCCCGAAGCTCGCACACTTCTTATTGCTCCTTGGGACAAATCAACCCTCAAGGATATCGAAAAGGCTATTCTTACTTCAGAGATCGGCATTAATCCTCAAAACGACGGCACAAGCATTCGCCTTAACTTCCCGCCTCTTACTGAGGAACGCCGTAAGGATATAGTTAAGGATATTCGCAAAAAAGGTGAGGATGCAAAGGTTGCGGTACGCAATCAGCGCCGTGATGCGCTTGATAAGTTAAAGGCGCTTAAAAAGAATAATGCTATCACCGAAGACGATGAATCAAATGGAGAGAAAAAGATTCAGAATCTTACCGACAAGTTCTGCAAAGAAGTTGATGAGCTTGCAACAATCAAAGAAAAAGAAATAATGGAAATCTAAAGATATGCGGAGCGGATTTTTTAATCCGCTCTAATTGTCGCTTTTGAAAGAGGTTTTATATGGCTATCTTTAAAAAGAAAATTACCGAGCGCGTGCTGCCGACACATATTGCTATTATTATGGACGGTAACGGTCGTTGGGCAAAAAAGCGTTCGTTGCCTCGCACTGCGGGTCATGCGGCGGGTAGTAAAAACTTTAAGGACATTGCGCGCTATTGCAACAAAATAGGACTTAAATACCTGACGGTTTACGCCTTTTCTACAGAAAATTGGAAGCGTCCAAAAGAAGAGGTCGACAACATAATGAAAATCTTCAAAGAGTATCTTGAAGATGCAAAAAACTTTAAGGATGAGAATATTCAAGTGCAGTTTATCGGTGACCGCAGCGTGCTGGATGCCGATATTCAGCGTCTTATGAAGGAGTCTGAGGACGCATCGGCCGACGCTACAGGACTTCATCTTAATATCGCCATTAATTATGGCGGTCGCGATGAAATTGTTCACGCTGTAAAAAATATAGTAGACAGCGGCGTTTCGGCAGATGAGATTACCGAGCAGACCATTACCGACAGTCTTTATACCGCAGGGCAACCAGACCCCGACTTTATTATAAGACCCAGCGGCGAATACCGACTTTCTAACTATCTTATCTGGCAGTCAGCGTATGCTGAATATTGGTTTTCAGATATCCTTTGGCCTGATTTTAAACCGAAGGATTTGGATAAGGCTATTGAGGAGTTCAATAAACGTAATCGCAGATTTGGCGGAGTATAGGAGTAAAATTATGAAAAAACGTATTATTTCTGGTGTAGTGATGGGCGCAATAGTGGCGCTTGTATTAGTACTTGGTATTTATCTTGAAAATATTATTTTAACTACATTTGTAGCTATTGTTGCAGCGCTGGGTGTATTTGAACTTGTAAGCAATGCTGCAAAAATTGATAATATAATATTTAGAGTGCTTTCTGCTGTTTATACGGTAGCAATGGTATTTATATTTACTAATATCAACGAAAATATTTACAGACTTAATCTCAGCGATTATTTGTATCTTGATATAGGAGAGTTTATTGCGGCGATAATCGTATCTGTAATATATATCATAGTGACCGCTGTTTTGATACTTATAAAACAAGAAGAGTTTGATTTGACTAAAATTGCTGTTATTTGCGGTATGCCGATTATTTATGCGTATGCTTTTTCAACCATAACAAGTATTATAATTGTCACGGGCGGAATATACTATTTGTTGCTTGCACTGAATTTCTCATGTGTATGTGATATGGGCGCATACTTTGTCGGCGTTAGTATGGGAAAGACCAAGTTGTGCCCTGAAATCAGTCCTAAAAAGACGGTCGAGGGTGCGTTGGGCGGTATTATTTCGAGCGTTATTGTAAGTCTTGTGATTACTTTATGTTTTGGATATTTTAATAAAATTTTGCCTACTTTACTTATAACAATTCCGCTTTGTGCAGTGGGTATGATAGGCGATTTATTTGCTTCTGTTATCAAACGAAAGGTCGGCATCAAGGATTATGGCAATTTAATTCCCGGTCACGGAGGAATTCTTGATAGAGTTGACAGCATACTATTTATATCCCCAGTGATTTTCGGGTTGATGGTGCTTGGTGTAATTTAATGAAAAAACTTATTATTTTAGGTTCTACGGGTTCGATAGGTCAACAGGCAATTGATATAGTCAGGGCTAATCCCGATAAATATACGATAACAGCCTTAGCAGCGGGTAGCAATGTGCAACTGCTTGAAAGGCAAGCGCGAGAATTTAAGCCGAGGCTTATCGCGTTGTTTGACGAAGATGCGGCACTTGATTTAAAAATTCGCCTTAGTGATACCGATATAAAGGTTTTATCGGGTGCAGACGGTGTATGCGAATTAGCGGCATCCGACGGTGATATTGTGCTTAATGCCATCGTTGGTATTGCGGGTCTTCGACCAACGCTTGCTGCTATAGACGCAGGTACAACAATAGCTCTCGCTAATAAAGAGACTCTTGTGACAGGCGGTGAAATTGTTAATCGCAAGCTTTTGGAAAAGGGCGTTAAATTGCTTCCTGTTGACAGTGAGCACTCGGCTATTTTTCAGTCTTTGCAAGGTGCACCGATGGGTGCGCTAAAAAAAATATTACTCACAGCATCGGGCGGACCTTTTTTTAACAAAAGCAAAAAGGAACTTGAAAATGTTACTGTAAAAGAAGCGCTCAATCACCCCAATTGGTCTATGGGCGCAAAAATCACCATAGATAGTGCTACGCTTATGAACAAGGGTTTAGAGGTTATTGAAGCGGTACATTTGTTTGGTATACCCGCTTCGCAAATAGAAGTGCTGGTTCACCGACAAAGTATATTACATTCTGCTGTAGAACTGTCTGACGGTGCAGTAATAGCACAGCTTGGCACACCCGATATGAAACTACCTATACAATACGCGTTAACATACCCTGAGCGTGATATGTGTTTTGAACATCTTGACCTATTTAAGATTGGCGCCTTAACCTTTGAAAAACCTGATACCGATACTTTTAGACTTTTGCCACTATGTATAGAAGCGATAAACCGTGGTGGACTTTATCCCACTGCTATAAACGGCGCAAATGAAGAATCGGTAAAATTGTTCCTCGCGGGAAAAATCAAGTTCTTGCAGATAGCAGAGCTTAATGAAAAAGCAATGAATATGTGTGAAAACAGAGTAAATTTCACAGCAGAGGATATTTTTGAAGCGGATGCGACGGCAAGACGCATTGTAAGGGAGGCGGTATAAAAAATGCAACAAATAGAAAAGAATACAGTTAAAGCTGAAAATCAGCTAAGAGATAAGCACGATGTTACATTTGAGTGTGAGGGGAACAGTGGAATACGTGTAATGATGGCAGGTAATTCAATCACCCTGCATGAGCCGAGCCCTACTATCGGTTGGAATAATCAGTGGGGAATGGCGGCATCTGCTAAAGCAAAGGATTATGTTCACGTTCTTAAAAGCTATATTCAAGATGTAAAACCTGATGCTGCATTTTGTATCTGCCAAGCATATAAATGGGAGCGCGATTTTGCAAACGGCAAGTCGGCATACCCCATTTATGAGGCAGCAAGAGATTTTGATGCTGATATAATTGTTGTTCGTTTTATTGAAAATTGTCCGTGGCGAGATTTTGATGCGGCTGTTTTCAAAAGAGAATATGTTGATTTTATAAAGTTTCTTAACAAAAGCGGTAATGCTAAAATTGTGCTTACTACTAGCTTCTGGAAGCATACGGCAGACGCTGTTGTGACTGAGGTTGCAGAAGAAAATGGTTGGCCGCTGGTTACACTTAACGATCTGGGTGAGCTTGATGAAATGAAGGCTCTCGGTCTTTTTGAGCATTATGGCGTTGCGAATCATCCGGGTGACCTTGGTATGAAAACCATCGCAGACAGAATTTTTGAGGAAGTAGAAAAATTACTTTAATTTTAGGTTGTGATTACCATTTTAAACATTTTTAACAATATATGGCCCTATGCCGTAGCAATACTTTTATTTTTAATACTTATCATAATTCACGAATTCGGCCATTTTATTGCCGCAAAGCTTTTGGGTGTGCGCGTAAATGAATTTGCCGTGGGCTTTGGTCCAAAATTGCTTAAGTGGGGCAAGGGTGAAACAAAATATGCTATAAATCTTATTCCCTTTGGTGGTTATTGCGCTATGGAGGGCGAAGAAGAGGCAAGCGGTGATGAACGTGCGTTTTGCAATAAAGCGGCATGGCGGCGATTTTTAATAGTTATTATGGGTGCTGTCTTTAACCTTATATTAGGATTTATTTTGATAGCTATTACACTTGTTCCACAAAAGCGTTTTACTACTACAACGGTAGCTTCTTTCCACGAAAATGCCGTTAGCTCTCAGTACGGCTTGCAAGCGGGAGATAAAATAATCACCGTAGATGGAAGAAGAATATTTACTACCTACGATTTGAGCTATGCTTTCAGCAACATTGACGACGGCGCTATTGATATTACCGTAAAACGAGACGGTGAGAAGGTTTTGCTTGACAATGTTAAGTTTGCAAGCGAAGAAATAGACGGTATCAGTTATCTTGCGGTTGATTTTTATGTTGAAGGTAAGGATAAGACCTTTACAAGTTTTGTAGGTCATACTTTTGATACTGCAATCTCAAATTGCGCTGTTGTTTACCGCTCGCTTATAGATCTGGTCACAGGTCGCTACGGAATAAGCGCTGTGTCGGGTCCTGTGGGTGTTACCGTGGCAATAAGCGATATTGCAAAACAAAATCTTAATTCACTGCTTCAGATAATGGCTCTTATTACTATTAACTTAGGGCTGTTCAATCTTTTGCCAATACCGGCACTTGATGGCGGCAGACTTGTGTTTATACTTTTTGAGATGATTTTCAGAAAACCCGTACCGCAAAGGTACGAATCAATTGTGCACGCTATCGGTATGGTAATACTGCTCGGTTTTATGGCTATTATTACTTTTAAAGATATATGGATGTTAATTACAGGGTGATTATATGTATACAAATGCAGATACAAAAAGAGTATATGCCGGTGCAACAGCCATAGGCGGCGGCGCGCCCATTAGTATTCAATCAATGCTTTGCGCGCCTGCTCATGATATAGAGGGAAATGTCCGTCAAGCGCTTGATTTACAGGAGGCGGGTTGTGATATTGTTCGTGTATCGGTGCCCGATATCAAGACTATAAAAACCGTAGAAGCGTTAAAACAAAACATTACGATTCCGCTTGTGGCTGATATCCATTTTGATTGGCGTTTGGCACTTGAAAGTGTGGCAGCAGGCGTAGATAAGGTGCGTATAAATCCAGGTAACATAGGTGACGAATCTCATGTGCGTGAGGTGGCTCGCGTATGCAGGGATAAAAATATTCCAATAAGAATAGGCGTAAATTCGGGTTCTTTGGAAAAAGAAATACTTGCAAAGTACGGCTCTGTTACGCCTGAAGCGATGGTGGAAAGCGGACTTTATCATATATCTCTTTTAGAAAAGGCGGATTTTGATAACATTGTATTGTCGCTTAAATCGTCTGACACGAAGCGTATGTATGACGCTTATGTAAAAGCAGCGGAGGTTTGCCGTTACCCACTGCACGTGGGTGTTACCGAGGCGGGAACCGAAAATATGGGTGTTATAAAATCATCTGCGGGCATTGGAGGATTACTACTTAGGGGTATAGGCGATACGCTTCGTATATCTCTTACTGATGAGCCTGTAAAGGAAGTTTACGCCGCTAAAAAACTTCTAAAGGCGTTGGACATAAGGAATGACGGTATAAAGTTTGTATCTTGCCCGACCTGTGGCAGAACCGAAATTAATTTGATTGAGATTGCAAAGCAGGCGGAACAGCGCTTTGCGAATGTAAACAAGGATATAACTGTTGCGATTATGGGTTGTGTTGTAAACGGACCCGGTGAAGCCTCTGCCGCAGACATAGGCATTGCAGGGGGCAAGGATTGCGGCATCATTTTTAAAGATGGTAAAATTCTTTATAACAAGGTGCCCGAAAATAAACTTTTAGATTTGTTAGAAGAAGAAATAAACAAGATGTGAGGAATATAAATGTACTCTTTTGGGGAACTGTTCGCGGCATATTTGAGCGATGGTACGCTTAAAGCGTTTGACAGTGCAAATATTGATGGGTGTATATTAGACATTGAGAATCGTAGTCTTAATATAAAATTATGTAACGATACATATATACCTTGCGCTAAGATAAACTCTTTACGTGAGGAAGTAAAGCACGCATTAAAACTTGAAAATGTAATTCTTGAAACTGTATTTTCAAATGATGCTTTTTGTATAGAAGCTGTAGAAGATGTTGTATCTGAAGTCCGTGCAAAAAATATAATTTTTAATGGATTTTTTAACGAGGCAGGGTATTCCCTTGATGGTTGTAAGCTTACCATCACTCTTAAATACGGCGGCTATAGTAAAATACAAGAAGGTAATTTTGAAAAGATTTTTAAGACCATTGTTAAAAATCGTTTTGATATAGATGTTAGTATTTCTTTTGACGGTTTGCTTGATGATGCGCCCATGGTTTTGCCTGAAGTCGAGCCTGTAAAGGTAGTTCAAAGGCAGGTAGAAAAGCCAAAATCCACTCCTAAAGAAGTGGCTTTGCAAGAAGAAAAGAAATATGATTACAAGCCAAAGGATAACCTGCCTGTATATCTTGAAAGTGCAAAGCTTTTTTACGGTAGAAAAATAGATACAAATGTAAAGAAATTAAGCGAGGTTATGCTTCCGCAAAATGACGGCGAGAGTGTATATGTTTGCGCTTGGGGCGAGATTTTTGGGTGTGAGAGCAAAACGCTTGATACTAAACGCGGCGGCAAGATGGTAAAAATTAAATTTTACTTTAGCGATACTACAAATTCCTTTGCTGCATCATTGACAAAATTTTTTGATCCCAAATACACTAAAAATTTGGATGAGGCGGCAACCGATTTTTTAAATGAGGTATCAGCGCTAAAAAACGGCGCTTGCGTTATTGTTAACGGTGATTATTCTTATGACAGTTGGACGCGTGATTTTGTGCTTGATGTAAAGGCGCTTGCGACTATTAAAAAATATGAAGAAACCGATGATTTTGATGGCGATAAGCGTGTAGAGCTGCACTGCCATACCAATATGTCGGCAAAAGATGCTGTAGCAAGCGCGGGCGATATTATAAACCGCGCGTTTAAATGGGGGCACAAGGCTGTTGCAATTACCGACCACGGTGTTGTGCAGGCATATCCTGCTGTTGCAGAGGCGGTTGGCAAAATCCGCAAAAGCGGTGGCGACTTCAAGGCGATTTATGGTGTGGAAAATTATTTTATAGATGATACACGATATGATATTTCGGGACTTACAAATAAAGAAATTGCAAAGTTGCGCAATCACCAAATTTTATTAGTTAAAAATTTAGTCGGTCTTAAAAATTTGTACAAGCTCGTATCTGATTCACACCTTAACAAATATTACGGCAGACCCGTAATATTACGTTCAATGTTAGATGCTAACCGCGAGGGAATTATCGTGGGTTCTGCTTGTGAGCAGGGCGAGCTTTACCGCGCAATCATTGACGGCAAGGACGAAAAAACACTTTTAGAGATTGCTGACTACTATGATTATCTTGAAATACAGCCTATCGGGAATAATGAGTTTATGGTGCGTGATAGCGTAAGACCCGACAAGGTTGACAAAAAAGGCAATGTTACGCCAAATAGGTTTAAAAATGTTACAAGCATTGAGGTCATAAAAGACTTTAACCGCAAGGTTGTAGAGCTTGCCGATAAATTGGGCAAGCCTGTGGTTGCCACGGGCGACGTGCATTTTCTTAAAAAGGAAGACGGCATCATTCGTCAGATCGTTATGGCGGGACAGGGCTTTGATGATATCGAAAATCAAGCTCCGCTTTATTTTAAATCTACTACCGAAATGCTCGAAGATTTTTCGTATTTTGGTGACCGTGCTTATGAGTTTGTTGTAACCAATCCAAGCAAAATTGCCGATATGGTATCAAATGAGGTTATCCCTGTGCCAAAGGGCAACTATCCGCCCGTGATAGAAGGCTCGGACGACCTGCTTCGTGAAATTTGCTGGAAAAACGCAAAGGCAATGTATGGCGACCCAGTGCCTGAGATAGTAGAAAAACGTCTTAACAAAGAACTGAATTCAATTATCAACAACGGCTTTTCTATAATGTATATTTCAGCGCAAAAACTGGTGGCAAAAAGCGAAGAGCTTGGTTATTATGTTGGCTCGCGTGGTTCGGTAGGATCATCCTTTGTTGCTACAATGGCGGGAATATCCGAGGTTAATCCGCTCTCGCCGCATTATGTTTGTCCTACCTGTCAGTACAGCGAATTCTTTACCGACGGTTCGGTGGGCTCGGGCTTTGACCTTCCTGAAAAGAACTGTCCGCACTGTAACACACCGCTTAACCGTAACGGTCACGATATACCGTTTGAAACCTTCTTAGGTTTCAAAGGCGACAAGGTGCCGGATATTGACCTTAACTTTTCGGACGAGGTGCAAAACACGATACAGGAATATACCAAAACACTTTTTGGATCAGAAAATGTTTATAAAGCAGGTACAATTTCTACTATTGCAGAAAAAACCGCCTTTGGTTTTGCAAAGGCTTATGCTGAAAAAATGAATATCACGCTAAGTCAGGCAGAACTTAATCGCTTGGCATCGCTTGTAGAACATGCTCAAGTTAAAAGCACTACAGGTCAGCATCCTGCGGGTATGATTATTGTGCCGCAGGGTATGACTATCTATGATTTTTGCCCTGTTCAGCATCCTGCCGATGATACAAATAGTGATATTATTACAACCCACTTTGACTTCCATTCTATTCACGATACTATTTTAAAGCTTGACGAGCTTGGTCACGTTGTACCTACTACATATAAATATCTTA
>CAZVWG010000038.1:0-14799 GCA_964630675.1 uncultured Ruminococcus sp.
TACTTCCAACGGCGAAGTTTTCTAATTTTGTAACACATCATTGACAAACCTACAAATTGCGGTAATAAAAAATAAAAAAACACTTGCAAAATGGTTAAGTTTATGTTATTATAATTCTTGATAATTTTGTATGACTAATTAATTGATATATTTGGAGGTAAAAAAATGAACGTTTGGGAAATTATTTTGGGTGTTGCTATGATTTTAATATGCATTGCTATTGTTGCCGTTATATTATTGCAGCAAGGTCATAGAGCAGGTGTTAACGGTGCCATATCAGGTGCAGCTGATACTTTTCTTTCTAAAAATAAGGCTCGCACAGTTAATGCAAAGCTTGCGCGTTTTACCAAGTATGGTGTAATACTTTTCTTTGTACTTGCGCTTGTTGCATGTGTTATTTCATTCAATAAGTAATTTTTAAGCAAATAAAGTCAGGACCTTATTTTTAATAAGGTCTTTTATTTTTTTGATCGGTACAAACCTTTCTATATTGGGTTGGTGATGACTTGTACATCTTTTTAAAGCAATTTGTAAAATAAGCTGTATCAATAAAACCGCAAGAAATCGCTATATGTCTTATTGGTTCTTCGGTTTTTTCTAACAACAGTCGCGCGTGTTCTAGGCGTTGGGTCCTTATATAATTCATAACAGTAATTCCTGTTGCTCTTTTAAATTTGCGGCAAAAATATGCTTCATCGTACCCGAAGTGTTGACTTATATCTGCTGCGGATATATTTTTGGTAAAGTTAGCGTTTATGTAGCTTGTGACGTTGTCAAAACTTTCAAATTTTTGTAAAGACGAGTTGTGGCTGTCTACACAATTTTCGCACAACAGCCCTAAAAGGCGGTAGAGACAGCCAACAGTTTCAAGCGGGTGATAATCGTTGTGTTTGAGCTGCATTTTAACAATTTGATCGGCAATGTAAATAATTTCAGGATTATCGGTTTTATATTTGAATCGAATGTTACCGTTTATTATTGGTTCAATATATTGCTTGGCCGATACTGTTCCATTATAAAGATCGGCAATTTCAAACATTATAACATAACATTCATAACCCACGCTGCTAGCCCTGCCACTGTGCAAAACCGTTGGAGATATAATAGAAAGTTCACCTGCATTCACTAATATTTCCTCGTCGTTACAACACAAAAGCATACTACCCGATTTTACTAGGTGCAATTCTATCCTGTCATGCCAATGTTGTTCAAAGCCCGATTGGTCGGCAGCAAGACAGGTGTGTAGCACCTTTACTGATGTTTCACCGAAAACAACGGGAGTGAGTTCTTTTTTAGAGTTTAGCTTCATAGAAATACGCCTCTTGTATAAGTCAAAATGTTATAAATTTAAGTCAAAAAATTATAACTCATAATTTTGCATATATGTTATCATAAAGCTGAAAAAAAATCAATCCTTCAGGGAGGAAATTGTGATGAAAATAGGTAATATGATTCACTTCGCAGAGCGTGAAACTCTTGAAAAGTATTTTGAGCAGCTTGTGTTCTTTGGTTTTGACAACTGTCAGTTGGGGTCGTGGAATCCAAAGGATTGGACCGATGAAAATGCCGAAATGGTAAAAGAACTTTGCGAGAAATACGGAATTACCATTTCTGCTTTCTGGTGTGGTTGGTCTGGTCCTGTTGTTTGGGATTTTTATGATGGTCAGTTGACATTGGGTCTTGTACCACCTGAATATCGCGCAATGCGTGTTCAGCAGCTTTGCGATGGTGCTGACTGGGCTAAAAAGCTCGGCGTTACCGATGTTGTTACTCATATGGGCTTTATTCCTGAAAATCCAAATGACCCTCAGTTTGCTCCATTCTGCGTTGCTGTACGTACGGTAGCAGGTCACCTTAAAAAGAACGGACAGTGGTTGCTTTTTGAGACGGGTCAGGAAACACCTGTTACAATGATGCGTTGTTTTGAAAAGGTCAATATGGATAACCTTGGTATTAACCTTGATACAGCAAACCTCATTCTTTATGGCAGGGCAAACCCCGTTGATGCGCTTGACGTGTTTGGTAAATATGTTCGTAATATTCATGCAAAAGACGGTTTTTATCCTACAAATGGTCATTCACTTGGTCACGAGGTTCGTCTTGGTGACGGTAAGGTTGACTTTAAGGCTTTGTTTGCAAAACTTAAAGAACTTGAGTATGACGGTTATGTTACCATTGAACGTGAAATTTGGAACGAACAGCAACAACCCGATATAATTCACGCAAGAGATTATTTAACCCAAATTATAAATGAGGTTTACGGAGGATAAATTTATGCTAAAGGTTGGTTTAATAGGCGTCGGCGGTATAAGCGGTGCGCATATTCCTGCATGGCTTAATTTAGAGGGCGTAGAGCTTGTAGCTCTTTGCGATGTAAGACCCGAGCAAATGGAAAAATATCCCGATATAAGACATTATACCGATTTTGACGAAATGCTTAAAAACGAAGAGCTTGATATTCTTGATATTTGCCTTCCTACATTTTTACATGCCGATTATTCTATAAAGGCTATGGAAAATGGCATAAACGTATTATGCGAAAAACCGATTTCATTAAAGCGTGAAGACGTTAAGCGAGTTTATGAAGTAGCCGAAAAGAATAATGTTAAGTTTATGGTGGCGCACGTTATCCGTTTTTGGCGCGAATACGAATTTGTTAAGAGTATTTATGAAAACGGAAAATATGGTAAACTTATTATGGGAAAAATGAATCGCCTTAGCTCGTTCCCGCGTTGGAGTTGGGATAATTGGATGCGCGACGAGGCTCGTAGCGGTTTTGTGCCCTACGACCTTCACATTCACGACCTTGATTTTATGGTTTATGCTTTTGGCGAGCCCAAAGAAATTGATTCTCGCCGTAGCAAATCACCTGAACAGGACTATATAAACATTACCTACGATTTTGGCGATTTTTATATCAACGCTGAATCATCATGGTTTGCCGGCAGTTATCCGTTTACGGCGCAGTTCCGATTCCAGTTTGAAAATGCCGTAATTTCTAACGAGGGTCAAGGTCTTAAAATATATGAAAATAGCGGCAATGTTATAAGCCTTGAGGAAGCCGCAACAGGCGACACGGGTGAAATAAATCTACCAAAGAGCGGCGCTTATGCTGTTGAGATTGCGTACTTTGCAGATTGCGTAAAGAATAACAAATCTCCCGATAAGGTAAAGCCCGACGAGCTTGAAACGGTTATAGATATACTAAA
The DNA here is from genome assembly GCA_964630675.1 of uncultured Ruminococcus sp. Classification (GTDB taxonomy): domain Bacteria; phylum Bacillota; class Clostridia; order Oscillospirales; family Acutalibacteraceae; genus UBA737. The sequence continues at coordinate 3,210 of CAZVWG010000038.1, forward strand.
CAATCTGTGAGGAAATTATGGAAAAATTAAAGGTTGCAGTCATTGGCTGCGGTAATATCTCGGTTATGCATCTTGATTCTATATCGGCATTTGAGGATGTAGAGCTTGTTGCAGTTTGCGATATAAAGCTTGAACGTGCCGAGGCTGCCTCAAAAAAATATGGCGGCAAAGTTTATGTCGATTATAAAAAGATGTTTGAATGTGAAAAGCTTGATGCGGTTCACATTTGTTTACCCCATTATTTACACGTGCCAGTGTCGGTTGATGCATTTTGTGCCGGTATAAATGTTTTGTCTGAAAAGCCGATGAGCATTAAATATGAAGATGCTGCAAGGGCTGTAAAAACCGCTGAAGAGTGCGGAGTTAAATACGGTGTTATTTTTCAGTGCAGATATAATGCTCCGTCACAGCTCGTAAAACAACGTATTCTTGATGGCAAGTTGGGTCCTGTCAAATGCGGCAGAACAACACTTACTTGGTATCGTCCTGATAACTACTATGATTCTTCCGATTGGAAGGGCACCTGGGATAAAGAGGGCGGCGGTGTTGTTATAGATCAGGCTATACACTCTATTGACCTTGCTAACTGGATGATAGACAGTGTGCCTGTTGAAATCTCTTCATCGCTTCATAACCGCAACCATAAAATAATGGTTGTTGAGGATTCGGCAGAGGGGCTTATCAAGTATAAAAACGGCGCGTTACTTTCGTTTTATGCCATGAATAATTATCTGGTTGATGAGCCGATTGAAATAAGATTACTTTGCGAAAACGGCAAGGCAACATTTTCTTATGATAAGGCGACGGTTGTTTATAATGACGGCACGGTTGAAACTGCCGAGAATAAGCCTGATGATATGTTTAAATACACAGGCGGTAAAGATTATTGGGGATTTCAACATGCAGTGCAGATAAGACAGTTTTATAATGCTGTAAAGGGCGAGGAAGAACTGGAAATTTCAGGCAAAGAAGCACTTAAAATCCAGAATATTATCTGCCAGATTTATGATAATAACGATAATCCATTCAATAAATAATTTTTAACCGAAAACGGTCAGTCACAAATTTGTGACTGACCGTTTTATCTTATTCTTTTGGTATATAAAAAACGTCAATTACCGCTTGCAGTACCGATTGTTCATCGGCTGTGAATTCTACCCACTGTTCGCCCTGTGAAAGTGTGCCTTCAATTGTTTTATAGTCAAGCGCATCACCAAAATTTACAGTCAGACAGTTTTGAGCAAGATAGGTTATTTGTGCAAAAGAAACATTGGTGGAAAAATAAGGGGACAGTGTATTATAGAACTTAGCAAGATTTGTAAAATCGTCTAAAACAGCATTTCCTGTTTTGTTCATAAGCGCTGATAAAAACTGCTTTTGTCGTTGCATACGGCGAGAGTTTGCCTCGGTGTCAGAGTCGCGATATTGTATATATGTCATAGCGTTTTGACCGTTTAAAGTGATTTTATCATCTTTGTTAACAGAAAGCTTACTCGATGTGATCTTTTCAAGACTGGTAAGCTCAACACCACCAACTAAATCGGTAAGCTTTTTCACACCTTCCATTTCAATGGTGATATATGAATTTATGTTTATACCACAAAGCAAACGCTTGACCGAGGTCATTACATTTTTACTACACTCTTCGGTGCTGTTGCCGTAGGCATATGCAAGACATAACTGCTCTTTTTGTGTGCCGACATATTTACCATTATCAGTATAAAGATTCACATCTACAATAGTTTCACGAGAAATAGGTATAATAGATGTTTCTTTCGTTTTTGTATCAATAGTGGTCACAAAAATAACATCCGCCTGACCGTTGTTGCCGCTGCCCAAATTTTCATTTATATTATCACGATCAATACCCATTACTAAAACGCTGACTATATTTTTGTTAAGTACATACTTCGTATTGTTGTATGTTATAGTGTTTTCATCCTCGATCTCAACATTATCGGCAGATATATGCGTGTCTTCCTTATGAAACTGTGATTTACCAATGTATGTTAAAATAAAAAATGTACCAACTAATATCAGTATAAGCGCAAGCAATATAGCCAATACAATAATTGCTATCTTTTTGCTTTTTTTCATTTAATCACCAAATCATAATTTTTTATTATTATAATTCTTATTATTGTCAATGTCAAATCAAAAAAGTAGTGGAAAAAATATAATGTGTGTAGTATAATAAAAAAATAAATATAGCTTAATGGGGTAGTTTTATGAAAATAATTATCGTAGGCGGAGGCAAAATCGGTGCTACTTTAGTTGAAAGTCTCGAAAGCGAAGGACATGATATAACCGTTATAGATCGCGATCAAAAGGTTATTGACGAAATCAGTAACATATATGATGTGATGTGTGTTTGCGGCAACGGTGTTGATAATGATACGCTTAAAGAAGCTGAGGTTTCCGACGCAGAGTTGCTCATTTCTGTTACTAATTCTGATGAAATCAATATGCTAATTTGCTTTATTGCTAAAAAAATGGGCGTAGCACATACGGTGGCGCGCATACGTAACCCCGAATTTAACGATAAGCGGATGGATCAGGTTAAACAGTATCTTGATATTTCACTTACCATTAATCCTGAATTTTTAGCAGCGCAAGAAATTTTTAACATCCTAAAATTACCCGCAGCGATAAATATAGAAACTTTTTCAAGAAGAAATTTTGAAATGGTTGAATTAATTATTAAAGAAGATTCTCACCTTGACGGTATGAGTCTTATTGATTTGCGCAAAAAATACAAGGCAAGTTTTTTGATATGCGTTGTAAAGCGCGGTGATCAAATATATATACCAGACGGCAATTTTGTGCTTAAAAACGGTGACCGTATTTGTCTTTCGGCAAACTTTGCCGAAATACAAAAATTGCTCAAAATGCTGGGGCTTTCAAAAAAGCACTCAAAAAATGTTATGATATTGGGTGCTACAACAACAGCTTTTTATCTTTCCAAAATGCTGCTGAAATCAGGCAGTAAAGTTACGATAATAGACAAAGATCTTAGCAGATGTAATCTATTTGCGGAAAGATTGCCGGAGGCTGTTATTATTAACGGCGACGGCGCCGAGCAAGAGGTGCTTATGGAGGAGGGAATAGGCTCGGTGGACGCTTTTGCTTCGCTTACGGGTATGGATGAAGAGAACATTCTTATATCCTTTTTTGCACAGTCACAAAATGTACCGCGTGTAGTGGCAAAGGTTAACCGTAATGAACTAGCCTCAATGGCAGAAAAATTAGGTCTTGATTCTATTATATCTCCCAAAAAAGCAGTATCAAATGTTGTTACACGTTATGCCAGAGCGCTTCAGAATTCGCTCGGCAGTAATGTCGAAACAATGTATAAGCTTATGGGTGGCAGTGTAGAGGCGCTTGAATTTAATGTGCAGACGGATTTTAAAAGTCAGCACATTCCTCTTAAAGATATGCATTTAAAAGACGGTGTTCTTATTGCGGGCATAATACGAAAAAGAAAAGCCTTTGTTCCAACGGGTGATGATGAGATTGTTGCAGGTGATAAAATTGTTGTAATAGCGAAGTCGAGAGAACCAAAAATGAACGACCTTTCTGACATTTTGAGGTAAGTGCTATGAATTTAAAAATGGTGTTCAGAACAGTTGGCAGAATTTCACAGATTATAGCATTATTGTTGCTTGTTCCAGCGGCGGTAGCAATTATATACGGTGAAGCAAAGCAATTTTTTGCATTTATTATTACTGCTGCCTTGGCTTTTGGTGCGGGGGTAATAATATCTTTGCTTACAAAGACAAAAAATCGCGTTATATATGCAAAAGACGGATTTGCAATTACTTCACTTGCTTGGATTGTTATGGCGCTTGTAGGTGCTGTTCCTTTTACAATATCGGGCGACATACCTAATTATATAGATGCGGTTTTTGAAACGGTAAGCGGTTTTACCACAACGGGCGCATCTATACTTACCGACGTAGAGGCTATGAGTTATAGCGGACTCTTTTGGCGCAGTTTTACCCATTGGATAGGCGGTATGGGTGTACTTGTATTTGTTATGGCGGTTATTCCAAACTTTACTGACCGCTCAATTCATATTATGCGCGCAGAAATGCCGGGTCCGATTATCGGAAAACTCGTTCCGCGTGTTAAAGATACGGCTAAAATTTTGTATTTGATATATATTGTTCTTACTGTGGCACAGATAATTTTGCTTCTTGCGGGCGGTATGTCGATTTTTGATAGTGTTGTGCATTCTCTTGGTACTGCGGGTACGGGCGGATTTTCAATTAAATCGGATGGTCTTGCATCGTACAGCCCATACTGCCAATGGATAATAACGATATTTATGCTTATCTTTGGCGTGAATTTTAATTTGTATTATTTAATACTTATGAAAAAATTCGGCTCCGCTATAAAAAGCGGCGAACTGTGGGCATATATTTTTATTGTTGGAGTAAGTACAGTTCTTATAACACTTAATATATCGCCGCAATACAGCGGTTTTTCAGAGTCGCTGCGACATTCCGCTTTTCAGGTTTCGTCAATAATCACAACCACAGGCTATGCTACAACAGACTTTAATTTGTGGCCGGATTTTTCGAAGGCGGTACTTGTTGTACTAATGTTCTGTGGCGGTTGTGCCGGTTCTACGGCAGGTGGTTTTAAGGTAGCCCGTGTGGTTATACTGTTTAAAAATATAAAACGCGAAATAAGAAAGCTTATTCATAAGCGTTCGGTAAGCACGGTGCATTTTGAGGGCAAATCTATAGACGAAGCTACCTTTAACGGTGTTAACACCTACCTTGCTATATATATGGTGTGCTTGCTGGCGGTGTTTTTAGTTATAAGTTTGGAGCCTTTTGGTTTTGAAACAAACTTTACCGCAACCGTTTCGTGCTTTAATAATGTTGGTCCAGGTCTTGCGGGAGTAGGACCAATGTCAAGTTATGCGGCATACAGCGGTTTTTCAAAATTGGTCTTATCTTTTGCTATGCTGTTTGGCAGACTTGAAATATTTCCTATGCTTATTATACTGTCACCACATACTTGGTTGAAGAAATAGGTAAATATAGGTATATTATGCTTGACAAATTTTATAAATAATATTAAAATATATTAGTAATGGCGTGTGAATTGCGTCATATCAAGAAGTAAAATGTTTTTTTGGAGGAAATAATAATGATTAGTGCCGGCGATTTTAGAAATGGCGTTACTTTTGAAGAGGACGGTCAGGTTTTACAGGTAGTTGAATTTCAACATGTAAAACCAGGTAAGGGCGCAGCTTTTGTAAGAACAAAGACCAAAAATGTTATTACAGGTGCAGTTATTGAAAAATCTTACAACCCGACAGCAAAGTTTCCGACCGCTTATATTGAGCGTAAGGATATGGAATATTCTTATCAGGATGGCGATCTCTATTACTTTATGGATCAAGAGACTTATGAGCTCGAACCCATCAATGCTTCAGAACTTTCTGACAACTTTAAGTTTGTAAAAGAAAATATGGTATGTAAGGTTCTTTCTTACAAGGGTAAGGTTTTTGGCGTTGAGCCCCCAACATTTGTTGAGCTTACCGTTACAGCTACAGAGCCCGGCTTTGCAGGCAATACTGCTACCAACGCTACTAAGCCCGCAACACTTGAAACAGGTTGCGAGATTCGGGTGCCTCTCTTTATCAATGAGGGTGAGGTTGTTCGTATTGACACTCGTACAGGCGAGTATATGGAACGCGCATAATTAAATACTTGGAGGAAAACACAATGGATATTTGTGAAAAGATTGCTTATATAAAGGGTCTGGCAGAGGGTCTTTCACTTGATACAGAAAGCAAGGAAGGCAAGATTATTTCTGCTATTGTTGACCTTTTGGGTGACATCACTGCGGAAATTTGTGATATCGAAGACGCTTGCGATGATATGAGTGAGCAAATCGATGCAGTTGACGAAGATCTCGCATCTTTAGAAGATATTATTTATGAAGATGACTGTTGCGATTGCTGTGATGATGACTATGATTGTGATTGCTGTGACGATGAGCTTTATGAAGTAGAGTGTCCTTCTTGCAACGACATTATCTATCTTGATGCCGAAATGCTCGAGGATGAAGGCATTGACTGCCCCAACTGCGGCACACATTTAGAGTTTGATTTTGACTGCGACTGCTGTGACGAGGATTGCGATTGCTGCTGCGACGACGCAGAATAATTTTTAAATTTAAAAGCCGTGCCGATTTCGTATTTTGCGGAAAGGCGCGGTTTTTTTTAAGGAAATAATTATGAGTTTAACAGAATTAAAGCTAAAATATGATGTTCAGCAAAAAAACAAAAATGCACTACCTGCTATAATTGTAGCGGCAGGTACATCTTCCAGAATGAAGGGCATAAACAAGCAGTTTATGTCCGTTTTGGGTGTGCCTGTGATTGCGCGCACACTTATGGCATTTGAGTCCTGTGCGGATATTTCAAAAATCATAATCGTAACTACACGTGAGAGCATTCTTGATATGCAGCTTGTTTGTGAAAAATATATGATAAGTAAGGTGTGCGATATCGCTGAAGGCGGCGCCAATCGTCACGAATCGGTAATAAAAGGCATTGAACGATTAGATGTTGAAGATACAAAGGTGCTTATTCATGATGGCGCGCGACCTTTTGTTGCCCTTAATACAATAAGTGAGGTAGCAAACGCACTGAAAATCTTTGATGCTTCGCTTTGTGTTGCAAAAATTAATGACACAGTGAAACAGGTTTCAGAGGACGGATTGGTACTGTCTACGGTCGACCGCAGTATGCTGTATGCGGCGCAAACACCACAGGGTGTTGATGTTGAAAAATATAAAAAGGCATGTGAAAGCATCGCGGATGTTAATAGCTTTACCGATGATGCATCGGTTATGGAAGCGGCAGGTTATAACGTTAAGGCGATAGTGTGTAGCAGTAAAAATATAAAAATAACCACACCTGATGATATTGCGATAGCCGAGGCTTTGGTGAAAGGGGAGAAAGAGGTATGAGAATTGGACACGGTTATGATGTGCACCGTCTGGTAAGTGATAGAAAGCTAATTTTGGGCGGTGTAGATATTCCTTATCAAAAAGGGCTTCTCGGTCACTCTGATGCCGACGTTTTACTTCACGCGGTAAGTGATGCATTACTCGGTGCCGCAGCGCTTGGTGATATTGGTAAGCATTTTCCGGATAGCGACCCGCAATACAAAGGGATTGATTCAAGAAAATTGCTGAGATATGTCGTTAAGCTTGTAAAAGAAAACGGTTATACGGTTGGCAATATTGATTGCACGGTGATTGCCCAGCAACCAAAACTTAAAGATTATATTGATATTATGCGCAAAAACATTGCAGAAGATTGCGAAGTAGATGCGTCATGTATTAACGTTAAGGCGACAACCGAAGAAAATCTTGGTTTTACAGGTGACGGTAGCGGCATATCGGCTCACGCAGTTTGTATATTAGAATAATATTTATATTTGCCTCATAAGATTTATGGGGTGACTTTGTATGAATCCGTATATTACCTTTACTAAAAGAGGCTTTTTGGTAATGCTTTCAATCTTTATTTGCATAGGATTTATTTGTTGTAAAATATATGCTGTGGATAATTTGGATGAAAACGCTAAAACCAATGCGGATAGACTGCTCTTTATAAAAGAATTTGGGTACACAGTATTATCAAGCGAGCCTGTGACAAAGGCGGTTATTATTCCCGAAGTGTTTTACGATGTGTATAAAAATTATAATGCATTGCAAAAATCCAGCGGGTATGATCTGTCATTATATAAAGGCTGCGAGGTAACAATATATACGTATCAGATAAATTCACCGCAGGGCTATGAGGGCGAGTGTGCAATCAATTTGATTGTGTATAATGATAGAATAATAGGCGGAGACGTATCCTCGGCGGCGCTTGGAGGATTTATGCTGCCTATAAAAAATCAAAGTGAGTGACAATGTGAAAAAGCAAAGACTTGACAAATTTATTTCAAATCAGCTGATACTTTCACGAAGTATCGTAAGGGTTGGTATTCAAAGAGGACGCGCTACTGTTAACGGTGCTGTTGTTCGTGATGCGGGCGCTTTGATAGATGCCGATTGCGACAGTATTACTTATGAAGGAAATGATGTGGGTTATAAGGAGTTTGTTTATATACTGATGAATAAGCCACAGGGTGTTTTGTCGGCAGCTACCGATAAATCGCGGCAAACGGTGGTTGACCTTGTTCCCGAACATTTAAGGCGGCAGGACATAGCACCTGTAGGTAGATTGGACAAGGATACAACAGGCTTGCTCCTTATTACAGACGACGGTGTTTTTGCCCACAACTGTATATCGCCCAAAAAAGAAATCTCAAAATCATATATCGTAACTCTTGACGGTGATATTACCGAAGATATGATAAAATGTTTTGAAAACGGTGTTGTGCTGGCAGACGGTACGGTTTGCAAAAAAGCCGTATTGGAACGTATGCAAGAAAATGTTGCCCGAGTAATTATTACCGAAGGCAAGTATCATCAAATAAAAAGAATGTTTGGTGTGGTTGGATTAGGAGTAAATGCGTTGCACCGCGAGGCGATAGGCGGTCTTGTTTTACCTGAAGGTATTAAAACGGGTGAATGTGTCGAAATTACAAAAGAACAACTTGAAAAGAGCATTTTGTATAAATAAATGCAAAACGTTAGATACTTTTACCAAAATAGTACAAAAAACATTGTGTGAAATAATCATAGCATTTAATGAAAAAGTTTGTTATAATACTAAAGTAAATTAGGAATTTTATCAGGAGGTCCATTTTTTATGGCAAGTTTATCTCTTCGCAACGTTTACAAAAGATACCCCGGTGGCGTAACCGCTGTATCTGACTTCAATCTTGAAATTAAGGACAAGGAATTTATTGTTTTCGTTGGTCCTTCGGGTTGCGGTAAATCTACAACTCTTCGTATGGTTGCAGGTCTTGAAGAAATTTCAGACGGTGAGGTTTACATCGGCGATCGCCTTGTAAACGATGTAGCACCGAAAGACCGCGACATCGCAATGGTTTTCCAAAATTACGCACTTTATCCGCATATGACAGTTTTTGACAATATGGCATTTGGTCTTAAGCTTCGCAAAACTCCGAAGGATGAAATTAAGCGCCGCGTTGAAGAGGCTGCTCGTATCCTTGACATTGCTCATCTTCTTGAGCGTAAGCCAAAGGCTTTGTCAGGTGGTCAGCGTCAGCGTGTAGCTCTCGGTCGTGCTATCGTTCGTGAGCCTAAGGTATTCTTGCTTGACGAGCCTCTATCTAACTTGGATGCTAAGCTTCGTGCGCAAATGCGTACCGAGATTTCTAAGCTCCATCAGCGTTTGGGTACAACCTTTATCTATGTTACCCACGACCAGACCGAAGCTATGACAATGGCTAGTCGTATCGTTGTTATGAAGAGCGGTGTTATCCAGCAGGTTGACACTCCTCAAAATCTTTATCTTTATCCTTGCAATCTCTTCGTTGCAGGCTTTATCGGTTCACCTCAGATGAACTTTATTGAGGCTAAGATTCTTAAAGAAGGTAGCGACTTCTTTGCTGAGTTTGGTTCAGAAGATACCAAGACTCGCGCAGGTGTTAAGTTCAAGATTAAATTACCTGCTGAAAAGAATAAAGACGACGCTCTTGTTCCTTATATTGATAAGGAAGTTATCATCGGTGTTCGTCCTGAGCATGTTCATAATGAAGAAGATTTGCTTGCTGCAAATGCTGACGGTATTGTTGAAGTAGATGTTGAAGTTACCGAGCTTATGGGTGCCGAAACATATCTTTACACAAACTGCGAAGGTCAGGCTATCAACGCTCGCGTTGCTCCTACCAACACAGCTCGTCCCGGCGACAAGATTAAGATCGCTCTTGAACCCAGCAAAATTCACATCTTTGATAAGGATACCGAAATTACAATTTGTAACTAAGGTACTTTAGAGGCTGCACCGCAATAGCGGTGCAGTTTTTTTGCTTTTTAAAAATTGTAATTTTATATTGAAATTTTGCGGTTTTGTGTTATAATTATTATGTATAATTTCGTTCTTTTTAGGAGAGATGCGGTATGAAAAAATTATTATCTTTGTTAATGGTAATGGCAATATTAATTGTCACACTACCTATGGGTGCGTTTACGTTAACCGTAGGTGCGGAAACAGCAGACTATTATAACTATATTATTGAGGACGATGGCGCAACTATAATTAGCGTTGATCAAAACTTGAGCGGTGATATAACTATCCCGTCTTATTTAGGCGGCTATCCTGTTAAGACGATAGGCGGCGCGGCTTTTTCTTACTGCACCGACCTTGTAAGCATTGTAATTCCCGATACCGTGACGGTTATAGGTGATGATGCGTTTTATTTTTGCCAGTCACTCACGGAGGTTGTAATTCCGAACAGTGTTACAAGCATCGGCTATACTGCATTTGCTTTTTGTACAGATCTTTCCCAAATTACAATTCCCGAGAGCGTTACATATATCGCAGATGATGCATTTGAAAAATGTGATATTGCTATCTACGGATATGAAGGTTCATACGCTCAGACCTATGCCGACGAGAATGGATTGCTCTTTATAGCAATTTATGATTGTAAAGGCAATCATACTGCTTTGGTTGATGAAAATGATGATATAGTTTATATGTTATATGATTCTTATCATGCAAAGTGCTGCTGGTTGTGCGGCGAGGAATTTGATTATGAAGCCCACTATGGCGAATATGTTTACGATGAGGATGGACATTTTGTTACGTGCTTGGTTTGCGGATTGGAAATTTTAGCAACAGAGGCACATAGCTTTAATTCGGACGGCTCTTGCGATATTTGTGGATACGGCTGCTCACATAATACGCAGGTGTTTATTGTAACTGCCGATGCCACCTGCACAACGGCTGCGCTCGGTATGTTTGTGTGCGATGATTGTGGAGTTGTTATGGTTGCTGACATAGTAGATCCTACTAGCTCGCCTAATCCATACGCGCACGTGTATGATGCTGAGACAGGTGTTTGTGCGGAGTGCGGCGCTCAGTGTACACATGGCTTTGATGTAGATTCTGAAAATGGCGCACTCGAGTTTGTTGTAACAGTTCCCGGTGATTGCACAACGCCTAACAAGGGTATATTAAAGTGCACAATCTGCGGACTTACCGATACTTCCGAAATAGAAGACCCAATGGGCGCAATCGGTCATACATATGGTGATGCAGTTGAGGAAAATCGTGTTGAATCAACCTGTACCATACCTGGCTCATATGATTTAGTACATTATTGTATCGTTTGTGATGCGGAAATCGAAAGGGTATCAATGGAACGTGATATTGATCTTGATGCGCACACTTATGATCATGATAAGGATGAATACTGCAATGAATGTGGTAGTTATCGTGATACCAGCATATCGGGTGATGTAAATGACGATGGTAGAATAAACAATAAAGATCTTGTTCTTTTGCAACGCTATCTTAACGGATGGGATTTTGAGATTAATTGTAATGCTGCTGATGTAAATGATGATGGTCTTCTAAACAACAAAGACTTTGGACTACTTATGCAGTACCGTTGTGGTTGGGATGTACGAATAGGTT
>CAZVWG010000039.1:0-14730 GCA_964630675.1 uncultured Ruminococcus sp.
CAGGTTGTAAAATTTCCGACATGGTTTTAATAACCTCCTTTATAATACCCGCAGGTGTAGATGCACCCGCGACAACGCCAACATTATTTGCTTTAGCAAACCACTCTGGTTTAATCTCTCGCGCGGTTTCTATCAAATGGGTATTTTGACAAAGAGCCACACACACGTCATATAACTTGACAGTGTTTGAACTATGCCTGCCACCGATTACAACCATTACATCGTGTGTACGGGCAAGCTCGCGCGCCTCTGCTTGTCTTGTTGACGTAGCACCACATATTGTATCAAAAATTTTTGCATTTGTACATACTTTTTTTAAAAAAATTTGCGCATTTTCCCATTTTTTTGCGTTAAAAGTGGTTTGCGACACCACCGAAACAGCATTTTTTTGAATTTCGGGATGAATTTCTATCAAATTTTTAAGTTCATCAACAGAAGAAAACACATAACATTGTGAAACACAATGTCCCACAATACCTATAACCTCATGGTGAGCCTCGTCACCTGCAATTAAAATTATATCACCCTGTGCCGATTGTTCAGCCACAACTTTATGTATCTTTGATACAAAGGGGCAGGTAGCATCACACACCTTAACCCCTGCTGTATTTGCCGATTGATATACCGACCTGCCAACACCGTGAGAGCGAATAACCAACGTCTCATGCGGCAAAGTTTCATACGGCTCGTCTACCACACGCACACCCTTTGATGTTAATTCCGCTACCATTTGACTGTTGTGAATAATCGGTCCCAAGGTGCAGACATTTTCGCCTTTATCCACCAAATCATATACCATTTGTACCGCTCGGTTTACGCCAAAGCAAAAGCCTGCGGTTTTCGCAAGTGTAATTTTCAAATCAGTTAAGCCTTTCCTTTATTGTATTTATAAGCTTGTCTATTGACTCCTGCAAAGTATTTCCCGTAGTATCAAACATAATAGAATCCTCTGCGGGCTTTAACGGTGCTATATCGCGGTGCGAGTCGTTATAGTCGCGAATCTCTATATCCTTATAAATATCCTCATATTTAACATCCATACCCTTTTGAAGCAGTTCTTTATATCGACGGGTTGCTCTTTCCTCTACCGACGCGGTAACAAAAAATTTAAGGGTAGCATTCGGTAATACCACGGTACCTATATCTCTGCCGTCCATCAACACATTATTCTCACGCGCGAGCTTGCGTTGCATTTCAAGCAAAAACGCACGCACAGGCGGCTTTGCCGATACGGCAGACGCCATCATTGATGCTTCGGGGGTCCTTATATCATCAGATACATCCTCACCATTTAAAAACACATGCTGCGCGCCGTTAATAAATTTAATATCTACCTCGATTGTTTTAAGGATAGCATCGATATCGCAATTAAGCTCTGTATCGTATCCTTCACGCAAAAATTTAAGACCGACAGTACGATAAAGCGCGCCTGTATCAACGTAAATAAAACCAAGCGCCTTTGCGGCACCCTTTGCCACCGTGCTTTTGCCCGCGCCTGCAGGACCGTCAAGTGCTATAGAAATCATAATTTAAAAATTCCTTTCATATTTTGCAGCGCTTGCACCGGCAAGAATGCCTGTTGAAAACGCTATCTGTAAATTAAATCCACCTGTATAAGCGTCAACATCAATAATCTCTCCCGCAAAGAACAATCCGCCTATAAGCTTTGACATCATTGTAGCAGGATCAATTTCTTTAACCGATATTCCTCCGCTTGTAACAATCGCTTCTTCAATAGGTCTAAAGCCTGTTATATTAAGCCTAAAATGCTTAATTGCATTAATTAAAGCCTGTCTTTGCTCTCGGCTGATTTGATTAACCTTTGTATGCGGATCAATTCCAGACATATTTATTATAACCGAAATTATGCTTTTGGGTAGTAATTTGTCCAAAGAATTTGCAAAATCTCGATTGAGTGACTCTTCAAAATCACGAAGCAGTCGCTTGTCAAGCTGTGTTACGTCTAAAGCGGGTTTTAAATCTATCTCAGCATAATACTGTTTTTTATCCATATATCTTAAGTGTGATGATGCAGATAATGTTAACGGACCTGATATGCCCGTATGGGTAAAGAGCATTTCGCCCATCTCTTTGTAAAGCGGTTTTTTCTTGAGCGTTTCAAAAACCGACAAAGTCACATTTTTAAGCGAAAGACCTGCAAGCCGCGTACAAAACCCCTCGTGACATTCAAGTCCTACAAGAGAAGGCGTAAGCGTTGTCACAGTATGACCTAAAGATTTGGCCATTTTATATCCGTCACCCGTAGAGCCAGTGGTAGGATACGACATACCGCCCGTTGCAACTATAACACAGTCAGCATCAATTATTTTACCGTCAGTCAGTTTAACCGCAGTAACAAATCCGTTTGGCGCGATTATCGCCTCGGCTGTACCCTCGATAATACTACAGTTTTTTTGTACGGATTTTACAAGCGCGTCAACGATATCCACCGCCTTGTCCGACACGGGAAAAACTCGGTTGCCGCGTTCTGTCTTAAGCGGTACACCGCAAGTCTCAAAAAACTGTATTGTATCAGCGGAATCAAAATTACTAAAAGCCGAGTACAAAAACTTACCGTTTTTCAGGGTATTGGAGATAAGTGAGTTTATATCACAGTTGTTTGTAACGTTGCATCTACCCTTGCCAGTTATCATAACCTTGCGCGCAGGTCGGGAATTTTTTTCAATCACGGTTATGTTATAAGGTGTACCTTCTAGCTTTTTTGCAGCACCTATCGCCGCCATAAGACCTGCCGCTCCGCCACCTATAATAATTATATTTTTCATTCCCACACCTCACTTTAACGGTTCGTATGACACAAGTAAAACCTATAACATTTAAATTCATTTTACAACAAAACGGATCAAATGTAAACCACAAAATACGGTTTGTTTTCACATATTCAAATTGAACAGTCAATTTAAAAATCCATTGCTATACGAATATAACAATGGATTTTTTGTTAATTTGGCACAACAAACGGGATACCAAAATAATCCGTAAGCGATACCACCACATTTGCCGCTATTGCCTCAATGTTATCACGTATCCAGACTGCATCCTCATAGTTGTCATGATATGCAAACTCTATTAAAACACTCGGCGCCCTTGTTCTTCTAACCTCGCCTAAGGATGTGGTCGGTACTGTGCGTACGAGTTCCGGTAACGGATAGATAAGTTTAAGATTGTTAGCAATAATTTCCGCCGCGCGCGCACCGTTCACGCTTGTAGGGTAATAGTAAACCTCTGTTCCACGTCTGCTGCCATCACCACTGCCCGTTGCGTTGGAATGAAGAGCTAAATGCAGGTCATAATTTCCCATATTAGATTGAACTATCGATGATGCAGCGGTCATTTCGGGTGTATTGCGCGTAAACGATATACCGCTTGCATACAAATATGGCTCCATTGCGTCAGCAATAAGATTCATATAATATTCTTCGTTTCCACCTATTATATACGGATTAAACTCTTGTGTTGATGGACTCAAATAAATACTTGGCATAAAAACTCCCCCTCGCACCATTGTATGCAGGGGGGAAGTTTTTTATGAAATTGTAATTTATTGCAATTCTACATCCCAATCGTTTAGATATTGCATTAGCAATCCATAGTCTTTGTTGTTGATGTTTTTATCGTTATTAACATCAGCAGCCTGTTCGCTTATTTCAACATCCCAATCGTTTAGATACTGCATCAATAGACCAAGGTCTTTATTATTGATGTTTTTATCGTTGTTAATATCACCCGATTGAGTTATCTGACGTACCCATTCGCAATTTTCACAGCTCTCATCCGTATCATTTGTGTATAAATGTTCATCAGTATTACATATGTTATAGTGCCATGTTGCAAGTCTCATATTGGTGGGAATAGAACTTATATTGAGTCTATCATCTGCGCTTCCCCTATACCAAACATCTTTTATTTCCCCACATTCTGAAAACGCAGCTAGTGATGTTAAACTTTTTGGTACGGTTATATTTGTAAGGTAATTGCAATATTCAAATGCATCATGTGCGATTTCTGTAACATTATCACCAATAACAATTTCTTTAATCGCTGTGGCAGAAAACTCTGTTCCAATCTTTGTAAGTCCGTCACCTATAACAACCTTTTCCAAACCGCTGCAACCGCGAAACGCCCACTCGCCTATACTCTCAACTCCGTCGCCGATCGTAACACTTTTTACACTATAGCACCATATAAAAGCCAATTTCCCTATGCTTTTCACACTATCCGGAATTACCACACTTTTAAAACTGTACAAACAATGTTCAAAGGCATTATCAGGTATTGCTGTAACTCCGTCAGGAATAATGAGGTCAGCTACTTTTTCTCCATTTACAAATAAGTAATTTGCATTTAGATCCGCTGAATATTGACTGCTCAAAGGGTTGCATTCAAAATCAATTTTACACCAATCGGCAAGATCGTTTATATGCACCTCTCTACCACTAGCATTTTTAAAAGCATTTTGTCTTATAGCAATTACACTGCTTGGTATAAAGATTTTTTTAACTGCACCACATTCTGCAAATGCGCCTTCGCCAATTACTCGGGTCCCTTCTTTTATGACATATTCATCATCGGTTACATCATTAGCTTTAACCAAATAAGTACCAATATATAGAAGACCATCTTCAAAATTTTCATCGTTGTTAAGATAAAGCGTATTATAAAAAGCATCCGCGCCTATGTATTTAACATCACCCGAAACAACAATATCATCAAGGCTTTTACATCCTCTAAAAGCGTTATTGCCAATGCTTGATACACTGTCTGGTATTACTATTTTTGTAATGCCGCTATTTAGAAATGCTTCGTCAGCAATTGTCACAGTTCCATCTTTAACCGTATATTCACCCACAACACCCATCGATGCGATTAGATGGTTGCTAATATATAAAACTCCATCTTTCCAATTATTTTTATTTTTATATAATGTTGTATTATAAAAAGCATCGCCACTTATTTTTATAACACTGTCTGCAATTTCTGCGCTTTCAATATTTGTAGCATACTCTCTAAAAATAATTGTGTCTATACCTGTTATTCCACTTTCTATAACAAGATGTGTAGCTTTAGAAAGCATTTCCGTACGTTGAGGGTCCATTGCTGGTTCATTTCCATCTCCAGAGCCATACGTAATATAACCATTACCACTAATAGTAAGCACACAATCGTTAAGAGAATAGGTGTGATTTCCCCATGTAAATTGACTGATCCCATTATCTTCAGTATATGCACTGATGCCAAATGTGCCAAGAAGAGTTATAAGTATTGATAGTACAACAGATAATAGTTTTTTCATAAAAATTCTCTCCAAATAAAATATTGGTCAATAACTGTATAGATTGTATCACAAATTATTTTAAATTAAAAGTCAGAAGTTAAAAATAATTCTGGCAAATAAGTTTTCCGCTAATATATAAAAAACAGTACTCACTATATCCACATAACGAGTACTGTTGTAATTAATAATTACGTATTAAAATTGTATATCATTTCATATACTCTGCTACCGCTTTTCTTACCACCGATAAAAACCAGCAGTAAAGCGCTTCTCCAAGCTCCTGAAAAATCGGGTCGCCGTCGTGTGAGCAAAGCATTGCAAAGGTTTGACCTATACGGCGCTCAACCTCGCTACCTCTACGAAACGCAAGATAATAAAATGAAAATGCACCCGTGTCGCTTGAAGTTTTATAAAGTTCAGAACTATGCTTGTTTATTGTATCTAAAAAGCTCTTTTGGGCGATACCGTCAAGCGTATCATCGCCTATATACTGCTCAAATCCTGCTGTAGCAGTAAAGGAAAGCAGTAAGCGCCTTTGTACTATCATATCAAAGTCGCGAAACTCCTCATCGACCTCGGTTTCGGCATCGGCAATAAAGCTGTTAGCCACAGCTTTACCTACTGCCTTTGCCCCTTCAATCTGTGCAGAACTCACAGACGAATTCTGCACAGGTGTATTTTTGTTGCGCCTGACATCCTCCGAAGGCTTGTCGCCCGCAATTTTTACATCTAAATCATCTGTTAGCACTTTAAATCACCTTGCTTTTATTGTTCGTTTTTGTGCCTTCTCAGTGCCTCGGCAAGTTGTGCCGGACAGGAAGTGTTTTTAAATCCGCATTTTATATTTTCGAGTCTCTCAATAACATCATCAATATCCATACCCTTTGTCAGTTCGGCGATACCCTTAAGGTTGCCGTTGCAACCACCCGTAAAGCATACATCTTTAATAATGTTGTCCTCAACCTCGATATCAATACTGCGTGAACAAACTCCATTTGTTTTATATGTGAATTTCATTAAATTTATGCCTCTTATCTATCCTTAAACTTATTGCTTCTTACAGGATGGCGCAACTTACGAAGCGCCTTTGCCTCAATCTGACGGATACGTTCGCGTGTTACGTTAAACTCAGTGCCCACCTCTTCAAGTGTGTGACATCTGCCATCCTTTAAACCAAAACGCAAACGGATTACCGCCTCTTCGCGAGCCGAAAGAGTGTGAAGCACTGCGTCGATATCCTCGTTTGTTATAGTTTTAAGCGCGGCATCATCCGGAGCCAATGCATCCTCATCGCGAATAAAGTCCATAAGACGAGAATCCTCTTCGGGACCTATGGGTGTTTCCATAGAAACGGGCTCCTGAGCTACACGCATAATCTCACGCACACGCTCAACC
Organism: uncultured Ruminococcus sp.; assembly: GCA_964630675.1. Classification (GTDB taxonomy): domain Bacteria; phylum Bacillota; class Clostridia; order Oscillospirales; family Acutalibacteraceae; genus UBA737. The sequence continues at coordinate 6,692 of CAZVWG010000039.1, forward strand.
GACAAATCCATCTTTTCAGCGATAAGCTCTTCGCTCGGCTCATAGCCATTTTCGTGAAGAAGCTGACTCTGCACCTTTTTAAGACGATTGATAGTTTCTACCATATGAACCGGAATACGTATAGTCCTCGCCTGATCGGCAATTGCACGGGTAATAGCCTGACGAATCCACCAAGTCGCATATGTGGAAAATTTAAAGCCCTTTGTATAGTCAAACTTGTCCACAGCCTTTATCAAACCAACATTACCCTCTTGGATAAGGTCAAGGAAATACATACCGCGACCAACATATTTTTTTGCTATACTCACAACAAGACGCAAATTAGCTTCGGTAAGGCGCTTTTTAGCATACTCGTCGCCCTCGGCAATCTTTACCGCAAGTGCGATTTCCTCTTTTGATGAAAGGAGCGGAACGCGGCCTATCTCACGCAGATAAACCTTGACAGGATCATCAAGCGACATATTTTCGAGCGCCACATCATCATCAAGATTATCAAGGTCCACCTCCTCGAGCTTCAGCTCGTCCTCGGTTGGCTCCTCATCATAATCACGCTCTAAAACATCAGGGTCTGAAAGTAGACTCTCTATATCGTCGGGCGCAGCCTCGATATCATCTAAAGTTTCTCTTTTTTCATCCTCTTCTAAAAGCGCATCTGCCTGTTTTTCAAGTTCCTCAGCTGTTGGTTGCTGTGTTTTATTTTCTGTCATTTTTATTTCCCCTTTTGCTTTAACTTTATTATCTTCTGTAAATTTTCTGCCCAATCATCTACAGACATATTTTTTGTATCATTCGTTTTTTGTCGTATACCCTCATCTAATATTACCTTTATGCTGTCTTTTAATACAATAAGGGCGTTTTTATCTCCTTTTTCGCTATTGGCGAGAGATGATATATAACCCATCTCAGCATCCGATAACAATTCGCCAAAATATGATAAATCAAGATTTCGACCGCTTGCACAACATTCGCATATTGCCTTATATATTCTTCGGTTAACGGTGCTAATCATATCGTCAACCCCTAACCTTTGAGCCGCCGTTTCGTAAAAATTGGGATGCTGTAAAAGTATCGCAATTAACGTCTCCTCTGCCGCAACTGCCGCAGGATATAAACGCCTTTCGGGATTAACATCGGTTCTGTCGAATTTAGGTCTTACTATTTGCTCAAACTCGCGTTTTTCGCGTTGTTTTTGATTTTTTTTGCGCAGCTCATTTACCTTATCCTGCAATGCCGCACGCGATACACCGTACTTGTCAGAAAGTCGACCGATATAAAGATCGCGCGTCATAACATCATTTGATTCGGCAACAATCGAAGCCGCACGCGCCAGATACTGCAATTTCCCATCATCACTGCTCGTATCAATACCCTCTACAGCGGTAAGCAGCTTGTACTCTATTTCGCTTACAGCACCGTCAAGTAGTGCTTTAAACCGCGCCGCACCGTGTATTTTTATATATTCGTCAGGGTCCTTGCCGTCGGGCAATATAACCACCCTAATATCAAGACCTGTATTTTGCAAAATTTCGCTTGAGCGCCGTACCGCCTTTTGACCGGCAGCATCAGAGTCCATTATAAGCACAATCTCTTTTGTATAGCGTGACAACAATCTCGCCTGTTCGTCGGTAAAGGATGTTCCGAGTGCCGCAACAACATTCGTGAAACCTGCCTGATGAAGCGAAATAACATCCATATTACCCTCAACCAAAATCACGCGTTCATCACAATAATTCTTGGCAAAATTCATTGCAAAAAGATTTTCACTTTTTTTATAAATAGGAGTATCAGAGGTGTTGACATACTTACCGCCTGCTTTATCTTCTCCGGGCATTGCTCGTCCGCTAAAACCTATTACCTTGCCGCGAATGTTGATTATCGGAAACATCACGCGTTTTCTAAAACGGTCATAGTATGTGCCACGCTGACTTTTGCCAACTACATTTGCTTGTATCATATCGGCAATATTGTATCCAAGACCTTTTAAATATTTTATAAGACTATCCCAACCGTCCGGTGCGGCACCGAGTCCAAAATGCTTTATGGTAGCAATTGACAAACCTCTACCCGTCAGATAATCAAGCGCCCATTTACCCTCGGGTGACATAAGATATGTATGATAAAATCTCGCCGTTTCCCGATTTATTTCAAATATGGTATTTTTTAGCTTTTGCATTGAGTCGTCATAGCCGTCTTGCGGAAGCGTAACACCGCTACGCTCAGCAAGCAACTTTACGGCATCAATATAATCCAGATTTTCTATCTGACGCACAAAACTAAACACATCTCCGCCGACACCGCATCCAAAACAGTAAAACGAGCCGTTTTCGGGGTATACGGTAAAGGAGGGTGTTTTTTCGTTGTGAAAGGGGCAAAGACCTACAAGGTTTTTCCCCCGCCGCTTAAGACTTATATACGGTGCCATAACCGACTCGATATCATTCTTGTACTTAATTTCATTTATAATATCCTCAGGTATCGCCACTTAAACACTCTCCTTTCGCAAAATTTTTATAAAATTAAACCTTCCACGCTTTTGGTATATAAATATCCGAGTATGTAGTCACCGCAAAGTGATCGGTCATACCTGCAATATAATCCACCGCCGCGCGCTCGATACCCTCGCGTTCGCGAATTGTATTATATTCATTGTCAAGCTTATCAGGATTTTTAAGAAGGTAATCATATATACCGCTTACAATTCCGTCAACCTTTGTTTCTTCAAACTTAACCGCAGGATTAAGATACAATGTGTCATACATAAACTTGTGCAGCGTTTCATAAGCATTTGCCGTATGCTCATCCATTTTAACATCGTCTTTTTCGGTATTTTCTACCAACGATTTTACCAATGTGTTAATACGCTCGCTTTTTCTAAAGCCAAGAACCTCTCTGATTTCAAGCGGTATTAGTTCTTCACTGAAAACACCTGCTCCGATTGCGTCATCAATATCATGATTGATATATGCTATACGGTCGCTGAAACGAACTATTTTACCCTCAGGTGTATGCGGCCATTCGCCACGCGTATGATTCATTACACCGTCAAGCACTTCGTGGGTAAGATTAAGTCCCTTGCCGTTTTTTTCGATAATACGGCATACCCTGACACTCTGCGCAAAATGGGTAAAACCATCGGGAGCCAATGAATTAAGCGCACGCTCACCCGCGTGACCAAATGGAGTATGACCCAAATCGTGCGCTAGAGCAATAGCTTCGGTAAGGTCCTCGTTAAAACGCAAGGCTCTTGCTATAGTACGTGCTATCTGCGCTACCTCAAGAGTATGTGTAAGACGTGTACGATAGTGATCTGACTCAGGGGATAAAAATACCTGCGTTTTATGCTTGAGTCTTCTAAAAGCCTTGCAATGTATAATTCGGTCACGGTCCCGCTGAAAATCAGTACGCAGTTCGCACTTATCTTCTTTTTGTTCGCGACCGACAGAATCTGCGCTTAATGTAGCGTAAGTCGATAAAGTCTGCTTTTCGATACTTTCGGTAAACAATCTTACATTTTCCATAAACACTCCACCCTTTCACTTAATATATTATCAAAAAAATTGAAAATTCCTCTATTTTTTACAAATTAAACGGGAAAAATATTTCGTTTTTAAGTTTTGCTGTCAATTTTGAGGCAAAGGTTTCGCAAAGCTTGTCTAAAAAGGCATTACTGTCAATCTCTTTAAACATAACATTAACGGTCACTTTATCGGTAAAATCCGTACCCTGCACCATACCGCCGCAGTCGGATATAAGTCTTGTAAGTCTATCAAAACTGCCGTAATCGCAATCTATCATATATTCACGGCACTGACACATCAAAACCTTTTGTGCTCCCTGTAAAGCATCACGCGCGCTGGTACTGTACGCACGCACAAGACCGCCTGTGCCCAGCAGTATACCACCGAAATACCGTGTCACCACAACAAGAACATTGGTAATGCCACTGCCCTTTATTACCTCAAGTATAGGCATCCCCGCTGTACCGTGAGGCTCGCCGTCATCGGAAAAACGCGCAGTACCGTCCTGTAAAATATAGGCATATACATTATGACGGGCATCCCAATATTTGCTTTTTTGCGATGCAATTATCTCACTGGCTGCTTGCTCGTTTTCACAATGAAAACACTCAGCTATAAAACGTGAATGTTTTTCGCTATATTCTGCCGTAAAGCTGCCCTCAATTGTTATATATTCTTGCACGGTATCCCCCTTTTTTTGATAAACACTTAAAGAAAAAACCGCAATCACCCCGTAGGCCGATTGCGGAATTGCGGTAATAATTATTTATCTTCCATACCGAAACGCTTCTTAAATCTGTCAACACGTCCGCCGGTATCTACCAACTTCTGCTTACCAGTGAAAAACGGATGACATTTAGAACAAATATCCAAACGAATATCTTTCTTTGTTGAGCGTGTCTCGAATTCGGCACCACAAGCACATTTAATTGTTACCTTTTCGTACTGAGGATGTAAACCTTCCTTCATCCTTGTCACCCCTTTCTTTCGTTGTAACATTGGAATTTTACCACATAACTTCCAAAAATGCAAGCATTATTTTTAAAAAACATTACTTTTTTGAAAATATTTTCTTTATTTCCTCATAGATTTCAACTGTTTTAAACTTTATTTGATATTTTGGTGCGTTTTGTGCTGTCTCTGCCGCTTCGCTCGAAACACTATCTGAAAGGCTTGCGTCATATGCTGTCGGCACACATACACACGGAAAAACAACGCACCACCAATTTTTACCCTCTGCCTCGCCCAATTTTACTATAAGAGATTTATATGTGCCTGCAGGCAATGTAAAATCCTCGTATTCTCTCGTATCAAAATAACTGTCACCCACAGATACCGCCGCCGAATAATCAAATCCGTTTTCTTTTATAACGCTGTTTGCTATATCTGCTATAGCATCAACACTGCCGCTTGCAGTTAAAACAGCATCGTCTACATTATTGCACTGCTTAAAAATATCTACCGAATTTTCAAGTATCGCGTCCCTAACCGCAAGCTTTAGATTCTGGTCTGCAGACTCATCGGAATTTGCGATTATATGTAACCGCAAAACACCCTGTCTCAGCTCATCGCAACGCACTTCAAACCTCGAAAAGCTTAGTATTATCGCGCAAACAAGTCCAACCAGTATTCCAAGCTCTACGTTTTTTCTGATATTTGTTTTCATAAAAAATACTCCTGTCAATTTTTTCTAAAAAAAATATTGACAAAAGCATTTTAATTTATTCAAATATTATACCCTCTTGTGATGGCGCTGCAGTTATTGGCTTGTAACCCATTTGTTCAAGCGTGTTTTTTGCTTTGTTTGCATCAGCAATATTATCATATATCGCAAACACAGTAGGTCCGCTACCCGAAAGCGATACCGCCAGCGGATTTGTCCCTTTTATATCGTTTATCAAAATCGTATTGTCGCAAACTGCCGAAAAAGCATTAAAAACATTTTTGCAAACAGCATCCAAATCTCCGCCATTTATGCTGTCGGTCATCGCCTGTGTATAAAACGCTGATTGCGGACGGTTGTCTATTTTTTTATACATATCGGCGGTTGATAGCTTTGCGCCGTGCTTTATAAGAAGCATTGCACAGTCAGGCATATGTGACAATACGGTCATTTGCTCACCTATACCACCGACACGTGCAGTGCCACCTACAATACAAAACGGCACATCCGCGCCAACAGATAATCCGATTTTGCAAAGTGCGTCTTGTGACAAATTGGTTTCATACAGCTTATCAAGCGCCACAATAACCGCCGCCGCGTCAGCGCTGCCGCCACCCATTCCCGATGCTAAGGGTATATGTTTTTCGATGGTTATTTCTGCACCGCCGTTAATACCCGTATTTTCAAAAAAACTTTCTGCCGCTTTATATGCAATGTTAGCCTCAGCACATATTGTGCTATCATCGCAACGCACAACAATATTATCGCATTTTTTAACGCTGATTTCATCACAAAGTGATACCGACTGAAAGACCGAATCAATAAGATGATAGCCGTCGTCACGACGACCCACAACATCAAGCGTCAGATTTATTTTTGCATTAGCCTTAACCTTCATCCCGCTCACCAAACAAAAATTTATTTACGGTGCGTTTTATTTTAGGAACATTCAACACACCGTATGCCGTCATAGCGCCGCCGACATTTAAAATAAAATCATCAATATCTGCGCTGCCTGTTAAAAAGACAAGCTGTAAAATTTCGATAAGTAAAACACTTATCGAAATAAAAGCCAAAAATTTTAAAGCATTGTTTATCTTTTTAAATATATTCGGCACAAAAAGCGCAAACGGCATCAATACAAAAAAATTACCCAGTATATTTTCTATCACAACAAACGTCTCAAGGTTTGCATCTTTGTATGCGTTAATAAAAAGCTTTACCGTAGCAAACGGAATTAAATTTATCTTTTGTGAAAGATATTCGTTTACGAGTGCTTTATCTGCCAAAAAAATATTGGATATACTTCTACCAAAACTGTTGTTTATCAGCGTAAAATCAATAACCATAAGCGTATATATTAAAAAAAGGCATACAAGCATGCTTTTGACAACAACACAACGATTGAGTTTAATAACCTTAGATTTCAAAAAAAATCACCGCCAAAGATAATTGTACCTTTAGCAGTGATTAAAGTCAAGGAAATTGTATTCAAGTATTTTTGCGTACTTTCTCTCTTTTTAAAAATCTCCTAATTCCTAATTCCTAATTCCTAATTCCTAATTCCTAATTCCTAATTCCGCATTCCGCATTCCGCATTATTTAATTCCGCATTCCGAATTCCGAATTCCGCATTATTTAAGCACTACGTCCCAACCGTTAAGATACTGCATCAAAAGACCGTAGTCCTTGTTGTTAACGTTTCCGTCATCGTTAACATCAGCAGCATCGATATTTATTTCAACATTCCAATCGTTAAGAAACTGCATAAGAAGCCCGAGGTCTTTGTTGTTGATACTTGTGTCATCGTTGATATCGCCAAGTTTATAAACTTCTCTTATCGCGCCACATGCATTACAATCTATATCTTTATCATTTGAATAAATGTGGTCGGGCACAGTTCGTGTCTCACCGCAAATATTACATACAGCATCGCAATCATTATCATAAATATGATCACTCGGCACGCGGGTAAAACCGCAAACATTACACTCTCTATCGCAGTTATTATCATAGGTATGTGTTATCGTTCTGCTAGCATCACATACGTTACAAATAGCATCGCAGGTATTGTCATATATATGGTCTGACGGAACACGTATATCACCACATATGTTACAACTTGCATCACAGTCATTATTATAAATATGACCTTCGGCTATAATTGGTTTTGTGATTCTTGACAGTTCAATATCACAAATAGAACAATAAACCACCTCTTGATAAGAGCCGTTTACAAGGTGGGTTGCATTAACCACATTTTCTATAACTGCATCGTCTGCCGTGTGTTTATTGCATATCCATCCGCAATAAGTACAGGTGCTGTTTTTATCAAAAGTATGTCCTTCTAAGCTTACTGTTTCAGCACTGCAAACAACACATATACGCGTATGCCCATTTTTATCATCGGCTATATATTCACCGTTAATATGCGCCTCGCCATCAAATTCGGTACCGCAATCGTCACGCTCGCAAATCTTATAGTGCTTACCGCCGTGTGATGAATAAACTATACCGTTGTCATCGGTTGTTGCAATATGTCCAAGGGCATCTGTTACAATCCACTCACTAAGGTTATCTATGGATTTTTCAGCCGCCGCATCTTCAAACACCATATCACAGCGTGAACAGTCATAATAATCTTTTAAGCCTGTATTTTCGCAGTCGGCATCTTCGCCGCTTACTAATATTGGGTTATGACCAAGAGGAACACCGTTATATACATTTTCTTCTAAAACAACATTGCAACCAACGCACTTAAAATCACCTTTTGCCGCCGCGGTGCAGGTAGCGGCAGACTTTTCAATAAATTCAGTGCCGCCGTTGTGATTACAAATATTATTACAAATATCACAAAT